>JAUXSK010000010.1 GCA_030679995.1 Candidatus Moraniibacteriota bacterium
AGGTGCCGGACAGGGTGCCGTTGGTGCAAGTCCTGGTTTGGGAAACAGAAGAGCAGACTGAACCGCAAGCGACCGAAGGCAGACGGTAGGCGGTGACACTGGAACCGGAAGCGATAGTGCCGCCCCAAGGGAGGGCGCAGGCAGCAGCTGACGTAATAACTACGGAACGCCTGCAAGTTCCGGTTCCACCCGGACCTCTTACTGTCATTGTGCAAGTTTCCGTTCCTGCATTGAGTGGACCAATATTAGCATTGCTTCCGCTTACTGGAATCGTGCCTGACCAATTCAAAGGTCCGGTGCAAACAGCCGAAGCACTGGTAGCATTTGTGCTACTCCAACTATCTCCTACGTTTGCCGGGGCTGTCAGTGGACCAGGAGGATTGAAAGAAATGGAACAGGTTGGTGGAGGAACAGTAGAATATCTCACGGGTAAATATGCATGCGAACCCCAACCCTTGCCTAAAAAAATGACCCTATGGTTGCCACCCGTGCCGGAGGCTGTGAAATTGATATAGCCATTCGTGATATAATTGCAAATCTGATGACTGAATCTGCTACTGCTGCCCGTACACTGCACGCTCTGCGTTCCATTGGCCACAAACCAATGACCCAGATCGGCATAAATATCGATTATGGGTTTGGAGACGGAATTCGTCCCATCAGTGGAAGAAACCGCCAGATATTGGAAAATATCACCGTTGTCACAGACCCCGCCCTTGCCGGTGCCATATGCCGTGATATTTTCTCCTGGCAGAAAGACGGATTTATTCAAATTGACCGTATACACACTATCGCTGTGGGAATAATTGATACTTTGGACGACAAAGGTCGCCGCCAAGGCGTTGTTCCCGTGCGCGAAAATCGCCGTGCCTAAGATGAAGAAAATGAACAAGGAAACGCTTTTTCTGCGGCGGAAAACCAAAGCCAACAATGCGATAGCTAAAATCGCTCCCAGGATGCTTGCGTATAAAAATATCGGATCATATCCGCCTTCTTCCCGGACCGCCTCTTTTTCCAGTCCCGCTCCAGCTGGAACACTCTGACTTTTCAAAGTATATTCCTTCTGATCCAAAATATTACCCTGGCCATCTTTGATGCTGACGATTATCCGCGGATCGACGCAATCAGATGTGACCGGCAAATCATAATCGGAAGTCCGGGCTCCCGGGTCAGCCTCCTTGTCATATTTTTCCGTACACAGATTTCCAGCCGCGCTTTTGATCGCGATTTCCAGAAAAACTTTTCCGTTATCCGTCGGCGCGAACCGGGCGCCATAAAAATTATCAGCTGCCGGCGTCCAATAGATAGAGGCCCGGGCTGTTTCGCCTTTCTGGTAATAGTCCTTATCCAGCCGGAGATTTTGGATGGTGGCGCTTGCTCCGCGCAAAACATAGTGGAAGGATAATTTATTGGAAATTATTTTTCCTTGTTTGTCGGTAAGTTCCAGGACAGCGTCATATGCCTGAGGCGTCAAAGCTTTCGGTATGACAAAATAGAAAGATCTCTTTTCACCCGAAGCAAGACCCAGCGAGACTTGGGGCGCCTTATCGTCCTCGACAGTTTTCCCGAAAGTGGACCGCCAATAATTCTTGATTACCGGAGTGAATTCGACTGGATCCGCGAAATGGTTGGCCAGTTCGCAAACGGCCAGCAGTTTTTCTTCGCTTTTGATATCGACGCCTTGGAACAAGCTATATTTCACATCTTCCGCCTCACCTTCGACTTTCAGATAGCAGGATTCCGGTATGACTTCGATATATCGGTTATTTCCCGTCAAAGATATTTCGCCCGCGTTAGACAGCGCCAAATCCAAACCGCTCTGGTTTTGGGCCATCAGCCAAAGTTGGAACGTACCCTCCAGATAGGCTGGGGCGGTATATTCAATTTCTTTTTTCAAAGTCTCGCCGTTCTTCAGGTCCAGCACCTCCTCATAGATTTTCTCATCCACGACAACCTGTTCGGTTTCACTGCTTCGGATCAGACGCACCGCGTATTTCACTTCCGGCTGGACGCTTTCCCCGTTGGCCAAATCGAAGCTTATGCGGATTTTGTTTTCTTCCTGGGAAACTATTTTTGAATCAAAGATGTTGACATCGGCCACCGCCACGATCTCTCCTAATGAAACGCTTTCCGGCATCACCTCCTGGGCACGGGAAACAGAAGAAGAAAAAATCCCGCCTAAGACGAGCGCGAAGACAACTATCAGGAGCATTTTTGTTTTTGACATATTTTTGTTTGAAGATTTAAGTTGGTTTTATTATACCACATTTTGCGAAAAAACGGCTGGGTGTGGATAAATGGGAAATTGCAATATTTAGCCTTGATAATTTTTGCTCCCGATTCCGCCTATTCCAAGCTCGCCAGCCGCTCTTGGAATTTTTCAAACACTTTCGGACTTTGCGGATCAGGCAAAAAAACCAAAGATTCGTCGGTAGCGATTATCATACTGCCTGGCTTGTGCGTACGCGGATCGGCGGCGATCCTCCGCAACTGCCAATCACGCAGATGCCGCTCGATGAAATCGATTTTAAAAAGCTTTTCCCCGATTTTTCTCGTCATTTTCGCGAACTTGCCGTCCTTTAGCAATTTTAGATTGGCCACTTCGTCCGGCTGGTAGTGGATTTTATATTTTTTCAACCAGCCGTTTTTGATTTGGAATTTCTTGAAAGTCTTACGCCCGAAAATTGGAGTTATGAAATGATATTCAGAAGCTGAGAAAATATCCTTGAGATTTATCTCCAAAGATTTATCGGTTATGAAATAGTTGAGACACACTCGGTTGGCGATTTTTGAGCCGTATCTCCTTTTGCCCAAAATATGCACCAAAAGGGTCACTAAAGCCCGCCCCGTGAAAATCCTGCCTTTTTTCAGAACGATCAGGAAATCCAAATCGCTTTTTGATTCTGTATTCTTCATCGCCAGCCGGCCCGTCAAGGCTATCCCGCGCATGAACGGTACGAACCTCAGCCACCACGCCACCCGGCGCGCTATTTTGAATTTGGATTCGGCGATCTTATTGCGCCCGATCCGCTGTTCGACCAGTTTTTCCCGGCCTTTCAAAAAATAGTATCCGCGATATTCCGCGATATTCTTTCTTACACCATCCCCATCCAATTCTTTGATGACTTCCGATAAGGAATATTTCTCATTCTGATTGCCGGAATCCCCGCCTAGAGCTTGCTGACCGGTTGGTTGGTTTAAATTTGAAGTCCTGGTCAGATATTTCCAGACCTCGAAAGACGTCATCGGATAATCCATAACGTCATAATAAACTAGGGTCGTAAGGATGTGCTTAGAAAGATTGCTGGACACAATTTTATAATTTTTAATTTTATAATTTTTTAAATAATGTTTTAATTTTTAATACCTAAAATAT
>JAUXSK010000015.1 GCA_030679995.1 Candidatus Moraniibacteriota bacterium
TTTAAAAATTCAAAACCCAAAATAACAAATCCCAGATAAATTACAATTACCGAAATCCAAAATATAAAAACAGTTTTGAATTTTGAAATTTATAATTTATTTGAATTTTTAAATTTGGAATTTGTGATTTAATATGATGGAACAAGAAAAGTTAAAATCGGCCATCGAAAGTATCCTATTTGTCAGCGGCGAACCGCTAAGCGCGGCTAAAATCGCCAAGGTGACTGGAGCTTCGCTCGAGGATATCGAGCGGTCCGCCGCGGTTTTGCAGGAAGAATACTCCGTGGCGAAAAGGGGGATAATCATCATCAGGAAGGAAAATGAATTCCAGATGGCGACCAGTCCGGAGAACGCGTCCATCGCGGAGCAGTTGGTGAAAAGCGAAATTCAGGAAAATTTGAGCAAAGCCGGTTTAGAAGTGCTGGCGATAATCGCGTACCGCGGGCCGATTACGAGGATCGAGGTCGAAGCGATCCGGGGAGTCAACTGCAGCTTCACCGTCCGTTCCCTGCTGATGCGCGGACTTTTGGAGCGGATCGAGAATCCCAAGGATAACCGCGGATACCTGTATAAGATTTCCTTCGATTTCCTGAAAAAATTGGGAATCGACAGTATTGAAAAATTGCCGGACTATGAAACATTGTCCAAGGATGATAGAATTGACAGTATAATATCGTAAGCCGATAAATGGGATTTAAAGAATTTCCTATGATGAACCTGATTGTCACATTTTTAATGATACCTTTCGCCCCGTTTTGGTTTTATGGGGATATGGCTGGCAGTATGCGGGGTGCGGAGGTGTCGATGCCTAGCGTTTCTTGCCAAGCGGAAGCGGATGTTTGCGGTTTGCCGTCGGCAGATAAGGGGAGTGTTTTTGAGGATTTCGATGCCAAGAAAGCTGAAAAATACAGCATCTTTCCGGTAGATCCGGTAATGGCTTCCGGTCTTGTCCCGACACGCAAACAAGGAGTTTCGGATTTGAAGATCTGGGCCGGTTCATCCGTGGCTATCGATGCCGATAGTGGCACGATCATCCACTATGATAATGGACGCAAGCGGACCCAGATTGCCTCACTGACAAAGATGATGACGGCGATTTTGGCTATGGAAAATATAGAAAATTTGGATGAGGAGGTACTTATCACCAAAGAGGCCTTGCAAGTGGACGGAACTGTCGTGGGTTGTCCGACCAGCGTTTTTTGCAATGGCAATCAGATGTTTGCCGGGGAGAAAGTCCGCGCCAAAGACCTTATGCGGGCGATGTTGATGAACAGCGCGAACGATTCGGCTACGGCGCTCGGCATACATATCGCCGGATCGCCGGAAAAGTTTGTGGATATGATGAATAAGAAAGCTAAAGATATGGGGCTCAAGGAATCTAATTTCTGCACTCCTTCAGGGCTTGAAATCGATGAGCATGAAGATCAATGTTATTCGACGGCTTATGACATTGCCCGCATCGCCGCGTATTCTTTGAAATATGAAACCATCTGGGATATAATGATGGTTCCTGATGGAAAGTTTTATTCCGCGGACGGGAAATATATGCATGAGCTCAAAAATACCGATATGCTTTTGGCGACGATGCCGAATTGTATCGGCGGCAAAACCGGCTTCACGCCTTTGGCGGGAAAATCGCTAATGTTGGGCGCCGAGGATCCGGCCGGCAAGCATCGGATAATCGCGGTCCTTTTGAATGATGAACAGCGCTGGGATGATATGAAAGTGCTGGTGGACTGGATTTTTAATAATCATACTTGGCAATAATATGGGTTTGGCGCAAATACAAAACATCCCGCTAGTCGTGAATGTCATTAAAGTTTTTTCGACAGGATTCATCGCCTTCATACTGGCCTTTCTGTTTACGCCGCTCTTGACCAACTTCTTGTATAAGAAGCGGATCGGCATAAAGATCAAGCAGAATTCCGTCGATGGGCAAAAGCTCACCTACGTCAACCAGTTGCACAAAGACAAGAGTGGAACCCCGACGATGGGAGGAATCCTGGTTTGGGCGACCGTGCTGGTTTTGATTTTCACTTCGCATTATATCTTCCCCTTATTAGCTGAACTGTTTGATACTAATTTTATCGCGCGTCTGGATTTTCTGAGCCGTTCACAAACTTGGCTGCCGCTTTTCGCTTTGGTTTCCGCCGGCATCTTGGGAATGTTTGATGATTGGATGAGCGTGCGAGGCATTGGAAAGAATAAGGGCGGAGGTATGCGTTTCGCGATGCGTTTCGGTTGGTTGATCTTGATCGCTATAGCCGGGGCTTGGTGGTTCTATTATAAATTGGAAATAGACAGTATCCATATTCCGGCGATGGGCAACTTCGAAATCGGACTTTGGTATCTCCCACTTTTTATCTTCGTCATCTTGTTCACCGCTATCTCGTCGAATGAAACCGATGGGCTGGACGGACTTAACGGCGGAATTATGCTGATCGCCTTTAGCTCTTTCGCGCTTATTTCCTTTTTTCACAACAAGATGGATATCGCGGCTTTCTGCGCGGCTATCGCCGGGGCGCTGCTGGCTTTTTTATGGTTCAATATCTATCCCGCCCGGTTTTTTATGGGCGATACTGGAGCGGTGGCCTTGGGCACGACTTTGGGGGTGGTGGCGATGCTTACCAATTCCGTCATCGCTTTGTTTATCATCGTCTTTATCTATGTCATCGAATCAGGTTCAGTTTGTATCCAGCTGACTTCCAAAAAACTGTTCAAGCGCAAAGTCTTTTTGGCGGCGCCGATCCACCATCATTTCGAGGCCAAAGGTTGGCCGGAAACCAAGGTGACGATGCGTGCCTGGATTTTCACCTTGGTGACGGCGATGATCGGAGTGATCGTGGCGGTGCTGGGGATGGGACGGGGTAATTTTTAATCTTTTCATTTTTTATTATGGACATCAGAAGAATTCAAGACGCGGATTTGGAAAATAAAAAAGTTTTGCTCCGGGTGGATTTCAACGTGGCGGTGGAAAACGGCAAGGTCAAGGAATCTTTCAAAATCGCGGCGGCCAAGGAAACATTGGATTATTTATTAAACAAGAATTGCAAAGTGGCGATGATAACCCACTTAGGGCGGCCGGACGGCCAGGTTGATTCGAAATTTTCCGTAAGACAAATAGCTGGAGATGTTGAGGATATTTTGGCGACCGGAATCACATTCGTGTCGGATTGTATCGGAGAAAAAGTAAAAGAGGCTTTGGAACATATGGTGGGCGGCGCTTTGCTTTTGGAAAACGTACGTTTTTACGCGGGCGATGAATCCAATGATGTTGAATTCGCGAAACAGTTGGCAGAAAATTTTGATGTGTTCGTGCAGGACGCTTTCAGCGTTAGCCATCGTGACCAGGCTTCTGTGACGGGCGTGGCGAAAATCTTGCCAAGTTGCGCCGGTTTCCGGATGCTGGAAGAAATCCATGAAATGACCATCATCAAGGAGCATCCGGTAAGTCCGGCAGTGGCTATCATCGGCGGTGCCAAGATTGAAACTAAAATCCCGGTTATTAAGTTTTTTGAAGAAAAATACGACCATATTTTGGTCGGTGGCAAAATCGCCAACGAAGCGTTGGACCAAAATATCGAATTTTCCGACAAAGTTGTCTTGCCGGTTGATTTTGTGGATGATCGCTTGGATATTGGGCCGGAAACCGTGGAAAAATTCAAGGCCATTATCGCCAGTGCCAAGACGATCGCTTGGAACGGGCCGACCGGAAAATTCGAGGATGAGAAATATGCCAAGAGTTCCAATGAAATCCTGGAAGCAGTCATTGCCAGCGGAGCTTTTGTTCTGGTGGGCGGCGGCGAAACCCTGGAAATCTTGGAAAAAAACCACGCTATGGATGACATCTCTTTTGTTTCCACAGGCGGCGGAGCGATGCTGGACTTTTTGGCCGGCAATGCGATGCCGGGAATCGAAGCCTTGTCACGAGGATAATCCGCAGCGGTCCTTGGCCGTAGCGTCCGAGCAAATCGAATATCGTTTGGAAATCCATAAAGATGGGGCGTCAGCCCCGTTTTTTGTTTTGTCGAGCTTGTGATATAATATTGGATAGCCTAATCAAATTAACGAAATTTTTATGTCTAAAATAAAGAAAATTTTTGCGCGGGAAATCTTGGATTCACGGGGTAATCCGACGGTGGAAGTGGATGTCGAGCTGGAATCGGGCGTGAAGGCGACGGCGGCTGTTCCGTCCGGCGCTTCGACGGGGACTTTTGAGGCTTTGGAATTACGTGATGGCGATAAAAAAAGATATAATGGCTTGGGAGTTTTGCAGGCGGTGGAAAACGTGAACAAAAAAATCCAGAAAGCGGTGGTCGGGATGGAGGCGGAAAAACAAATGGAAATTGACCAAAAAATGCTGGAATTGGATGGGACGGAAAATAAGACCAATTTGGGGGCTAATGCGATTTTGGGCGTGTCGTTGGCGGTTTGCCGCGCGGCTGCGCTGGAGCAGGAAATTCCCTTGTACAAATATATCGCTAAGACTTTCAAATTTCCGGCTAAGCTGAAATTACCTACCCCGATGTTCAATGTGATCAATGGCGGAAAACACAGTGATTCTGGACTTTCCATCCAGGAATATAAAATCGTGCCGAATGGCATTAAAACTTTCCGCGAGCAATTCCGCGCCGGCAGTGAAATTTTCCATAAGTTGAAAGAAATCCTGGCGTCCGAAGGCCAGAGTGTGGCGGTAGGAGACGAGGGCGGGTTCGCTCCGCGCCTGGAAAGCAATTCCAAAGCCTTGGAGTTGATGAATCGGGCGATTACCGAAGCCGGCTATGCTAAAGGCAAGCAAGTCAGCACCGGTATCGATGCGGCTGCCTCTTCATTTTTTGATGAAAAAGAAGGCCAATATATCTTCAAGCCGGAAAGTAATGGTATAACCCGGGAAATGTTGATGAATATCTATAACGAATGGATCGCGAAATATAATGTCATCTCGGTGGAAGATGGCTTGAATGAGAATGATTGGGAGGGCTGGAGCGCGATGGAGAAAAAAATCGGCAAGAAAGTGATGACGATCGGGGATGATTTGCTGGTCACTAACGTGAAAAGGCTCAAAATGGCTATTCGTGAAAAAGCTTGCAATTCGGTCCTGATCAAGGTCAATCAGATCGGTTCACTCACGGAAACGGTCGACTGTATAAAATTGGCTAAGAAAAATAAGATGAAAATCGTCATTTCCCATCGAAGCGGGGAAACCACGGATGATTTCATTTCCGATTTGGCGGTCGGAACCGGTGCGGAATATATGAAATCCGGATCGCTTTCAAGAGGGGAAAGGATCTGCAAATATAACCGGCTTTTGAGGATCGAAGAGGAAATAACGAAATAAATTTTCGGATTTCCGATTCCGTAATTCTTCAAGAATCAAGGATGGTTTGAAAAATAAAACATAAATATCGGATATTTGAGAATCGGGCCAGGTACACTAAAAAGAATATCAAAATATGAATAACAAAAAAACACCTACGCTGCTGGTAATATTGGATGGTTGGGGCGTCGCGCCGCCATCCAAAGGCAACGCGATAACGATGGCTAAAAAACCGGTCTTGGACCGGCTATATGAAACATATCCGTCGACAGTGATTGGCGCGACCGGCGAGGATGTCGGCCTGGAGGATCACAAGATGAGCGGATCGGAAGCCGGCCATATGAATATCGGGGCGGGCCGGATAATCAACCAGGATTCGCTGTATATTTCCAACAGTATCAAGGACAAAAGTTTTTTCATAAATCCGACTTTGGTGTGCGCGATGCATCACGCGAAGAAATATAATAGCAGCTTGCACGTAATGGGTCTTATGGGTAATTCGGACAGTCCGCATAGTGATCCGGAGCATTTTCGCGCAATTTTGGAACTGGCGAAGAAAAATAATATTCCGCAAGTATATTGCCATTTATTTACGGACGGACGCGACTCCTATCCGCGGAGCGCCCATAAGCATTTGAAACATTATCAAAAGATAATGGCGGAGGTCGGCATCGGGAAGATCGCGACTTTGAGCGGGCGGTTTTATGCGATGGACCGCGCCAAAAATTGGAAACGATTGACTTTGGCATATGATGCGATAGTTTTTTTGCGGGGCGAGAAAGCCGGTTCCCCTGAGGAAGCGATTGATAATGCGTATGATATCGGGCTGACGGATGAATATCTGATTCCGACCGTGATCCATGAAAACGGCCGTCCGGTCGTGCGGATCAGTGAGAATGACGCGGTCATTTTTTATAATTTGCGATCCGATCGAGCTAGGCAATTCACCAAACTTTTCGTGGCGATGAGCAAAGAAAGCATTATGGAAGACGATATGCCGATAACTGACAAAATAAAGAACTTATATTTCGCGGCTATGACGGATTTCGGTCCGGATTTGGAAATCCACACGGCTTTTCCGGGGCACACCATTTCGGCGACTTTGCCGATGGTTTTGGGCGGTATAAAACAGTTGTATATCGCTGAATCGGAAAAATTCGCCCACGTGACCTATTTCTTGAATGGCGGTTATGCGGATCTGGTCGACGGTGAAACGCGTGTCATGATCGAATCGCCAGTCGTCGATTCATATGCCAAGATCCCGCAAATGTCGGCTGAGCGGATAACTGACACGATTTTGCAAAGCATCCAAGATGACGAATATGATTTTATCGCGGTCAATTATGCCAATGCGGATATGGTCGGGCATACCGGGGATATGGGAGCTACGGTGGAGGCGATAGAATTTTTAGACAAACAGATCGGCCGGCTGGCGAAGAAAATATCGGCTGGCGGTGGTAATATGATCATTACCGCGGACCATGGCAACGCTGACGATATGGTGGATTTCGACAGCGACCAGCCGAATACTTTCCATACCAAAAATCCGGTGCCCTTCCTGTTAGTTGGGGAAAGATTTAAAAACAAAAAATTGCGCGATGGCGGCGTTCTGGGGAATATCGCTCCGACCATCTTGGATATTCTGGGCATAGAGAAACCGGGATTGATGGTCAAAGAGTCATTGTTGAAATAATTTTTAAATGGATAATTCTATGGATAAGATAATTTGCATCGGCTCATCCACCAAGGATGTCATATTTCCGATGAATGATGGAATCGTGGTGGAAACTCCAAGTGACTTGGAATGCCAGAGAAAAATCACTTTTGAATTGGGGGCTAAATACCAACTTGCCGGCGGACGGCATGAATCCATCGGTGGTTGCGCGGCCAATGTGGCTTGCGGTCTGTCTCGTCTGGGTATCGGGACTTTTTGTTGCACCCGGATGGGAAACGACCAATCCGGCGAATGGATCAAAGATGAGTTGGAAAAAAACGGCGTTGCGACCGATTTGTTGCAAATGGATAGGGAATGCCGGAGCGACCTTTCGTTCATCCTGGCCCATATTCCCAGTGAAGACCGGATTATATTTTCTGACCGCGATGCGAATGAAAAATTGGAAGTGCTTTCGGATGAGATAAGGAAAATTCCGGCGGAGTGGTTTTTTGTCAGTTCGCTTAATGGGAATAAAGATGAAAGCTGGGAAGTTAAGTTGGACAAGATATTGGCGCTGGTTCGGGATGGCGACAAAAAAATGGTTTTCAATCCCGGGCAAAAAAACATCAAAATAAATACGCAAAAAGTGATCGAAGGAGTCAGGCAGGCACAAATATTGATCGTCAATAAGGATGAGGCGATTGAGATCGTTGAAAAATCCGGGGATTTCGACATCAATTCACTTAATGACGAAAGGTTTTTGGCGGAAAAATTGAACGCCTTGGGTGCCCGGACCGTAGCTTTGACGGACGGCGCGCGCGGTGCTTGGGGATTTGATGGCAAGGATTTTTTGCATATCGCGGCGAGGAAAGAAAAAGTCGCTGATACCTTGGGTGCGGGTGATGCTTTTTCCAGTGGCTTTATCGCCGCCCAAATGAAAAGTAGGGATTTGGAAGAATGTTTGCGCTGGGGCATCGCCAATAGCAGCAGCGTCGTCAACTTCTATGGCGCTGTTGAGGGCCTGCTGGATGAGAAAAAAATATCAGTCTAAAAAAATATGTCAAATTTAAAAAAATTATTCAATCCCGGATCGATCGCCGTCGTTGGCGCTTCGCAGGAGTCTGGCAAAGTCGGCAATGTCATCGCGAAAAACCTGATTGAACTGGGATATGCCGGCAAGGTTTTTTTTGTCAACCCGAAGCATGACAAAATCTATGACCAGCGAAGTTATAAGAGTCTTGGCGAGATCGTGGAGAAGATCGATCTGGCGATTATCGTTTTGCCGGCTAAAATCGTCGTGCCGGTCGTCCGCGAGGCTGCCGGTCGTGTAAAAAATTTCGTAGTCATTTCCGCCGGATTTTCCGAGACGGACGAGGAAGGGCGGGAGCGGGAAAAGGAGCTGGAGGCTTTGGCAGAGGAAAAAGAATTGAATATCCTCGGGCCGAATTGTTTGGGATTTATAATCCCCAAATTGAATTTGAATGCTTCTTTCGCGGGCGGGATGCCAAAGGCGGGCAATGTTTCTTTCGTGTCCCAGTCTGGCGCTTTGGCGGTGGCGATTATGGATATCGCCAGGAAAGAAAACATCCAGTTTTCCAATATAATTTCCGTCGGCAATAAAATGCGGATCGATGAAGCGGGAATTTTGGAATACCTGGCCCAGGATCCCGATACGAAAGTCATCGGGATGTATTTGGAAGGGATAAAAAACGGGCCGGAGTTTATCAAAATGGCGCAAAAAGTTTCCAAGACTAAGCCGATAATAATCATCAAGGCCGGCAAGACTGAAAAATCACAACAAGCGATTTCTTCCCATACTGGCGCTTTGGCGGGCAGCGATGATATCGTAGAAGCGGTTTTTAAAAAAGCGGGAATCTTGCGGGCGGAAAATTTAGAAGACCTGTTCGCTTTGATTGAATTGATTTCAAACACGCAAGCGCCGAAAACCAACCAAGTGGCGGTAATCACCAATGCAGGCGGTCCGGGCGTCCTGACTACGGACGCTTTCGACGGAAAAGAAATCGAGCTGGGCGATCCGGATGATGGAATAAAAAATAGGTTGCGGGAATTTTTGCCGGCGGAATCGTCTGTGGCAAATCCAATCGATCTTCTTGGGGATGCGATGGAGGATAGGTATGCCCAGGCGCTGGATGTTCTGGATTCGATGGAGGGGGTGGGTGCGCTGGTGTGCGTCCTGACTCCGCAAGACCAGACCCCGGTCGGCAAAATAGCAGACAGCATAATCGCTTTCAGGAATAAAACCGATAAATTAGTGGCGACTGTCTTCATCGGTGGAGAAAGGGTAGAGAAGGGTATCACCAAATTAAAGGAAGGTGGCATTCCGAATTTTTCTTTTCCGGATTTAGCCGTGAGGGCGATTGATGAATACTATGCCTGGAACAGGCGCAGGATAGCGGACCAGTCCGGGGTGGAAACCGCGAAACAAATCACTGTCGATGCCGGCCGGCAGAAAAAGGTCGCGGCGATTATCGGAAAGGCCCGGGAAGAAAAGCGAGGAGCGCTTTCATTTCCGGAGGCTCAAAAAATCATGGCGATGTATGGCGTAAAAACCCCGAATGTGACGGATATTGCGGCGGGGGACAGTTTGCCGGAAGGAATTGGGTTTCCGGCCGTGATGAAAGTCGACAGTGATAAGGTTTTGCACAAGACTGACAAACAAGGCGTGATTTTGAATATAAAAAACCGGGAAGAGTTGGAAAGGGCCTATGCGCGGATGGAAGATAATTTTCCAGGCGAGAAATTCATCATCCAACCGATGCTTGCGATAAAAACCGAACTTATCGCCGGGATAAAGATCGATGGCATATTCGGCCCGATTATCGTCTATGGTTTAGGTGGAATCTATACGGAAGTTTTTAAGATGGTTGATTTCTTGGTTTCCCCAAGTAGTGTCCAGGATGTGGCGGATTCGCTCGCGCAAGGCAAAATCAAATTTTTATTCGAAAAAACACGCGGCCAGAATCCGTATGATATCAAGAACATCGCGGAAATCCTATTCGGTTTGTCTCTGTTGGCCCGGGAAGCAGATGAAATAAAAGAATTGGATATTAATCCGCTTCTGGTCTATAATGATGGCAAAGAGGCTGTGGCAGTCGATGTTAAAATAATAATTTAAGATTCATCCGGTTAACATAGCCGCTAGGAGCGAATTGTATCCGCGGTATTTGACGGAATATGAACAAATATGAAAAAAACATTGAAAATCCTGTTGGTAGATGACGAAGACGTGACAAGGGGTATGTATGCTGAAATTTTCCGCAAAGAGGGTTTTACGGTTTCAGAGGCTAAAAACGGCGTAGATGGTTTGGATGGCGCGACCAAGGATGTGCCGGATATCATCTTTACCGGAATCGTTATGCCAGTGATGGACGGTTTCACTATGATGGAGGCTTTGAAAAAGAACGTGGTGACAAGTAATATCCCGGTTGTGATTTCTTCCCATTTGGGGCGCGAAGAGGATCAGCAGCGGGCGCGTGATTTGGGAGCCAAAGCTTTTTTTATCCGGGGCTTCTATACGCCATATGAAATCGTAGAGAAAATCCGGGCGATATTCGAACTTCCGGAATATAAGATAAAATTCGCGGTCAACGAATTGGATGCCGCCAAGATGGCCCGTGACTTGCGTATTAATATGGATTTCAAATGTCTGAAGTGCGAAGGCGAGTTGGTTTTGGCTATGAAATTGGTGGATGCTAAAAACCAGGAATTTTCAGCTAAACTCGTATGTGCCGGATGTGGAAATGGGCGCAATTAAGGAAATTCGGAATTTCCGGAGCGTTCGTCCTGACCAAAGGTGTGAGCTATAAAAAAATAAAAAAATATTTTGCGGAGCTCAATCCGCTCGTGGCGGGTTGGGCTTTGTTGTTTTGAAAAAAAATGCGGAAGAAATGGGATGTTAAAAAAGAATCAGGCAATCCGATCGTCGGTTTGGAAGATGGGGGATTCCATCCGGTCGTTTTGCGGCTTCTGGCCAATAGAGGGATTACGGAGGCTGATGGGATAAGGAAATTTTTCGATTTTAACTATGACTCGGATGTCCATAGTCCATTCTTGTTTTCCGATATGGAAAAGGCGATGGCCAGGATGGCACGGGCTAAGGAAGGAAAGGAAAAATTGGCGATTTTCGGCGATTATGATGCCGACGGCGTGACGGCGACGGCGCTTATGTATGAAACGCTGACAAATCTTGGATTTACCGATGTCATTCCATATATTCCCGGCCGGCAGACCGAAGGCTATGGGATGAATGAGGCTGCTATCGAATATCTGTCCAAGGAAGGCGTAAGTCTGATTATCACGGTCGATTGTGGCGTGACTAATGTGGCGCAGACTGACAAGGCTAAGAGTTTAGGCGTTGACGTGATCATAACCGACCATCATTATGTGCCAAAGGAATTGCCGCAGGCTGTAGCGATTATCAATCCGCATATGGAAAATTGCGGCTATCCTTTCGCGGATCTGGCCGGAGTCGGCGTGGCGTTCAAATTCGCTGAAGCTTTGTATCGGAAATTCGACGCAGGCAGGATCGACCAATTGAAATGGCTCTTGGATCTGGTGGCGATCGGGACGGTGGCGGATTGCGTTCCATTGATCGGTGAAAACCGGGTGTTGGCGAAATACGGCTTGGTAGTCCTATCTAAGACCCGGCGAGCCGGCCTTTTGGAGATGTTCAAAGTCGGCCGGATTGCTATTGATGAGAATAATATTCCGGACACGCAGAAGATCGGTTTCCAAATCGCGCCTAGGATAAACGCCGCTGGACGGATGGACCATGCCAGTATGGCCTATGACCTGCTGATTGAAAAAGATACGGTCAGGGCCCGTGATATGGCTTTGGAAATCGAAGATAAGAACAAGAGCCGGCAAAAAGTCACTACGGAAATCGTACGCGAAGTGCGGGCTTTGGCGGAAAATTCCTTTAAGGAACGGAAGCTGATTTTTGCCGCTAACGAGCATTGGCAGGTCGGAATTTTGGGTTTGATCGCCGGCCGGGTCGCGGAAGAATTCAACAAACCGACGGCGGTTTTCCAGAAACGGGAAACGGAATTCGTCGGCTCGTTCCGCAGTATCGATCAGGTCAATATCGTCAAGGTTTTGGAGCAATGTTCGGATTTGCTCATCCGTTTCGGCGGACATTCTCAGGCGGCCGGGGCGCAGGTGGCGCCTGAAAATATGGATAAATTCTATGAAAAAATGTCCGCTATTATAGAAAAACAATTGGAAAACAAAGATATCACGCCGACCATCACGATTGATTTAGAAGTCGGACCGCAAGATATCGATTGGGATTTGGTCGGGGCTATAAATAAATTACAACCATTTGGGGAGGGCAATGAGGAGCCGGTTTTTATAATGAAGGATTTATCTATCGCCGATATGAAAGTCGTCGGCAACGGCAGCAAGCATTTGAAATTGTCTTTGCGCGCGCAGGATGGTCCGAGAATTTTCGAAGCGATCGGTTTCAGATTGGGGGAAAATGAGCTCGGATTGGAAGTCGGCGAAATGGTAGATATCGTTTTCAATCTGCAGGAAGACGAATGGAATGGTAATAAGAAAATGCAACTCAATCTGGTCGATATCCGCAGGAAATAAATTCTTCAAATTATAAAAGGGGTCTTGCCTTTAGCGAGACCCCCCCCTTTTTTTTAGTGATATTATCAAGATTGCCTGGTGTCTCCAGCCTTCATTTAGTTTAATGATCTGATGAGGTTGGCGGCTGCCATTGGTCGATATGCGGGTAATGTGCAGATACTGAAAGACGAATCCCGCGTATCTTTCTTGGTTTGCAATATCTCGATGTACGGCAGCATATCGTTTTTTCCGGATATTCCTCCGCCGAATATCAACGGAACGGAGGTGGAGGGTATGACGACGTCTTTCGCGTAATCATAGGCGGACGACGTGATCAGTTCACCCGAATAGCCTCCTTTGGTATTGTCTCCGAGTGGAGATTTTTGATATGGCGATATGCCAAGCGTGATTGCGATATCGAACGGTATGGTGTTCATAGTATGGATAATATCGACACCGGCTTGTTCGATTTGGTTATAAAATATTCCTGGATATACGATGCTTCCCTTGACTATCAAAATAATATTCGGAAATCTTTTTTTGACAGTCCTGCAAAGTTCCAAAATATTTTTTTGATTATCCAAGATATCTTCGCCTGAATTCGGGCAGGATGGGTTGATTTCCAGTATGTAAAAATATCCGCCCAATATTTTTTTAAAGATATTCAACGCTTCCAACGTTTCCTTAAGACCGAGCTCGTAACCCTTGCTGAAATCAGCAAAGAAGCTTGGGATAACGTTGAAACCCAACGATAGCGCGATCCGTATCATAATCGCGCAAATCCATACGCCGGGATTTGTCAGTCCGAACGAGTTAAGGATGCTCCGATTGCTTTTTATCCGATGCACGAATTTCCACGTTAGCGGATTCCACCAGATAAAATTACCGATCCGTTTGTGGCGGGTTGCGGATTTCGCAATCACTGAGGTTTTGGTTAACCAAACTACGGACATAAAATACCAGAAACGGGGATCAAGAATATAGGGAAACATTCCCATTCCGCCATGCCCCAAGATGGTTGAGATAACTACGTTTGTAATTTTTTCACGAGCTGCTTTTGACATTCTAATCTCCTTGTGGGAATAAGAGTTTTGATCCGTTCCAAGGATTGGTAATAATCCCGTTGTTGTAGGCCAGATCGTCGATCTTATCGACGAGCCGGTAACGGTTGAATTTTTTAGAAATCCGGATACCTAAGAATCGGCCGGCATTCCAAGATAATAATTCAACCACTCTTTGGTTGGAAATATGGTGTTTTTTTGCCAGGGTACAGATGACTGGCACCATCTCTTGGTTGGAAGGCAATCCGCCGAGCTTATTTTGGATTTTTTCCTGCGTCGTGTGCGGCGCGTTATCAGATCCGATGAAAATCAACGGATTATCTGATAACAGGAGGTGGATGAGAAATTCACGGTGTTCGCCTGAACGCAGGGAATTGAAACATTTGTAGAATATCGGATCCAAATCCTGGTTCCAGTTAGTGCCATCGGAATCAAACCACAGGTAATGCGGGCAGAGCTCGATGGCGATCGGAAGCCCTTTTTTCTGGGCTTTTAGGATTAACTCGGCGCTTTCTCGGCAGGAAACATGGCAGATGATGACTTTGGCGCCGGGCACTTGCGAGGCCAGGGAAATCATATCCTCGACATCGGCCACTTCGGCGTTAATCGTGTGTCCTTCCTGGGCGATGATTGCCGGATTATCACAATGGCGAGCATAAACCTTTCTATACTGTCTGACTAAATGCAATCCGGCCAGGCGGGTCCTCGGGTCAAAAACTCCAATAGTCCCCGTCGTCACGGTCGCTCCGTCCGCGCCCAGCGGATAATCTTTGAGGCCGAGGACTTCGCGGAATTTGAGCGCCGCTTCACACTCAACTAAATTTTGATCAGTAAGGCCGAAGTGTGAATGTTGCTGATTTTTGAGACATAATTTCTTACTGGCATTTCCGAGTAGTCTTAGTTGATGTTGTAACATCGTGAGATTGGTGATGGCTGGCAGCGTATTGGGCATAAAAACTGAAATGGAAATCAACGCCTCCAAAGCTTCTGATAATGTCTGTCGGATAGTTGTTTTATATGATTGCTTCAGGTCGCGCCCGTGGCAATGGGAATCGATAATCGTTTCGGGCAAACAAATGGTGTTTTTCTGCATAACGTACCTCTTGGTGGTTGGTGGATTCATCTGGTAAACGGCATATTTTGTTGTTAAGGTTACTTTAGTTGTAGCAACTTTGACCAATTATTGTCAATTAACGGATGATTTTTGCCACTGGGCGGATATTGGTGTAAAATAAAGCTATGGATGAGAAAATTGTGATGTATACCGATGGAGGTTCAAGGGGGAATCCCGGACCGGCCGGCATCGGGGTCTATATCGAAACGCTAGGCAAGAAATACGGCGAATGTATCGGGGAAAAAACCAATAATGAAGCGGAATATGCCGCGTTGATTTTTGGTTTGAAAAAATTGAAACAATTGCTGGGGAAAAAAGCCAAGCAATCGCATATAAGATGTTATCTGGACAGCGAACTGGTCGTGAAACAATTGAACCACGAATATAAGTTGAAAGATGCCAGAATCCAAAATTTTTTCATTGAGATTTGGAATCTGATGCTGGATTTCAGCAAGGTGGAATTCAGCCATATCCTGCGCGAGAAAAACAAGATCGCGGACGCTTTAGTGAATGAAGCGTTGGATACGCAACAAGATAAATTATTTTAAACAAAACGATGAAGAAAAAAATAATCTGGATTATCGTGATTATCGCCGCGGTATTCGGCGGCTATGAATATTTCGCCGGTAAAAAACCGGTCACGACCTATACTACCGAAAACGTGAAGCGCGGAAGTCTGGCGCAGACGGTTTCCGAAACCGGCACGATCAATCCGGTGGATCAGCTGGATTTGTCATTTAAAGTCAGTGGGCGGGTTATCGAATTGACTGCGGATGTGGGTGATACGGTGAAAGCGGGACAACTTTTGGCTCAAGTCGATCTGGGGACGCTCAGTGCGGAATTATCCGGTGTCCGGCAGGATTTGCAGGTCCAAAAAGAAACTTTGGCGAGTATGAAAAAAAATCCCAGCCAGTATAACTATGAGGATAAGGACGCGCAAAGAGCCAAGATAAGGTCGGCTGAGGCCGCTATCAATTCGGCTCTGGCCCGCATCCGGGATACGAAAATGTTTTCTCCAGCGGACGCGACGGTTCTTAAACGGGGAGTCGATCTGTATGAAACGACCGTGGCCAATAGTCCAAGTCCGGTTTTTACGATCGGTAATCCGGATGATTTGGTTATTGAAACTGAAGTTCCGGAATCGGATATCGTGAAAGTGAAATTGGGGCAAAAATCGGAAGTGACTTTCGACGCTTTGCCGGCTGACCAGATATTTGAAGCTGAGGTGACGGAAATCGACCCGGCTTCGACTGTCATCCAAGATGTGGTGAGTTATCGTGTAAAATTGAAGTTGGCTGTTCAAGATGGACGCATCAAGCCCGGGATGAGCGCCAATATCGACATTATGACAGCTGGGAAAGACGATGTCCTTATGATTCCGGTACGCGCTATCCATATGGATGGTAAGCAAAAATACGTGGATGTTTTGACGGATGAGAAAAACAACATCACCGAACGCCGCAATATCACGACCGGCCTGGAAGGCGATGAGGGAATGATTGAGGTGGTTTCGGGATTGAAGGAAGGCGAAGCGGTAATTACGTTTGTGAAATGATTATGGGTTTGATCCAGGCTAGAAATTTAAATAAGACTTATGACAATGAAGGTGTTTTGACTCCGGCGGTAAAAGACGTGACTTTTAGGATTGACAAAGGTGAATTTGTGGCGATTATGGGACCAAGCGGATCGGGTAAATCGACACTGATGCAGATGTTGGGTTTTTTGGATCGTCCGACGAAGGGCGAATATCTTTTTGATGGAAAAAATACGGAAAGTTTTTCTGATGACGAGCTGGCGCTTATCCGCAATAAAAAAGTCGGCTTCGTATTCCAAGCCTTCAATCTTTTGCCGAGGACTTCGGTGATGGAGAATGTGGAATTGCCGCTCTTATATGATTCCCAGCGCGAGAAAAAGGAGATGATTGAAAAAAAAGTCATAGCTGCGCTTAAAGCGGTGAATATGGAACATCGGGCTACGTATCTATCTAACCAGTTATCCGGCGGGGAAAAACAGCGGGTGGCGGTCGCGCGGGCTTTGGTTAATGATCCGGAAGTTTTGTTCGCGGACGAGCCGACGGGGAATTTGGATTCCAAGTCCGGTATCCAGGTGATGAAAATCCTTCAGAAGCTTAATGATGATGGACATACTATCATCCTGGTGACCCACGAAACTTTCACGGCCGAACATGCCAAGCGGATAATTATGATGAAAGACGGCGATATCACGCAAGATTTTCCTGTCCAAAACCGCCGGATCGCCCGCGACGGGGAAATATTGAAATAAGGGAAAAAATTATTTCCTTCGAGAAAATAATATGCGGCTTTTAGATCCGATCAAAATTTCATACAAAAACATCTTGGCGGCGAAATTCCGTTCATTTTTGACTGTTTTGGGAATTATCATCGGGGTGGCTTCGGTCATCATCGTGATGGCCATCGGCGCGAGTGCGCAAGCTTTGATTTTAGACCAAGTGTCCGATATCGGGTCCAATTTGGTGGGGGTCTTGCCGGGTGGATCGGAAGAAAAAGGTCCGCCGGCGGCGTTACTCGGAACGGTCATTACGACGCTCAAATATGAAGATTTGAAAGCGATTCTTTCCAGGAGCAATGTGCCGGACGTGACGAACGGTTCCGGCTATGTGACTGGCGTGGCTACGGCCAAATATCAGGATAACAGTTTTTCCGTAACATATCAGGGCGTAAGCTCCGATCTGCCGGCCGTGGAAAATATCAATGTGGCGGAAGGACGTTTTTTTATGCCGGAAGAAGAAACCAATCTGGCGCGCGTTGTTATTTTGGGCGCGGACCGGGTAGTGGATTTTTTCCCGAATGTCGATCCGATCGGGAAAACGCTTACGATAAAAAATCTCAATTTCACCGTAGTCGGCGTCTTGGATAAGAAAGGCGCCTCGGCTTTTTCCAATTCCGATCAGACTATTTTTGTGCCACTTTTTACGGCGCAAAAACTGCTTCTAGGAATCGATTATTTGAACTTTATCCGTGTCAAGGCCAATGATCCGCAGAATGTCACCCGGGCCGTATCGGATATAAAAATAACTTTGCGCCAAAGGCATAGTATTGAGGATCCAGCAGATGATGATTTCACGGTGCGCGATACGGCGCAGGCGCTTTCAACGCTGACCAGCGTAACGGACATTTTGAAATATTTCCTGGCTTCTATCGCGGCGATTTCGCTTCTGGTGGGCGGAGTAGGCGTGATGAATATAATGTTAGTGGCGGTCAACCAGCGCATCCGGGAAATCGGCCTGCGAAAGGCGGTCGGCGCACGCAATCACCATATAACTTCGCAATTTTTAATTGAAGCAGTTTTCATCACGCTGGTCGGCGGGATTCTGGGAATTATAACCGGTATATTCATATCTTATCTGGCGGCCGTCATCATCCGATACTTGGGAAATAATTGGCAGTTCATCATTACCGGACAGTCTGTTATCATAGCGACGTCAGTCACTTTTATTGTCGGAATCGTCTTTGGGATGTATCCCGCCCGTAAAGCTTCGCAGGTCTCGCCGATGGAAGCGTTGCGGTATGAGTAGGAATCTAAAATTACAAAATGATAGATTTGAAAAAGTTTTTATTTTTGGAATTTAGGATTTTAAATTTATTTGTGATTCGTAATTTTGAATTTGTAATTTAAGCAATTATGCATGAATTTTTCATTTCAATTAAATTGGCGATTAAAAATCTCCGGGCCAATCTTGGACGGACGGTTTTGACATTGGTCGGGATCGTAATCGGGATAACCTCGGTAATCGTGATAATGTCGAGCGGCCAGGGTGTGAAGAATTTCGTGCTAGGACAGGTTAGTAGCTTCGGGAATGATGTGATCCAAATCGAGGTGAAAGTTCCGGCAACTGGAAAAACTTCGGCGCAAAACGCTATCGGCCAGGCGCAGGGCATCCAGATTACGACGCTTAAGGAAGGCGATGCCGATGCGATTGCGAAGCTTCCGAATGTGGCTGGCCTATACACGGCCAATTATACGCAAGAAATCGCGAGTTATCAGAATACGAAAAAGCGTACCTTGATTTTCGGCGCTAGTGCGGGAGTGCCCGATATCGATCCGGGAGTGAAAGTGGCGGAAGGTAGTTTTTTTACGGACGACGATAACCGCAGTTTGGCGCAAGTCGTCGTTATTGGACCGGATATCGCGCAAACTTTTTTCGGAACGGACGAGGCATTAGGCAAAAAAATCAAGATCCGCAATCAAAATTACAAAGTCATCGGAATTTTGGAAAAGCGCGGAACGATCAGCATGATAAATTTTGACGAGCTGATTTATCTGCCGGTGCGCACGCTTCAGAAAAAAGTATTGGGAATCGATTATTTGCGTAACATTTTTATCAAAGTCAACGATCAGAATTTGCTGGACGTGACAGTCGCCGACCTGACAGACACGATGCGGCGCGAACACGGCATCACCGATCCTAATAAGGATGATTTTTCCGTGACTTCGCTTAAAGAAGCGCAAGAAATCGTGGCGACAGTTTTTAATACGATCAATATCCTGCTTTTGGCGCTGACCTCGATTTCTTTGGTAGTCGGAGGCGTGGGGATTATGAATATAATGTATGTCGCGGTGGTGGAGCGGACTTTTGAAATCGGCCTCAGGAAGGCAGTCGGCGCCCGGCCGAAGGATATTTTACGGCAGTTTTTGTGGGAAGCGATTTTTATCACGCTGGCTGGCGGAATTGTCGGTATCGCGCTGGGATTCTTGTTCACTTTTATTTTATCGTATGTTTTTTCAACCCTGGGTTTCAATCTGACTATGATTGTCAGCACACAGGCGATTTTCATTGCGGTCGGGTTTTCTGCGACAGTCGGCCTCATCTTCGGCTATTACCCCGCCCGCAAAGCTTCGCTCTTGTCTCCGATGGAAGCACTGAGAAAAGAATGACAAAACTTTTGATTATGCAATATAACGGAAAAAGCGCAAGTTGTCGCTTTTTTTCGTTTATGCTAACCTTAAAGGGCTAATTTCTTATATTTGGTTAAATAAACGATTATGGAAGAAAAGCTATCGGATATCGGGGAGGGAAAAATTAAAGAGGTGGAAATCGAGCCGGCCATAGTGTCGGAAGATGGGGTGGTTCAAAAAATGGAAATGGAGCGTCATAAAAAGATGGATGCCTATATCGAATTCGGATTAATCCTTATTTTAGGTATTTTGATCGGTATTGCGGTCAAGACTGAAGCTAATAAGAGGCTTGTTATTGGATTTGATGATTATCGGATGAAATTAGCCAAACAGGATTTCAACATCAATAAATTGCAGTTCGAAATGGCTAAAAAAAATGCGGAAGAGCCAGCGGCTGATCAAGGGTCGGGTGGCCAACAAAATCAGGTTGAACCGGCAGGGGAAGGCGCGGCTGAAACTGATTTATAAATAACATATCTAATAATAAAAATATGGAATCGAAAAAGGATACGAAAATCAAAAATCTGCTTTCAATCACAATACTTTTGGCTGGTCTTTTTGCGGGCAGCCTGTTCGTGGATGTGGCGCAAGTCATCAAAGGGAGCGGATTTTCCTCTAAGAACCTGAACCGGGCGGAAATTTTTGAGGCGAATGGAAAAACTTGGGTGGCCTATAGCGAGCCGGCGGTAGGCGTCAAAGTCATCAGTGACGATGCTTGTGAGAAATGCGATCCATCGGAAGCTTTGGTTTGGTTGCGCCGGGTTTTGCCGACAATCAGCGCCGAGAAAGTCGCCTATGATAGCCAGGCTGGCAAGGATTTGATCAATAAATTCGGCATATCGACGCTGCCCGCTTTTATCTTTGATGGTAATATCACTAAGACTGATTTCTATGCGCAGGCTCAGATACTGTTTGATCCGAAAGACGAATCATATATTATGAAAACTCAGGAACTGGGATTGGAACCTGGAAAATATCTGAATATTCCGGAAACAAAAGAAGGTGATGCGACCTTTGGCAAGCTGGATTCGGAAGTGCGGGTGGTGGTATTTTCAGATTTCCAATGCCCGTTCTGCAAATCTTTTTGGAATTCGTTGCGCGATACGATGAAAAGCTACGGGGACCGGGTCGCTTTCAGCTATAAACATCTCCCGCTTGGCATCCATCCGCAAGCCAATGATGCGGCGCTGGCCGCCGATTGTGCCTTGGAACAGGATAAATTCTGGGAATATGGCGATAAGCTTTATGCGGCGCAATCCGCTTGGAGCCAGTCCACTGACACCCAGTTATTCAAAAAATATGCCCAGGACTTAAAATTGGACACGGAGCAGTTCAACCAATGTCTGGATAATAAAAAATATCAGGACAAAGTTGACGCGGATAAGAATGAAGCGAACGCTTTCGGGATTTCCGGCACCCCGGCGACTTTCATAAACAACCAATTTAAAAACGGTGTCGTGAGCACCGAAGAATTGAAATCCGCGATTGAAGCGGAGCTGGCGAAATAGCGCGAATCGTCCTATTTGTCGCGGATCGTTTGCTATTTCGGCGGACGGTCCGCTATCATTTTGGTGTTGCAAAAAAGCTTCCGGACTGATATCATCTAACTATGGATAAAAACTTGGAAAACAGGATAGATGAAATCCTGAACCGCGGGGTCGCGGAGGTCATTGACCGTGCGAATCTCAAAAAGAAGCTTCTTTCCGGCAAGAAATTGCGAATCAAACTCGGTATCGACCCGACCAGTCCGAACCTACATTTGGGTCGGGCCGTATCCTTGCTTAAGTTACGCGATTTGCAGGATCTGGGGCATCAGATAATCCTGCTCATCGGCGACTTTACTGGCGTAATCGGTGACACTTCGGATAAGGAAAGTGAGCGGCCGATGCTTCAGGCGGAAGCTGTGAAGGAAAATATGCGGAGTTACCGCGAGCAAGCCGGAAAAATTTTAGATATGGAAAAAGTCGAATATTACTATAATTCGACCGGTCTTTCGAAATTGGGCTACGCGGAAATCGGCGAGCAAGCCGACCAGTTTTCCTTGGCGGAGTTCATCGCGCGGGAGAATATCCGGAAAAGATTGGACGCGGGGACGCGGATTTCCTTGCGCGAATTATTGTATCCGTTGATGCAAGGTTATGACAGCGTGGCATTGCAAGCCGATTTGGAATTGGGCGGGACCGACCAGCGGTTCAATCTGTTAGCCGGCCGGACGCTGCAGAAAAAATACGGCCAAGATCCGCAGGACATCATAATGGTCAACCTGATTGAAGGGACCGACGGCCGGAAGATGAGTTCGAGTTGGGGGAATACTATCAACCTTCTGGATGACGCGAATTCGATGTTTGGCAAAGTAATGAGTATGGGTGACGGACTGATCGTGAAATATCTTATCCATTGCACCCGGGTGCCGATGGAAGAAGTGCGCGGGATAGAGCGGGATCTGTCAGCTGGAAAAATAAATCCGCGCGATGCTAAATTGGAATTAGCGCGTGAAATCGTGAAGATTTATCATAGCGAAGCGGAGGCGGAAAAGGCCAAGGAATATTTCGTGAGGACGATTTCCAATAAGGAAATTCCTGAGGAGGTGAAGGAAATAGAGATTGATAAAGATGAAATAAAATTGGTGGAATTTTTGGTATTGGCCGGTTTGGCTAAAAGTAACGGGGAAGCCCGTCGGAAAATCGAGCAAGGCGGTTTGGAAATCAACGGGGAGCGCGAAAGTGATTGGCAGAGGGTTTTGAAAAAAGACGAGGATGGCGCGGTTTTCAAGGTAGGGAAATTCGGATTTGCAAAAATTAAATTTGAATAATAATCGCCCGGACATGCTTTCCTAAAACTCGGTTTTAGGAAAGTTGAAGACGGGCCTTGGATTTCAGTAAAAAAATGTTGGAACAAAAAATACTGGGCATAAAAACCGAAGCATTGGAAAGGATACGGAGCGTCAAAGACGATGCCGGACTCTTTGAATTTGAAAAAAAATATCTAGGTAGGAAAAGCGAGCTCACTGGTATCTTGAAGGGACTCAAAGATTTGTCTCAGGAAGACAGGAAAAAAATCGGGGAACTGGCCAATGCTGTCAAGATGGAAATTTCCGAGGCGCTGGAAGGAAAAAAGCGGGAATTGAAAAACGCCGGTTTTGATTTTGAAAGCGAGCGGATCGATGTGACAATTCCCAGCAAGGCAAACGGTTACGGCCATCCGCATATCTTGTCTATTGTCCAAAGGGAAATCGAAGATATTTTTACCGCGATGGGATTTGAAATCGCGGACGGTCCGGAAATTGAACAGGAATTTTATAATTTTGACGCGCTCAACGTCGCCAAGGACCATCCGGCGCGCGATATGCAGGACACATTCTGGCTAAAGCCAGAAATCCAAAATCCAAAATCCAAAATCCAAAATAAATCAGAAAATATTTTATTGCGCACGCATACTTCGCCTGTCCAGGTACGCTATATGGAAAAACATAAGCCACCGTTCAAGATTATCGTGCCGGGCCGCGCTTTCCGCAATGAGGCGACGGATGCCACTCACGAGCATACTTTGCACCAATTCGAGGCATTGGTCGTGGGAGATGGCGTCAATGTGGGAAATTTCAAATATATCGCGGAAACTTTTTTTACGAAGTTTTTCGGGAAAAAACTGGAAATCCGTTTGAGGCCGAGTTATTTCCCATTCGTGGAGCCCGGTTTCGAATTTGACATCAGTTGCACGGTTTGCGGCGGACGGGGATGTCCCTCGTGCAAACACACCGGCTGGCTGGAAGTCGGCGGCGCCGGTATGGTCAATCAGAATGTTTTTGTTTCAGCGGGTTATAAAAGGAACGCGTACCAAGGTTTTGCCTGGGGATTCGGATTGGAACGGCTGGCGATGATGAAATATAAAATCGATGACATCCGTTTGATTGAAAGCGGGGATTTGAGGTTCATTAGGCAGTTCTAATAATCATTTTCTGATTCTAATCCGATTACGCATATATAAATAAGATAACGATATGAAATATAGCTACAACTGGCTAAAAGAGCTAAGCGGCACGAAATTATCTCCGGAAAAACTGCGGGGGCTTTTGACGTTGCGGTCTTTCGAGGTGGAGGGTTTGGAAGAAATTGGACAGGAGTTGGAAGGAGTGGTTATTGGAAAAATTTTGGAAATCACCAAGCACCCGAACGCGGACAAGTTGCAATTGACTAAAGTGGACGTGGGGAAAACCGTTTTGGATATCGTGTGCGGGGCGAAAAATATCGCAGTCGGACAGAAAGTCCCGGTGGCGACGGTCGGCACGAAAATGCCGAGCGGCTTGGAAATCAAGGCGGCGGAAATCCGCGGCGAGAAATCTTCCGGAATGCTGTGCGCCAAAGACGAGCTAGGGCTCGGCGAAGACCATGCGGGGATTTTCATTTTGGATAAGGACGCGAAGATCGGTATGGGATTGGCAAAATTTTTGAAATTGGATGACGTGATTTTCAATATCGATATCTTGCCGAACCGGGCGCATGATTGTCTTGGTTATGTCGGCGTAGCGTATGAAATCACCGCTATAGAAAATAGGGAATTCGATTATGATTATAGCGGCTTGGAATTGCCGAAAGTGAAATCTAAAAAATTAAAGGTCGAAGTGGCCGATAAGGAATTGTGCTCACGGTATGTCGGGGCGGTAATGGAAAATGTCGAAGTGAAGGAATCTCCGTTTTGGATCCAATCCAGGCTTGCGGCTTCCGGCATACGTCCGATTAACAATATCGTGGATGCGACGAATTTAGTGATGTTGGAGCTAGGCCAACCGTTACATGCTTTTGACGCGGCCAGGGTCATAGGCGGCAGGATTGTCGTGCGGCGCGCCAAGAAGGGCGAGCAGATTGCGATGCTGGACGGAACTGGAAAAATATTGAGTCAGGAAAACTTAGTGATCGCGGATACGGAAAAACCTTTGGCGGTGGCAGGCGTGATGGGCGGACTTGATTCGGGCATCGATCCAAGAACGAAAACCATCATTTTGGAAAGCGCCAACTTCAACGCGGTCTCCGTCCGCAAGACCCGCGTGGGGCTCGGTTTGAAAACGGACGCTTCGGACCGTTTTGAAAAAGATATCGATCCGAACTTGGCGGAAAAAGCTATGGTGCGGGTGATTGAAATCATCGAACATATCGCCGGCGGAAAACTGGAGGGTATCGTGGATATTTATCCCAAAAAGGTGAAGCCATGGAAAATAAAATTGGATTTGGAGTATGCGAATAAACTTTTGGGAGAAAATATCCCGTTTAAAAAATCAGTACTGATTTTGAAATCCCTTGGAATGGATATTTCAGGCAAAGACGGGGAGTTGGTCGTCGAAGTACCGACATTCCGCGTCGATATCAAAACCCAGGAGGATTTGATTGAAGAAATCGGGCGGATTTTCGGATATGAAAATATAAAATCCCAGCCGATGGTCACGCCGCTTGTGTCGGCCAAGGTGAACAAAGAAAGGTTTTTTGAAAGGAATGTTAAAAATATCCTGGCGGGCCTCAGATTCGATGAGGTGTATAACTATTCTTTCTATGGCCAAAAAGACGCCAATGACTGCGCCTTGGGAGAGATAAAGCATCTGGAGTTGGCTAATCCCATGAATCCCGGTCAGCAGTTGATGCGCGTCAGTCTCATCCCCAACATTTTAAAAAATGTCCGGGATAATCTCAGGAATTTCAAGAGTTTCAATATTTTTGAAAGCGGGCGGGTCTATTGGCCGAACGGGGGAATCCTGCCAGAGGAAAGGAAAATAATCGCGATGGCAGTCATACTGGAACAGGATAAATCCGCGGAAACTTTTTTCGCGGCTAAAAGCGCGGCCAGTGACTTGTCGGGCAAACTCGGCATTAAGGATGTTTATTTCGATAATTTCGATGCGGCACCTTCTGATTCGCTGCTTGGTTTGTGGCATCCGGGCAGGAGCGCGGAAATCAAAGTCGAAGGTATGGATGGAAAAATCGGATATATCGGAGAGATCAATCCGCTCATCCTAACGCTGTTCAAAATCAATCGGCGCGTGGCGATGGTCGAGTTGGATTTGGAAAAATTGATGGAAGCTGCCGATGTCGAAGTGGAATTCGAAGCTATCCGGAAATATCCGACGGTTTTGCGCGATATTTCTATTTTGGCCGGGCGCGAAATCATGGTTGACGGAATAATGAAAAATATAAAAAAATCCGGCGCCGGCCTGGTCGTCGATGTCTCACTGTTTGATATATTCCGGAAGGAAGAAAAAAACAGTTTCGCCTTCCATATCGAATTGGGTGCGGTCGACCGCACATTGGAAAGCGCGGAAATCGACGCGGTGATGGCGGAGATAATCACCGGCTTGGAAAAAGAGCTGGGTGCGGAAATCAGGAAATAAATTCAAATTAAAAATGTAGCATTGGCTATGCGGGAAATTTCCAAACAATTTGATTTTAAGCGACGGGAAAAGGAAATCTATGGACTCTGGGAAGAGAGCGGTTTTTTCAATCCGGACAATATCAAATCGGCCAAGCGATATTGCAATATCCTGCCACCGCCCAACGCGAACGGCGAATTACATATCGGGCATGCCAGCGGCTATACGGTGATGGACATTTTCGGGCGCTTCGAACGGATGAATGGAAAGAAAGTTTTGCTTTTGCCCGGCAAGGATCACGCGGGCATCCAGACCCAGGTGGTTTTCGAGCGCAAATTAAAAGAAGAACGCAACATAACCCGGCAGATGCTGGGGCGGGAAAAGTTTTATCAGGAATGTTACGGTTTTTGTATCAGCCGTTCCGATTATATGCGCTCCCAAGAAAAAAGGATCGGCATCAGCGCCGATTGGTCGCGGGAAAAATTCACTTTGGATCCGGACGGGCTGAAAACCGCGCTGGAAACTTTCGTGAAAATGTACAAAGACGGTTTAGTATATAAGGGCCATCGGATTATCAACTGGTGTTCGCGTTGCGGCACCGCCCTGAGCGATGTCGAGGTGGAACACAAGGAGCGGGAAGGTAAATTGTATTGTATCAAATATCCGGTCAAGGATTCGAAAGAATTTGTCGTGGTAGCGACTACGCGTCCGGAAACGATGCTGGGTGACACGGCGGTCGCGGTCAATCCGAAAGACAAGAGATATCTGGGTTTCATCGGACAGACTTTAATATTGCCGTTACAGAACAGGGAAATTCCGGTAATCGCCGACAGGCGGATCGATATGGAATTCGGGACGGGTGCGGTGAAAATCACGCCGGCGCATGATCCACTGGATTGGCAGATCGGCAAGGACCATAAATTGCCTGAAATCTTGGTGATCGATGAAAAAGCGGAAATCACTTTGGAAGGCGGGAGATATGCCGGCTTGGGTGTTTCGGAAGCTCGCGTGAAAATCATCGCGGATCTGGCCGAACAGGGATTATTGGAAAAAGAAGAAGCTTTAGTGAATAATGTTTCAGTCTGTGAACGATGCAAAACGGTAATCGAACCGCTGGTTTCAAAACAATGGTTTGTGAAGGTCGATGGTGAAAAATATTCTCTCAAAAAGAAAACATTAGAGCTGATAAAATCCGGCAAAGTGGAGGTTTATCCGGAAAATTTCAAAAAAATTCTCATCCAATGGCTGGGCAATCTGCAAGACTGGTGCATTTCGCGCCAAATCTGGTGGGGTCCGCAATTCCCGGTGTGGTATCGCGGTGAAGAAACTTATGTCGGATTGGAAGCGCCTAAAGGGAATGATTGGATCCAGGATGAGAACACTTTCGACACCTGGTTTTCTTCCGGCCAATGGCCGTATACGACGCTTGGCTATCCGAAAGGTAAGGATTATAAGAATTTCTATCCGACCGATACGATGATAACGGGACGCGATTTGCTGTTTTTCTGGGCGGCGCGGATGCTGATGCTGGGCCGATACCGCACCGGCAAAACCCCTTTCAGGAATTTATATTTCACCGGTTTGGTCCGCGATAAGGAAGGGCATAAATTTTCCAAATCCCGTGGCAATGGTATCGATCCTTTGGAAATCATCGAAAAATTCGGAGCGGACGCTTTGCGTCTGAGCTTGGTGATGGATATCGCGCCGGGGCAAGATTCGCGATTGTTTGAAGAGAAGATTGAAAGCTTCCGGAATTTCGTGACCAAATTATGGAATATTTTCCGCTATTGCGAACAATCGGATGCGGAGTTCGCCTTGGTGGAAAAAATCAGCAAGCGCGATTTGAAGACTTTGGCGGACAAATGGATCGTTTCCCAGCTTGAAGGCGTGGTGAAAAAAGTCAGCGAGCATATGAAAGATAAGAATATCTCTTTGGCGCAGGACGCGTTGCGGAAATTCACTTGGGACAGTTTCGCGGATTGGTATTTGGAGATAAACAAATTGGAAAAGAATTCCAAAGTCTTGGGATATGTCCTGGATAGGATTTTAAAATTGTGGCATCCGTTCACGCCGTTCGTGACTGAAGAAATATACGGCATATTAAATTCTGACGGCAATGTCTTGATGATGGCTAAGTGGCCGAAAAGCGAAAAGAAATTCATCGATGCCAAAGCGCAGGCTGATTTTTCCGACCTGCAGGACCTGGTCGCGAAAATCAGGAATATACGGGCGAACTATCACATTGATCCGACGGAACTTTTGGATGGATATGCCAATGCGGATATTGGAAAAGAGATTGTCGGCAAGCTGGCGCGGGTCAGGATCGGAGCCGGGGAAGGTAAGAAAAATATGGTCCAGGTTTCGACCAGGCTGAGGACTTTGCGTTTGGATATCGCGAAGTCGATCGATGTGGAGAGGGAAATTGCCTTAATCCGCAAGGAAATCGTGAATTTGGAAAATTTGATTGCGAAAAACGAAGGGATGTTGAAGAATAAGAAATTTATAATAGGGGCTCCGGCAGGAATAATCCTGTCCGCGAAAAACAGACTTGAGGAATATAGGGAGAAGATCAAGATTCAAAAAGAACTTGAGAAAAATCTGAGCCGTCTATAAAAATGGCTTATTTAAACCATATATTTGTTTTTATGTTTGACAAAACCTAAAAAATAAACTATTATAAAAAGTGTTTTTATACAATTGAGTCCGAAATTTATCAAAGCAAACCGGGCAATTACCCTTGGCCGCTTCGGCGGCCGGGGGAGGAAAGTCCGGACATCTAGCCGTGCATGGCGCGAAAATTCCAAGTCCGATTGGGATTTGGAAATTCCGCGCTGTGTGCGGCATCGGCAGCGGGTAACACCCGTCTAGGGCGACCTACGAGGTGCGAGCAGAGACGCTGTAATCCGAAAGGATTATGGATCCCAGAAATGGGATAATCTTCGAAATAAGTCCAAGGCTTGCCTTGGACAAAGTCGGAGGGTGAAACGGCTAAATCCTTGCCTGGATGCAAGGCCGTGTCCAGTATTCCCCTAGGAAATATTGGAAGTGCTGCGCGAGCCGAACGGTGACGTTCGGCCCAGATAAATTATTGTCCAAGACAGAATCCGGCTTATAGGTTTGCTTTGATAAATTTTGGGTTTAAAACATATGAAAGCGCCAGTTCGAATGCGGTTTCGTAGATTCGTATTTAATTCGTAGTTTCCTGCCTACCGGCAGGCAGGCGAATCGGTATATTATGAAGAGATCTGAATTGTTTTTCAGCGCCATCCAGGTCCCGGTTGATTTCAGTATGATTATCCTGGCCGGTTTTTCGGCTTTTATGGTGCGGGATGTGCCGCAAATCGTAGCGTTGCAGCCGAAGCTCTATAAATTCCCCCTTAACAACTATTTGGAGATCCTTTTTATGGTGGCGCCCATATTTATCCTGATTTATGCTTTGGAAGGGTTGTATGATATCCGCGTGACCAGGAAATTTTGGAAAGAAATTATAAAAGTTTTTACGGCGACTTCCATCGGTTTGGTCATAATAATCGTCGCCATATTCTTGAAGCGCGAATGGTTTTCTTCCAGATTCATAATTCTGGCAGCTTGGATGCTGGCAGTTTTTTATGTCACGTTGGCACGTTATGTCTTGCATCTGTTCCAGCGGTGGCTATTGAAAAACAAGGGTATTGGCGTCCACCGGGTCTTGCTTATCGGCCGGAACGGCAAGATGGATACGATGGCGAAATTGATCAAGCAGAATAAAGATTTGGGTTATCGGATTGTCGATCAGATCGACACGGCCCATTTGAAAGTGATCAAGGCCGTCAAACAGGAAAGAGGAATTGATGAAATTATCTTGTGCGAGCCGTCCGTGACTGACGATGAGCAGGAAAAATTGATCGACTATTGCGCTTTGAACAATATAACCTATAAATACATCCCGACTACTTTGCAAACTTCAAAATACGAAGTTGGGGTTTTGAACGGCGAGCCTTTGATTGAAGTCAAACATACTCCGTTGGACGGCTGGGGCAGGATTTTGAAAAGGATTTTCGATATCGTGGCCGCCGTACTGGGCATAGTCCTGACCTCTCCGATTATGTTGATAACGGCGCTGGCTATCCGCTTGGATAGTCGGGGGCCGTTAATTTATAAGAACGAACGGGTGGGTAATGACGGAAAAAAATTCTTCGTATATAAATTCCGATATTTCAAAAATGAATTCTGTATTTCCAGGGATAATCCGAATCTCAACGACGCGCTCGAATATGAAAAGAAATTAATTGAAACGCAAAGCGTCCGCAAAGGTCCGTTGTACAAAATCAAAGCCGATCCGAGAAAGACGCGAGTCGGGGCTTTTATCGAGAAGTATTCGATTGACGAGCTGCCCCAATTTTTCAACGTGCTTTTCGGATCGATGAGTTTGGTCGGGCCGCGTCCGCACCAGGAAAGGGAAGTGGAAAAATATATGGATTACCATCGCCGGCTCCTGACGATCAAGCCTGGCGTGACCGGCATGGCGCAAGTTTCCGGAAGGTCGGACCTTGATTTTGAACATGAATATAAGCTGGACCTATATTATATTGAGAATTGGTCGCTTTGGCTGGACATCCAGATATGTCTCAAGACGGTCGGGGTCTTGTTCCGTAAGAGAAGGAATTTGTAATACGATTCCACGAGCCGCTCGGAAAAGCGTTTTTTTTGTCCAAAAAGCCGAAAGGAGGTATAATAAGCGCAAGGAAAAACTTGGCATAATAATTGTTAAATAACAGTTTATGCAAAAATTAAAAGACAAAAACATACGCAAGCTCATCCGGATGGGCCGCGTCGGCTCGAGTCTCGGCCTGACTTTGCCCAAAGAAATAGTTACAGGGTTAGGCTGGCGGGGAAAACAGAAAGTGGCGGTCAAAAAATTCCGTGGCGGGGTTTTGATTAAAGATTGGAAAAAATAATCGGATACTGGAAAGTTATGTTAAGTGAGGCTGCGGGGTATTTATCGGGAATAGCGATCGCGTCGTCTTTCGTGCCGTATATACGGGATGTTTTTTCAGGCAAGACGAAACCGGAAAGGATTTCCTGGTTGATTTGGGCGATACTCGGCTTGATCGCGTTTTCTTCCCAAGCGGCCAGTGGGGCGTCATATTCTTTGGTTATGACAGGCGTCCAGTTTTTCGGGGATATGGCTGTTTTTATTTTGGCGATCAGATATGGCTTCGGCGGTTTTTTAAGAAGGGACTTCTGGGCCCTAATGGGCGCCAGCGCCAGTTTGTTTTTATGGTATCTGACCGATGAGCCGGCTTTCGCGCTTTTTTTGGTCATTTTTATCGACGCTATCGGCGTTGTCCTGACGATTATTAAGACATATGAAAACCCGGAAACGGAAACTATAAGTACGTGGGTTTTTACTTCCGCCGCCGGTTTTTTGGGTTGTCTAGCTGTCGGAAGTCTAGATTTTATCTTGTTGGCTTTCCCTCTTTATATTTGTTTGGCTGGCCTGGCTATCCTTGCTGCCATAAGATTGGGATTTCGAAGTCAAACTTGAGGATATGTCGCGAGTCCGGTTTGTTGAAAAGGGGATTGGCGGAGACTGATAATGGTGGTATAATATCACCGTAATAGATCCGATTATAATTATGCCGGAAAAAATAATCCAAAAACCGCTGGCTGACAGGATGCGTCCGGAAAACCTGGAGGAATTCGTCGGGCAGGAAAATATCGTCGGCACGGGGAAAATTCTGCGCAAAATCATCGAGAGCGACCAAATCCCTTCGATGATCTTTTGGGGTCCGCCCGGTAGCGGCAAGACGACATTGGGGCAGATAATCGCCAAAATGACCGACGCGGACTTCGTGAAATTGAGCGCGGTTTCCAGCGGGGTGAAGGAAATCAGAAGCGTCATTGAGAAAGCAGATGCGGAAACCAAGCTGAAAAACAAAAAAACCATCCTTTTTCTGGATGAGATCCATCGTTTCAATAAGGCCCAGCAAGACCGGCTGTTGCCGTATGTGGAAGACGGCACCTTGATCTTGATCGGGGCGACTACGGAAAATCCGAGCTTCGAAGTCAATCACGCGCTTTTGTCGCGGACCCGGGTTTTCGTTTTGGAGCCTTTGGCGGCGAAGGATGTGAAAAAATTGGCCGGGCGGGCGCTGGCGGATAAAGAAAGAGGCTTGGGAAAAATGGATATAGTAATCGCGGAAAAAGATTTGGATTTTCTGGCCGGACTTTCCAATGGCGACGCGCGTACGGCGCTCAACGTTTTGGAGTTGGCGGCGGCGATCGGGAAAAAAACGGACGGCGGGAAAATAATAATCGGGAAGGATGAAATCAAAGAGGCCTTGCAAAAAACCAGCCTACTTTATGACCGGGCCGGGGAACAGCACTATAATATAATTTCGGCTTTGCATAAAAGTATGCGTGGCGGCGACGCGGACGCCGCCTTGTATTGGTTGGCGCGGATGCTGGAGGGCGGGGAGGACCCGCTCTATGTAGCCAGAAGGATCATCCGTTTCGCTTCCGAAGACATCGGCATCGCCAATTCATTCGCGTTGGAGCAGGCCGTCAGTGCTTATCATTCTTGCCATTATATCGGGATGCCGGAGTGCGGAGTCAACTTGGCTCAAGCGGTAGCATATATGGCCAAGTCGAAAAAAAGCAACGCCTTGTATGTCGCTTATGAAAAAGCCAAACAAGACGCGAAGAATTTTCCCGCCGAACCGGTGCCGATCCATTTGCGCAACGCGCCGACAAAACTGATGAAAGACTTGGATTATGGCAAAGACTATAAATACACGCCGGACTATGGGAATCCCGAAGATGCCAGACAAGACTATCTGCCAGATAAATTAAAAGGACGGAAATATTTGTAATACAGCAAGATTTCAACATTTTTTTATATGGCAAAAGCGGGCGTATTGGATCGGTTTTTGATGCTTTGGCTTGGATATGGTAATATTGGAGTACTAAGACTTTTCGCTATAGGATTATGAACTGGTTTCTTATCGCCCTCATCGGTCCGGTATTGTACGCTATTTCCAACCACGTCGATAAATATCTGATTGAGAAATATTTCAAAGGCGGCGAATCTGGCGCGCTCATCCTTTTTTCGTCTTTGTTTTCGGTCGTGACCCTGCCGATAATTTATTTCATCGATCCGGGAGTTTTTTCCTTGGATTTAACGACGATCGCGGTGCTGGTTTTGAACGGGATGCTGACCGTGGTTTGTATCATTTTGTATTTTAAAGCCTTGCAAGATGATGAGGCTTCGATCGTTATCCCATACTACCAGACTATCCCGATTTTCGGTTTCATCCTGGGTTATTTTTTTCTGGGAGAGACTTTGACGCTCGCCCAAATAATTTCCTGCGGATTGATAATCGCCGGCACGATTATCCTATCCCTGAATTTCATCGGTGGTAAGCTCAAGTTCAAAAAAAGAGTGGCTGCACTGATGCTTTTGGCCTCCTTGCTCTATGCGATCGGCGGAGTGGTTTTCAAGATAATCGCGGTGGAGGATGGCTTTTGGACTTCGATTTTCTGGGACTTTTTCGGAAGCGTGCTGTTGGGCGTGATTTTGTATTTTTCAATTTCATCCTATCGCAAGCAATTTTTACAGGTCCTTCGAATGAACAGCTGGAGCGTGATGTCGCTGAACGCGTTTAATGAGATAATTTTCGTCGTAGCTGATGGGGTTTTCGCTTATGCGACCTTGCTGGCACCGATCGCACTGGTGATGACGGTCAATGGTTTCCAGCCGGCTTTCGTTTTTTTGTTGGGCATCGTGCTGACCCTATTTTTCCCGAAACTGGGCAGGGAGTCGATGACGGCCACCGGATTGGCGCACAAAATCTTGGCTATCGGCCTAATTGTCGAGGGTGCGATTTTCCTCAGTATGAATTTTTGATAATCAAATTAAAATATCCTTATGAACGTATTGTTAATATCCAAAGATTTTTCCGGAGCTGATCTGGCCTATCGTTTGCAAAAAGAGGGCAACCAGGTGAAGATTTTTATTGAAGAGGCGGAATATGCACATGCTTATGATGGGATGTTGGAAAAAATAGCCGACTGGAAAGCCGAGCTTGATTGGGTGGGGCGCGACGGCCTTATCGTGTTCGATTGCGTCGGATTCGGCCAAGTCCAGGATGACCTGCGGGCTGAAGGCTATTCGGTGATCGGTGGCAGCGCGATGGGCGACCGACTGGAGCATGATCGCCAATACGGACAAAAGATCCTCTCTCTTTCCGAGGTCAATATCATCCCGTCTACCAATTTCGGCAGTGTCGAGGAAGTGATCGGGTTTGTCCAAAAAAACGAAGGACCTTGGGTCGTCAAGCAGAACGGCCATATCGACAAGACTTTCAATTATGTCGGACGCTTGAAAAGCGGGAGAGATGTCGTTTCGATGCTCCGGAATTATAATGAAAACAATCGGGAGGAATGCGCCTCGATCGATTTGCAGAAAAAAGTCAAAGGGGTGGAGGTTGGCGTAGGACGCTATTTCAATGGCTTGGACTGGGCTGGTCCGATCGAAATAAATTTCGAACATAAAGGTTTGTTCAATGGCAATCTTGGACCGAAAACGTTCGAGATGGGAACATTGATGTGGTATGATGATAATGAAGATAACAGGCTGTTCAAGGAAATCCTCGACAAGCTTAAACCAGCTCTCATCAAAGGAAATTTCCGGGGGGATGTGGATGTCAATTGCATCATCAATGAGGAAGGCGCCCATCCATTGGAGCTGACGGCGCGTTTCGGCTTTCCAGCTTTGCAACTGCAAGACGAACTGCACCGATCGCCTTGGGGGGAATTTTTGAAGGCTGTCGCTGACGGCCAGCCGTATGATTTGAAATACAAAAAAGAATATGGCATCGTGGCGCTGGTGGCGGTGCCGCCTTTCCCATATGAAGTGAACGTGCAAAAATATTCTTCGCAAGGTTTGGAAATCAATTTTAAGGAAACTTTCAATGCGGAAGATTTCCAGCATATCCACTTCGAGGAGGTTTCCCGGAAAAAAGAAGACGGGCAGGATATTTATTATATTTCCGGCAAGACGGGATTCGTGCTTCACGTGACCGGTTCCGGAAAAACGATCGAGGAGGCCCGCGACAAGACCTATGATTTGATCAATCAGATCGTCATCCCGAAAATGTTTTATCGGTCCGACATCGGTATGAAATTCGTCAAGAAGGACCGGGACTTTCTGAAAAAATTGGGCTGGTTGTAGGACCCGTGCAAAACAAGACTGGATGTCAGTTTGACTATCTGGGGTGGTTTAATAAAATCAATCGTATGGAAAAGAAAGTCAATGAAATATGATACTACCAAAATAGACTGTCATTTCTGAGGATATGAATTTAAAATTTCCGGTGTCCGCGGATAAATCTAATTTATGCGGGCGGAAGCGTAAGAATAAAACGCTTGGTTACGGCGGTAAAAATTTAATTTATGAAAATCGCACTGGTTCATGATTATCTGGTCCAAGTCGGAGGGGCGGAAAAGGTTCTGGAATGTTTCACGGAGGTTTTTCCGGACGCTCCGATCCACACCTTGGTCTATGACAAAAAACTGATGCACGGTTTTTTCGAAGGCAAGGACATCCGGACGTCTTTTTTGCAGAACATCCCATTTTCCCGGAAGAAGCACCGGGTCTTTCCGCAGTTTATGCCGATGGCCATCGAGCAGTTCGATTTTTCCGGCTATGATGTCGTCCTGTCGGATTCCTCCAGTTTTGCCAAAGGTATCATCACCGGGCCGGAAACGCTGCATATCTGCTATATACATACCCCGATGCGGTTCGCTTGGGATGATTGCCAGAAATATACCGAGGATTTCTATTTTCCTTCGATTATAAAAAGGTTCATACCCTTAGTGATGAACTATGTCCGGATTTGGGACCGCGTCAGTGCCGATCGGCCGGATAAGATCATCGCTAATTCGAAATTCATCGCACGCAGGATAAAAAAATATTATAAAAGGGATTCCATCGTGCTTAATCCGCCGATCGATATCGCGCGGTTCTATGCCAGCGAAAATCATGGGGACTATTTCCTGTTGGTCGGCCGGTTTATGGCATACAAAAAATTAGATCTCGTGGTCCAGGCTTTCAACCGGACGGGTTTGCAATTGAAAATAATCGGCCGGGGACCGGAATACCAGAAATTGAAAGAGATGGCGAAAGGCAATATCGAATTTCTAGGACGCGTTTCGGACGAGGAATTACCAGGATATTATGCGAGATGCCGGGCGTTCATTTTTCCACAGGAAGAGGACTTCGGCATAGTGGCTATTGAGGCGATGGCTTCGGGCCGTCCGATAATCGCTTTCCGCGGTGGCGATATCCCGGAACACATAGAAGAGGGGAAAACAGGCCTGTTTTTTGAAGAACAGACCGCGCAAGCCATTATTGAAGCGGTCGGGAAATTCAATGATGCCGACTATGACCCGGCCTATATCCGCGGGCAGGCCGAGAAATTTGACAAAAGCCTATTTAAGGCTAGAATAAAGGAATATATCGATGGTGAATACAAGAAGTTCAAGGAATCAAATTGAGATCTATGTGATTTATGCCAATGTCGGAGATTATTAATAAAAATTCAAAATCCAAAATTTCAAATCCCAAATAAATTCAAAAATATTAATTTTTAAAATTCAAAACCGTTTTTTTTATTTTATATTTTGATCATTGCGATTTATTTGTAATTTAGAATTTAGAATTTAAACGATATGGAACTAAAAGGATATTTCAAAATCTTCAGGGAGAATATCAAATTGTTTTCAGGCGTGATTATCATAATCGTGCTGGGCAGTTTCGTGTATTTCGCTTTGCGTCCAGTTTCATATTCGGCTTCGCTGGCTCTTAATATTACTCGCGGTGGAATCCAGCAGACCGGTGATTATCGCTATGATGATTTCTATCGCTTGCAGGCCGACGAAAAATTCGCCGAAACTGTCGTGGAATGGCTGAAAAATCCGCGGACCGTGGTGGATATCTATGGAAAAGCCGGGATTGGCACGGATAGTTTCAGTATGCGCCAGCTGACTAAAAGTTTTACGGCGGAGAAACTTTCCGCGCAAATTGTAGCAGTTTCTTTTTCCGCGAAAGATGGAAAATCGGCGGAGAAAATTTCCGCGGCAATACCGGAAACCATTACGAAAAACATCAGACTGTTGAATAAGAAACAAGATGATGGCACTTGGTTTGAAATCGTGACGCAAGACCCGGTCATCATCCAGGATCGGATCGGCGCGTTGGTTATCCTCTTGGCATCAGCGGCTCTGGGGATTTTCGTGGGATTTTGGGCGGTAATGTTGAAGCACTATTTGGAATAAAAACCGGACGATATTTATCTTTAACGGCGGGCTTATGCGGATTGGAATCGATGTTCGATGTTTGACTCAAGGAAGGAATACTGGGGTGGAGGAATATACCTTCAATCTTTTGACTAACCTGTTCAGGCTTGATACGCGCAATGAATATGTGCTTTTTTTCAATTCATTCAGATCCGAGGCGATTGATTTTTCCTGGCTCAAAGAATTCCCAAATGTCAGTCTGAAGAGATTCGCTTGGCCGAACAAGCTTTTGAATTTCCTGTTCTGGTACCTGGATTGGCCGAAGATAGATAAGATGATCGGCGGGGCAGACGTTTTTTTTATGCCTAATATCATCTTCGGCAGCGTTAGCCGGAAAACTAAATTAATTTTGACTATCCATGACCTGTCTTTCGCCAGATATCCTGAAACTTTTTCCTGGAAAAGAAGGCTGTGGCATGTTTTTATAAATCCACAAAAAATGTGCCGGCGGGCCGATAGGATTATTGCGGTTTCCGATTCTTCGGCGCAAGACGTCGCGAAGCTGTTCCGGGTCAAGCAAGAAAAGATCCGGATGATCCACAGCGGACTTTCCGATAAATTCAAAGTCCTCGACCGTAATAACGGCGAGTTGGTCCGCGTCAAGGAAAAATACGGCTTGCCCTACAAGTTCATCCTTTTCCTGGGAACGATCGAACCGAGAAAGAATATCACGGCTATCATCGCGGCCTACAATCAATTGCAAAAAGACGCAACGGACACTAACCAGGAAGAAATCGCGAAACATAGATTGGTCATCGCGGGGTCTGACGGCTGGTTGAGCGGGGACATATTCGCCGAAATTAAAGCTTCTAAATATCGGGACAAAATAATTGTCGCAAAATTCATCAGTGAAGAGGATAAGGAGTTCGTGATAAACCTGGCTTCGCTCTTTGTCTATCCGTCGGTTTTCGAGGGTTTCGGTTTTCCGCCACTTGAAGCGATGGCTTGCGGGGTGCCAGTCGTCACATCGAACAATTCTTCTTTGTCGGAGATTATCGGTAATGGGGGGATAATGGTCGATCCGCACAAACCGGACGAATTATGCCGGGCGATGAAGGAAATAATAACGGACAATGGATTGCGCGACAGTCTTGTTGGCAAAGGCCTTGCTCGGGCCAGGAATTTTAACTGGTTGAAAACCACCGAGGAGTTCTTAAAGATGATCTATAAACTTTAAATGCCGGTATAGGCTGGAACCATAGGCTTTGGTTTTCGCGCGCATAGTCCCAAGCCGCTTTTAGTGGTATAATTGGACTATGAAAATCGGAATTGACGCGCGTTTTTTTGGCATAAGACAAAAGGGCTTGGGGCGTTATACCCAGAAGCTGGTAGAGAATTTGGAAAAAATCGATCAGACCAATGAATACTTGATTTTCCTCCAAAAGGAAAATTTCGAGGAATACCAACCGAAAAATCCGAACTTTAAAAAAGTTTTAGCGGATTACCGGTGGTATACATTCAGGGAACAATTGTTTTTCCCGTTGATGGTCCGCAGATACAAGATTGATCTGATGCATTTCCCCCATTTCAACGTTCCTTTGCTATATTCCAAAAGATTCATCGTGACTATCCACGACCTGACGCTGGTGCATTTTCCCACTGTCAAAAATAGCACGCTACACCCGGTTTTTTATTGGGTGAAGTTTTTCGCGTATTTGATAGTCATCCGGTCGGCGATAACGCGGGCGGAAAGCATCATCGCCATTTCGCAATTCACCAAGGATGATGTCGTGAAAAAATATGGCCCGGCCGTCGGGGAAAAAATAACCGTGACTTATGAAGCATGCGAGGATTTCTGTATGTTCAGCCGGAGAAACGGCCAGGAAATTTTGCAAAAATATGGTATAATGAAGCCGTATCTGGTTTATGTCGGCAATGCGTATCCGCATAAGAATCTGGACAGGCTAGTGCTGGCTTTTGTCCGGGCGTTCGGAGAAAAAAAGGATTTCCAACTGGTATTGGTGGGCAAGGATGACTATTTTTACGGGCAGTTGCGGAAATCAGTCCAGAAACAACGGACGGAGGATATCGTTTTCCTTTCGGATGTCTCGGACTATGAATTGGATGTCTTGTTTCATCGTTCGGTTGCCAATGTTTTTCCGTCTTTATATGAAGGGTTTGGCTTGCCGCCGCTCGAGGCTATGTCCAAAGGCGTGCCGGTCATATCCTCAGACCATCCTTGTATGCGGGAAGTCTTGGGCGAAAGCGCGTATTTTTTTGACGGTAAAGATGTCGGGGCGATGGCTGAAGCGATGAAAAAAATCGTCAGCGATGCGGGATTGCGGGATGAATTGATCAGGAGGGGCTATAACCAGACTAAGAAATACAGCTGGAAAAAAATGGCTGAGGAAACTTTAGCAATATACTCGAACAAAGATTGATGGAAAACAAAAATAACGCCTGTCCCTGGATGGGCAGAAATAAAATAAATCTCCGGATGTCGGATGTCCGGCCGGCCAATCAAGACGGTGGATCGCCGATGGGGGGGATCGGAAGGACATCAGGATCCGGTCCGCAATCACGAGAGTATCGGGATGGCGTCGTTAGGCGGACGAGTTTCGGAGATATCCGGCGTCCTGGGGGCGCTATATCGCGGCCGGCGCCGGTTTGGCAGGAAAAAAACGGATTGTTGGGATATCCTGTTGTTTCGAATGATTCCGTAAGGATAAAAATAGAAAAAAAAATAGAGCCGCGTTTTTTAGCGGATAAAGCAGTCAAGCCTAATCAGACTTACACTGATTATGCTGATGAAGTGGAAGATATGCCGGCCAAGCGGATGGTATTTTCCGACGCGGAAGATCTGAAGGATATCCCGAGCCGGCGATATAAAAAAATATTTTTTTCTTTCGCGGGAGTGGCAGCGTCCATATTCCTGGTAATCGCAGGCACGGGCTTTTTCAATAAGGGCATGGGGGTCAAGAATGATGTTATGGGAATCGGACAGGATGCGTATACGGACTTGGCTATGGCCAGGGATGGCATCGCCGGGCGTGACTTCCAAAAATCTTCCTTCGAATTCGGTGAGGCCTATGATAAGTTCGGGGAAATATCCCAGGACATAAACAGTCTGGGCGGAATCCTGGTTGAGACTTCCCGGTTTATTCCGTTTTTTTCAAAAATTTCCTCCGGCGATCATATCGCTCAGGTCGGAAAAGACGTTTCCCGGATTGGAATCTTGGCCAGCGGAATTATGCAGTCGTTGGACGCGATCAAGAATCCATTGAATGGTGACGCTGATCCGTCCGTGTCTTTTTTGCGGATATTCCAGGATACGGATAATAATCTGAAAGAAATTTCCATTTTAATGCAGGACGTTCAGGATAATCTGGACAAAGTAAATATCGATGATATTCCTGAAGATCGAAGGGTGCAATTTTTAGAATTGAAAAGCCAGTTGCCGGAAACGAACCGCTTCCTGACGGAATTTATCAGCAATAGCCAGATTTTTACGGATGTGCTGGGCGGCAACGGGATGCGCAAATATCTGTTTCTTTTTCAAAACAACCAGGAAATGCGTGCTACAGGAGGGTTTATCGGCACTTATGGCGTGCTGGATATTTTCAATGGAAATGTGAGGAATTTTTTTATCGACGGAATATATAATCCGGACGGACAGCTGCGGGAAAAAGTCATTCCGCCGGTGCCGATTCAAAAAATTTCGGCGGCTTGGAGTTTACATGACAGCAATTGGTTTCCGGATTTTCCTAAGTCGGCTGAGAAGGCCGCCTGGTTCTATGAGAAGACCGGCGGACCGACCGTAGATGGCGTAATTACGATGACGCCGACCGTGATGCAAAAGATGTTGGAAATTACCGGGCCTATCGAATTGCCGGAATACGGCGTAACGGTGGATAAGGATAATTTCGTAGAAAAAATCCAATACGAAGTGGAGGTGGACTATGACAAGGAACTGAATAAACCCAAACAGATTTTGGCTGATTTGGCGCCGAAGATTTTGGATAAGCTTTTCAATGCTCGGAATTTTTCCGATATCGTCCGGACTATGAGCGTATTGTCGGAGAGTTTGGATGAAAAGCAGATTTTGATTTATTCCAAAAATTCTGAAATTGAAAAAGTATTGTCCGAACAGGGCTGGTCGGGGGAGATATTGGATACGCAGAAAGATTATGTGAGCGTGGTCAATACGAATATCAACGGATACAAAACGGACGGGGTGGTCGATGAAAAAATCGAGCATCGGGCGGAAATCCAATCGGACGGATCAGTAGTTGACACCTTGATCATAACTCGCCATCATAACGGAGGCAGTTTGGATCATGACTGGTGGAACAAAGTCAATGCGGATTATATGCGGGTCTATGTCCCGAAAGGTTCCATTTTGCTTTCGGCCGAGGGACAAACGCGCGAATATAATACGCCGCCTTTGGATTACCATGCTTTGGCTTTCAAACAAGATGCCCAGGTGCGGATGGAGGAGGATTCGCTGGAAATCGATGAAGAAAGCGGAACTAAAATCTATGAAGATTCAGGCAAGACCGTTTTTGCTAATTGGGTTTATGTCAGTCCGCAAGAGACGGTGGTCATAAAATACAAATATCTGTTGCCGTTCAAACTCGGTATGGATGGCAAAGGCAAGCCGGCGGATGCGTATTCGCTTTTGGCCCAAAAACAAGCCGGTAGCTTGGGTAGCGCTTTCACGGCGGAAATCGCCTATCCGGATAACTACAAGATGGTTTGGAATTATCCGGAAAAAGTTAGACGGGAAAATAATAATATAAAAATCGAATCCGACCTCAAAACGGATAAATTCGTAGGCGCGGCTTTCACGCAAAGATAAATTTATGATGGATAAAATTTTCAAAAATAATTTCATATTGAAGTCCCGACCGACCGAATCGGTCATTTCAGCGGCTTTCGTAATCACGGTCGCGGGCCTTCTGAGTAATCTGCTCGGGCTTGTGCGTGATCGTCTGTTAGCTTCGACGTTCGGAGCGGGTGACGTGCTGGATGTTTATTATGCGGCCTTCCGGATTCCTGACCTGATTTACAGCCTGCTCATCCTAGGTTCGATGAGCGCCGCTTTCATCCCGGTTTTTACCGGATTGCGAAGCAAAGAGGGAGACAACGATGAAGCTTGGCGGATGACTAATGGAATTATGAACTTGTCATTGTTCCTAATCATCATTATCTCGCTGGTCTGCGCGATTGCCGCGCCGTTTTTGATGCGAATCATCACCCCGGGCTTTTCTCCGGAAAAAATGGAAAGCGCGGTCCTGTTCACCCGAATAATGTTTTTGAGTCCGGTTTTTTTGGGCATCAGCGGGATTATGGGCGGTGTCCTGACTTCGATGAAGCATTTTCTGATCTATTCGATCGCGCCGCTTCTGTATAATATCGGCATCATTCTTGGCATCACTATATTTGTCAGATTGATGGGGCCGATCGGATTGGCGTGGGGGGTGGTTTTCGGGGCGCTGATGCATATGGTCCTGCAATACACGACGGTGCGGAAATTGGGCTATGTCCACCAGTGGGGATTGGCGGCGGCCTGGCAAAACCGGAATGTGCGCAAGGTTTTCTCGCTGATGCTGCCGCGGATGACCGGCATCGCGATCAATCAATTCAATCTGATGGTGATCACGGTGTTCGCTTCCACTTTGGCGGCCGGCAGTCTGGCGGTGTTCAGTTTTTCCCAGAATCTGGCTAGCGTGCCACTGAGCGTGTTTGGAATATCTTTCGCTATCGCAGTCTTTCCTGTCCTGTCGACATATGCCGCGCGCGACGAGAAGGAAAATTTCGTAAAGGCTTTTTCGGAAACTTTCCGCCAGATAATGTTCTTCGTCATCCCACTCAGCGTGTTTATGGTCGTCCTGCGGGCGCAGATCGTGCGGGTCGTTTTGGGAGCCGGTAAATTCGATTGGAACGATACGATCCTGACTTTCCAATGTTTGGGAATCTTGGCGCTCAGCTTGTTCGCGCAAAGCGCGGTGCAACTTCTGGCCCGTTCATTCTATGCCTTACAAGACACCAAAACCCCTTTCTATATCGCTATCGCCACGGAAGCCGTAAACATCCTGGCAGTCATAATGCTTATCGGCCGCATCCAGATCATCGGCTTGGCGATCGCGTTCTCTTTGGCTAACGTGGTGCAGATGATGCTGTTACTTTTTTTCTTACGGGCGCGCTTCGACAATCTGGATGACCGTAACATCATCTTGTCGGTATCGAAAATCGCTTTCGCTTCCTTCGTGGCCGGTCTCGGGATACAAGTCGCGAAATACGCGATTGCTTCAGTGGTCGATTTGGATACGTTTTTGGGAGTTTTCATTCAATTGACCGTTCCGCTGGCTCTGGGATTTTTGATTTTTATTGGCATCAGTTATTTCTTGAAACTGGAGGAATTCATCTTGTTCAAGAATTCGCTCACCCGGAAAATATTCAAAGGCAATAAGGTGATTCTGGAAAGTACGGATGAAGTGAGCCGGATGTGACCGATTCTTGATTATTCTCCGGTTCTAGGCTAAGATGGATATTATATGAGCCAAAAAAATGTCCGCAATTTCTGCATAATCGCCCACATCGATCATGGCAAGTCGACCCTTTCGGATCGGCTTTTAGAATTGACCCACACCGTGGAACAGCGCAATATGAAGGCTCAGTTGTTGGATCAGATGGATTTGGAGCGTGAGCGGGGCATTACGATCAAGTTGCAGCCGGTGCGGATGGACTATGAACTCAACGGGGAAAAATATGTCTTGAATCTGATTGACACGCCGGGGCATGTCGATTTCGGCTATGAGGTTTCCCGGTCGTTGGCGGCAGTGGAAGGAGCGGTACTTTTGGTGGATGCGACCAAGGGCGTGCAGGCGCAGACTTTGTCGAACCTATATCTGGCTATCGAACAGGGCTTGGAAATAATTCCGGTGGTCAATAAGGTTGACCTGCCCAATGCTGACGCGCCGAAAGTGAAAAAGGAAATCATCCACGTTTTGGGTTGTAAAGAAGAAGATATTTTCGAAGTTTCCGGCAAGACCGGTTTGGGTGTAGACAAACTTTTGGAAGAAATCGTGAAAACCGTACCGTATCCGAAAGGTGATACCGACAAGCCGTTGCGCGCCCTTATTTTCGATTCCAAATATGACACGTATAAAGGCGTGGTGGCATATGTGCGGGTGCTGGATGGCAACGTGAAGCGCGATGACGAGGTGGCGATGATGGCGGGGATGGCCGACAGCGACGTGGTGGAAGTAGGTCATTTCAAACCGGATATGCAAAAAGTCGACTACTTGACGGCGGGCGATATCGGCTATCTGGCCACCGGTTTCAAGAGCGTGGAATATTGCCGGGTAGGCGATACGATCACCTTGGCCGGATATCGCGGCAAAGTTGAAAGTCTGCCCGGCTACAAAAAAGTGACACCGATGGTCTACGCTTCTTTCTATCCAATCGAAGGCGATGACTATAATTTTATGCGCGACGCTTTGGACAAGCTGAAACTTAATGACGCGGCTTTCGAATTCGAGCCGGAATCCAGCCAGGCCTTGGGACGGGGATTCCGGTGCGGTTTTCTGGGGATGCTGCATTTGGAAATTATCCAGTCAAGGCTGGAGAGGGAATTTGAAATCAGTCCGACCATCACCACCCCGAGCGTCGTTTATGAAGTGGAGGTGAAAAACCAGACCGAAAGGACGAAAATCTATTCCGCCACCGAAATGCCGGACGCGTCGGTGATCGACAAAATCTATGAACCCTATGCTAAGCTGGACATCATTTCGCCGGCCGCGTATCTAGGTTCGATTATGGAAGTGATGCGCAATACGCGGGCGCAATATCTGAACACGGAATATATCGACAGTGAACGGATCATCTTGTCTTTCGATTGCCCTTTGACGGATGTCATCACCAATCTGCACGATGATTTGAAAAGCGCTTCTTCGGGCTACGCTTCGATGAATTACGAAATCAAGGACTATCGGCCGAACGATCTGGTAAAGATGGATATTTTGGTGGCCGGGGAGAAATTCGACGCTTTTTCGCGCATCGTGCCGAGGGAGAAAGCCAATTCGGAAGGCAAGTCGATTGTGGAGAAATTGAAAAATTCGATTCCGAAGCAGAATTTCTTGATCGCCCTGCAGGCGGCTATCGGGGGCAAAGTGATCGCGCGCGAAAGCATCCAGGCTTTCCGTAAAGATGTGACCAGCGGATTGTATGGCGGGGACATCACGCGCAAACGCAAGCTTTTGGAAAAACAGAAGAAGGGGAAAAAGAAGATGAAAAGCATCGGCCGCGTAAGCATTCCCTCGGACGCCTTCTTGGCGGTTTTAAAAAGATAAACATAACAATTCCAATGGACCCCGTTTCTCTAGGCGTCATAGCTTTTTTTATAGTGATCAATATCGCGGCTTTTTTGATTATGTTTTTTGATAAACTCAGCTCGCGCAAAGCGGGTGCCGAAAGGATTTCGGAAGGCCTGCTGTTTTTTATGGCTACGGTTTTCGGCAGTATCGGGGTTTATGCTGGGATGTTCGCTTTCCGCCACAAAACCAGGAAGTGGTATTTCATTATCGGAATCCCTGTGCTTATCCTGCAAAATTGCGCGTTTTTGTACGTCTTTTACGGTTTTTTGGCCGAAGGCGCCTTTTGATTTGTAGTACCTATTGACAGGTAGGTTTTTTTGCGGTATAAATCACAGTTACTTAATGAGGGTGTTTTTTAAAAATTTATCAGCACGGGGGTGCGGATATGGGATCAGTTATGGCGGAAAATTCTCCTGAAGGGAGATATATCAGGATTATGTTTGACGATGCCAACGTAAAGTACGCCAAGGTTTTTTCACAGCATGGGGATGTAAAAATCATCTTGAATGCGGAAAACTCTTTTGCGGATGATGTGACTGCTTTGGAAGAGGAGATAAACAAAATTTTTGCGGATATGGTCAGTCCGTTAAAATTATCAGTCAAAGTGGAGCTCGACTCGGAATTGCGGATCGACAAGTACATCGTCGAGATGTGCGGGGTCGGGAAATGTAATTTCGGAGATTTTTTGGACAGAGTGGTGTCCAGTCTCAAGGTTGGGGAGTTGTTGGTATATTTACTGCCCAAGAAATAAAGGGCAGCCCCAAAAAGATCAACCTAGGGAGGGTCGGATTCATCCGATGCCTCCCTTTTAATTTTCCCGGAATTCCGCCGTTTGTGCGTCAGGGGATTTTATTGTAGAATTCAGGCAAAGCTAATAATTAGCCGGAAACGATATGAAAAAAATACCAGCCAGATTTTCGGTGGGGGAGAACGATATCAATGCGGCGGATATTCCGGCGGTGAATGGGTTGCTGAAACAATTGAATTCTAGCGCTTCGGAAATAGATTACAAAAAAATAAAGGAAGTTATGCGTTATGGTGTAATCATGACAATACGTGATTCTGCTCAAAAAAACGTCCTGATTGGGATGGGCACGCTGATACCGTTGCGGAAGATATTCTCATTTTCCGGCACGATCGAGGACGTGGTCGTGAGCGAGGAGTGTCGCGGTCAGGGATTAGGTCGAAAGATAATGCAGGCCCTGTTGGACAAGAGCCGGTCACTGGGGATGAAATGTGTCGATCTTACGAGCCGGCCGCAAAGGAAAATCGCCAACCAGCTCTACCAGTCGATCGGATTCGAGCGTCGCAAGACGAATGTCTATCGCTTTTTTAATAAATAATTCCGAAATTTGAAAACAAAAATCCTAAAATATGTTTTGGCGGCGCTTTTTTTGATAGTTTCTTTTCTGGTTTGGCGTTCGGTCGATCGGGCAGTAAATGTTCCAGGGGCCAGTATTTGGGCGGTGCCGGTAAGTTTCTTTTCAGTTTATTTCGTGTTGGCATATCTGAATACCATCGTTATCAAACGGATTGAAATCTTGCAATGGCTGTTTTCAGCTTCTATTTTGTTAAGCTTCATTTTCGTGCGTAGCCTGTGGCACTTGAATGCGGTTTTCGCGGCCTATGTTTTCTTGGCTTGGGGGATAACTAAGATAGTAGATGATCTGCAACTGAATATCCGGGTAAGCTTATGGAAATCCATCCGTGCCGGCAGCGCGTTGGTCCTGCTGGCGATTTCCTTGATGATTGCCAGCCAATATTACGCGTCGGCAAAGGATTTCGGTGCCGAACGGATTATCCCGCAATTCCGCATAAGTTCGGTTTCGGGAAATCTGACTTCCAAAATTTTGGCGATGGTGAATCCCGGTTTCAAGGATATCAGCCAAGAAGGATTGACAGTCGATCAATTCATATTGCAGATACAAGAGAAGCAGGAAAATGATGTGGTAATCTCGAGCGCTATGGATAGCCAAATCGATCAGGCGATTGAAAAATCCAATCCTGGTTTGACCGACGCGCAAAAGAAATTATTGAAAGATGAAGCCTTGAAAAAAGCCGCGAATACCAGTGTGGAACTGGGCCGGGAACAGCAAATCTTGATTTTGCAGGAAGGGCGGCGTAAATTTTCAGAAATTTATGGTAGTAACTTGGTGGGTGATGAAAAAATTGCGGATGTTTTTTCGGGTATCGTAAACCGTAAAATCGACCAATATTTCGGCTCGGAATCGGTGGCTCCAGGGAAAACATCTTCATTGCCGGCTATAATGGCTATCGGATTATTCCTGACGGTTTTGTCGTTGGGCTCGGCCTTGAATCTAGTTTGGATTTTGTTGGCCGGCTGGATATTCTGGGTCTTTAGGGAGACCGGCCTGGTGCGCATCATACGGGTTCCGATTGAAATGGAGGTTATCGAATAGAAGATAAAGTTAGCACTCTTAACGAGGGATTGCTAATTTGTCGTTTTCGTGCTAGATTGGATTGGTAAGAAATAAGGCATTTTTTCAAATATATGGCGAAAAATTATTATGATATTTTGGGGGTTTCCAAAGGCGCGACGGATGATGAGATCAAGAAAGCCTATCGTAAATTGGCGCACAAATACCACCCGGATAAGTCCGGCGGGGATGAGGCTAAATTCAAGGAAATCAATGCGGCCTATCAGGTCTTATCGGACCAGAGCAAGCGTCAGCAATATGACCAATTCGGGCAAACTTTCGAGGGTGGCAGCGGCGCAGGCAACGGTTTTTCCGGTTTCGATTTTTCCGGCTTCCAAGGTTTTGGCGGACAGAATAGCGGCTTCGAATTCGGCGGGGAAGGTTTTGAGGACATTTTTTCCAATATTTTTGGCGGTAATTCCAGGGCGCGCCGGCGTTCGCGTGGCACCGATATCCAAGTGGATGTGGAGATCAGCTTTGCAGAAATGGTCAATGGAATAGAGAAGATCATTGAATTATACAAAAGGGTGGTGTGCGATCGTTGCTATGGTTCAGGTGGTGAACCCCAGGCTGATATGAAAACTTGTCCGACTTGCAAAGGTTCTGGCCAGGTTGAAACGATGCGGCGCAGCCTGTTTGGCAGTTTCTCGCAAGTTTCCGAGTGCCCGGAATGCCATGGGGAGGGCAAGGTGTATGAAAAGAAATGTTCCAAATGCGGAGGGGATGGACGGGTCAAAGAAGAACAGAAAATCAAATTGAATATTCCGGCGGGTATCGCCGACGGCCAGACGATGTCGATGCAAGGCCAGGGCGAGGCCGGTGAGAAAGGCGCGCCGGCCGGCGATCTGTATATCAATATCCATGTTTTGCCGCACAAGAAATTCAAACGCAAAAGCCAGGATATTTTGAGCACGGAATTCGTGCCGTTTTCGGTGGCGGCTCTAGGCGGAAAAATCGAAATTGAAACTATTAATGGCACGCTTATTCTGAAAATCCCGACTGGCACCCAATCAGGTGAAATCTTCCGCATCAAGGGTGCTGGCGTGCCGGAACTCAATGGTCGCGGCGTAGGCAACCAATTGGTGACGGTAGTGGTCAAAGTTCCCAAAAGTTTGAGCCGCGAGCAGAAAGATTTGCTGGAGAGATTGAAAAACCAGGGTATCTAGCGCCGCAATGCAAAAAAACGTTCCATTGAAAATGTGGAACGCTTTTTTGAATGGCTATGGTTGCGTTTTGCTGCCCATAGGGCCAGTACTATGGGAAGATAAAACCAATGTGGGATTGTTATATTAATACATTGCCTGACAAATTTGACTTACTAGTTTTTTAGTATTATAATGACAAATTAATTTGGAAAAAACGTAAATATAACCGGCTTGAACCTTTAAAAAATAATAATTAGCTTAGGAATATATTTTTGGGCCTAAATAAGGAGGAAGGGATGCAACAAAGAAAAGTCTGTTTTGTCGAATCATTGAAAATTGCGCCATTCGAAAAGGAAGAGTTGTATGTCCTGATGATGATTTTCGACGGATTTTCCGAAATGATGAAATTTCGGGAATCAAAGTCTGCCATATCGGATGAGGAAAATATTTCTTTTAGGGAGCAATTGGATGCTCTGAAGCAAGAAAAGTGCGGTCTATTCTATATTTGCCAAAAAATAATATCGGGTTATCGTGATTTTTCTGAGGGATGGGTTCCTGAGTTCGCCTGTTGCCAATGCCCCATGATGACTGGCGATATTGCTGGATCAGAGGCGGCGCAAAATTTCATAGAAAGATTCAAAATGCTTGCGGTTAATTTTGAAACGCGCCTGATGGATTTTGCGCAAAAGACCAAGATAGTCGACGGATTGGTTATGCAAAAAGCTCCGGAAAAACCGATTGGTGTGGGTAAGGCAGTGAAAGCGGAAAAAAGGCACAAAAAACCCGTGTCTGCCCCGGTAAAGCGGAAAATTAAAGGAAAATCGCCGAAAAAATCTCAACCGATAAAAATCGGATTCGAGATACACATGGATGGAGAGGCCGTATCACTACCATTCGATGGTACGATGGAAGGGGCGATCAAAAAAGCCAAATATGTCGCCAAAAGCGTGGTCGCGACATTTGAGGTAGTTGAGTTCACGCCTGACAATCAAGAAGGCGTGGTCTGTTATAGTACCGAAAAAGATTCCTAAAATAGTATCGGAATCTGTGCAGAGTGCCTATATAGGCCCGCTAATCGTGAGATTAGCGGGCTGTTTTTTTAAATGCAATATTTTCTGCGCATTATTATGGCAAGAATATCTTTTTCGAGGTTGAGCGAAGATACGAATGGGAGTAGACTGGAGAGTATGAAACAAAAAACCGCCCTCGAAATCCTTAAGCTCGGATATAACGTTTTTCTGACCGGTCCGGCCGGCTCAGGTAAGACTTATCTCTTGAAACAATATATCGATTATCTGAAAAGCCGCGACATCGGCGTGGCAGTTACGGCTTCCACTGGCATTGCCGCCACCCATATGAACGGGCAGACGATCCATAGTTGGTCGGGTATGGGCATCAGTGAAACTTTCAATGAAGCTGATTTCGATAAGCTCAAAAAAAGAGGTTACCAGCAAGAGCGCTTCAAAAGAACCAAGGTTTTGATCATCGACGAAATCTCGATGTTGCACGCGCATCAGCTGGATATCGTCAATAGTATCTGTAAAAGATTCAAGGAACCGTTTTTGGCTTTCGGCGGATTGCAAGTCATTTTGTGCGGGGATTTTTTCCAGTTGCCGCCGGTCACGAAATTCAAAGAGGAAGCGCGTTTCGTTATCGAATCCGACGCCTGGCGGGAGATGGATCCGAAAGTCTGTTATCTGGAAGAACAGCATCGCCAAGAGGATCGGGAGATGCTCAAGATTTTGAATGATATCCGTTCCCAATCATGCGATGAAAAAACCAAAGAACTTCTGATCTCCCGCGCGAACATTGAAATTGAAAACACCCTCAGGCCCACGCGTCTCTTCACTCACAATGCCAACGTGGACGCAATCAACGCTTTAGAGTTGGGAAAAATTAAAGCGGAAGCCAAACTGTTCCGGATGACGGATAACGGCAATGAGTATCTGGTCGCTTCGGTGAAAAAGGGGTGTTTGGCGCCGGAAAATTTGACGCTCAAAAAAGGCGCTATCGTGATGTTCGTAAAAAACAATTTCGACCGCGGCTATGTCAACGGCACGCTGGGCGAAGTGATCAGCTTTGACCGCAAAGGGATACCAATCGTGAAAACCGTGTCCGGCAAGACCATCGTCGCCACGCCGGAGAAATGGTCCATCGAAGAAAACGACGAATCTTTGGCTTCCATTTCCCAGATCCCGCTGCGCCTGGCGTGGGCGATCACCGTCCACAAAAGCCAAGGTATGACCTTGGATGCGGTGGAGATGGATCTGAGCAAATCTTTCGAATATGGTATGGGCTATGTCGCCCTCTCGCGCGTCCGCACGCTCTCCGGCATCAAGCTCTTGGGCATCAACAGCCGCGCCCTGCAAGTCAATCCGAAAGTCTTCGCTCTCGATAAACTCCTGGCCGAATCTTCCCGCGACAATGTCCGCAATCTCACCCAGTTGGGGCAACTGAAGAAAAAGCCCGAACCAGGGAAACCTGCAAAACGGCGTGGGAAATAAGAATCTGCCAAAGAAGGATATGTGGATATCCTGGCGTTTTTGTTTGGGGTGTTTTCGATATATAATTAGTGAGATGGGTAAACATATTAAAATTAATCATATGGAATATCAGGATTTTATCGTAGAGGTTTTGGAGGAAGCTTCCGGAATAGCCAGGGATAATTTCGGGAAGGTGTCCGGGGTCGCGAAGGCGGGAGATAATAATCAGGTCCTCACGGAGACTGATTTGGAAATAGGCCAAATGATAGTGGGAAAAATACAAAAATATTTTCCGACGCACAATATCATTGATGAAGAAGCTGGAGTTATCGATAAAAAATCGAATCTGACTTGGGTTGTTGATCCGATCGACGGCACGAGCAATTTCGCCAACGGAATCCCTTTGTACGGGATAATGATCGGTCTTTTGGAAAATGACGCGCCTATCGCGGGCGGCATCGCCTTGCCAAGCTATGCAGAGATCTATGTCGCTGAAAAAGGCCAAGGCGCGTATTGCAATGGAAAAAAGATCGCGGTCAGCCAGGAGGTTGATTTGAAGAAAGTTCTGGTGGCGTATGGCATTGATGGGCATCAGGAGAATCCGGAATCGACGAGGGGTGAATGCGGCCTATTAGCGGAAATAGTTTTGAATATCCGCAATCTCAGGATAAGTAACAGCGTTTTTGATGCGGCGATGGTCGCCCGGGGGAAATACGGGGCTTGGCTGAATCGAACCAGCAAGATTTGGGACAACGTGGCCCAGCAAATTATCATTGAGGAGGCGGGCGGAATTTATACCGATTTTTTTGGAAGCCCGGTCGATTATGCAAATCACATAAACAGAGCTGAAGATAATTTTACTTTTCTGGCGGCTCCTCCGGAGCTGCATAAAAAATTAGTCCAAATAATCAAAACCAAGTAAGGAATCTTTAAATCAGTATAAAATTATGAAAACTATTTTAGTCGATGCCGTGGGCGGTATCGTGGATGGCGAGGGGAATGTTTTTAGGGAAATGCATGGGATGTTGGAAAGATTCGTAAATAGAAAAATCATTTTGACGAATGCTGACTACGAAGCCGCAAATCAATATAAATTGAATGACGCTCCATACGAAGTTTTCACTTTGAGACATGAGCCTGAAAAGACTGATCCGGAATATTTCAAAAAAATGCTTGTGCATTTCGGTTTTGAAAAAGACGATGTTGTCTATTTTGAGCATAGCGAGGAGGCGGCAAGAAGCGCCGGGTCTATCGGCATCAAAACTTATCATTATGATGAAAACAAAAAAGACCTTGTCGCGCTCAAAAAGTTTTTAATGGAGAATCTATGAAAAATGCCGATATGCCAGCAGAAAAACTGAAAATAAAATTCACCGTCGGAAAAACCGGACGCAAATGGGAGGCTTGTTTATTTGGAGGATAGCCTTATAATAAAAATACGATAGTCCGGAATAAATCTTTAAGTATAAATCCAAATGGATCTCGGGAAATTGTTAGTGGGCCTTGGCGTGTCGCCCCAATTGACGCAGGACATTTCTTTGTTCATCGTGGTCGCTATCCTGAGTTTCGTCTTCGGTATGTTCATCGGGCGCTACAAGCTGATCACGATCCTTATCAATATTTATGTAGCCTATGCGGTCACGATGAGCGTGCCGGCCAAATATTTTTCGGATTATGTTTATGAACTGGTTTTCTTTTTGGCGGCCATCGTAGTCCTGACTTTGATCAGTAAACAACTGTTTGAAATATATATTTCCGGATCTGGTTCCGGTTTTTTGTGGCGCGTGTTCGTAATGAGTTTTTTGGAGGTGGTTTTTTTGCTCAGTCTTGTTTTGTGGATGGTTCCCAAAGGCGTGGCGTTGGAATATGTCTCTCCGATGGCATATGAATATCTGGCCACGGAAAACGCCCATTTGGCATGGATGATAATCCCGATGGCTTTTATGTTTTTCATCCATAAACGGCTGAACCGGTAGCTATGGCAGGGAAAGCATTGACGGGTTTGGAAATGATGCTATAATAGCGGAAGGTTATTTGAATGATAATCCTGGTTATTTTTTGACAAAAATTAGAATATGATGCGCCCATAGCTCAGTCGGTAGAGCAGTTGCCTTTTAAGCAAACGGTCCCAAGTTCGAGTCTTGGTGGGCGCACACAGCATAAATCCCGCAAGGGATTTTTAAATTGGGAATAATCGCGCCCATAGCTCAGTCGATAGGTTTGCCAGCTGGCGGACTTTTAAACAAGCGGTCCTAATTGAAGATGCACCGAGAAAATCCTCGGGTGGGATTTTTTGTATTTTATGCTATAATCAACCTAATGAATAAATATCTGACATTTGCGCTATTGTCGTTCGTGGCCGTATTCTTGTCTGGCTGTTCTTTGGCTCCGGCCAAACCGGTCGTCGAAGAAGCGCAACCTGTCGCCATAAAAAGCAGCAGCGTTCTGAAATCGGTTGACGGAGGGCGAAGCTGGGAATTCAAAGGCAAGGTCGGCGACGTAGTGAATTTGGACGCGGTGGATGTCATCAGTATGGCGTCCAATCCGTATGATGCCAGGACTATCCTGGTTGGGACGCTCAAGAATGGAATTTTGAAGACTGATGACGCTGGAGAGAATTGGAGTCTGCTTCCGTTTGAGGCTGAGAAAGCTTACGGTTTGGCGATCGATCCGGCGGATAGCCGCATAATATACGCGAGCGGAGTCTGGCAGGATCGGGGCAAGATATTCAAAAGCATCGACGGGGGCAATGAATGGAATGAAATCTATACCGCCCCTTCCAACGGACCTTTGGTCATCTCTTTGGTTTTGGACAAAAAAAATCCCAGCGTCCTATATGCCACTACGAGTGACAACCAGGTGGTCAAGAGTGTGGACGCCGGAGTTTCTTGGAAGAACATTTACACATCCGGCAGTCCGGTTTTGAAAATCGCAATCGATAGTGCGAATAGCGATTTATTGTATCTCAATTTGTTAAGCGGCAGCATCCTGCGGAGTCGGGACGGCGGTAATTCCATCGAAGGGATAGAAAATGATGCCGTCAATCATGGTATCGGGGTGATTGAAGTCGATCCGCTGAATGCCAATTGGGTTTATGCGGCCGGCCAGGCGGGGATATTCAGGAGCAAGGATGCCGGAGCCAGTTGGGAAACGGTCAAACCGCTGGGTGACGCGAACGCTTTTCCGGTGAAGGCGCTGGCTATCAATCCGGCCAACCCGAGAGAGATCGCATACGGGGCGGCACAAGCGACCTACAAATCGCTGGACGGCGGAGTGAACTGGATCCCTTTTCAATTGCAAACTGCAAAAAATATAAGTGTTATGGAATATTCGACCGAGCCAGCTGTTTTATATCTAGGCTTAAGGAAAAAATAGCCAAATAATAATTTTTTATATAACTATCGATATGTACAAAGAAATAATCGAAAAGAAGAAACCGGAATTAGAAAAATCCATCGAACATTTCAAGGAGGAACTTGGCCAATTGCGGACCGGCCGGGCTTCAGTGGCGATGGTAGATGGGTTGATGGTAGACTACTACGGTGCGAAATCACCCTTGAAGCAGGTGGCCAGTATTTCGGTCCCGGAACCGAGGACGATCATGATCGCCCCTTGGGACAAAGGCAGTCTGGCGGGTATCGAAAAATCCATCCGCGAATCGCAATTGAACCTGAATCCGAACAATGATGGGCAGGTCATCAGAATCAATATCCCAGCCTTAACTGAAGAAAGGAGAAAGGATCTGGTGAAAGTCTTAAATCAAAAGGCGGAGGAAGCCCGGATTGCCATCCGCAAACAGCGGGAGGATGCCTGGGACGAGATTCAGAAGGCGGAGAAGGAAGGATTAATGGGAGAGGATGACAAGTTCGTCGGCAAGGAAAAATTGCAGGAACTGATCGATGAATATAATAAAAAAGTGGAAGAGATCAGGATTAAGAAAGAAGAAGAAATAATGACGGTCTAATAGGATTAAAAAATAAATGATAACAATAATATTATTCATAGCCATCCTTGGTGTTCTGATTTTCGTACATGAGCTTGGCCATTTCGTGACGGCTCGCCGGAACGGTGTCAAGGCGGATGAATTCGGTTTCGGCTTTCCTCCGCGGATGGCCGGTTTCGTGCGGGATGAGGCGACTGGCAAGTTTAAGTTCGTCTGGGGGAATAAAGATATCGAATCGAAGCACACGGTCTATTCGATCAATTGGATCCCACTGGGCGGTTTCGTGAAAATCAAAGGCGAGGATGGAAGCGGCGTGGCCGAACCGGACAGTTTCGCGGCTAAAAAAGCCTGGCCGAGAATCAAGATTTTGGCCGCCGGTGTGGTGATGAATTTGGTCTTCGCTTGGTTCGCTATCTCGCTCAGCTTAATGATCGGAGCGCCGGAAGCGATCGACTATAATGCCGGAACCGATGTGCCTGGATCGAAAATCCAAATCAGCCAGATTATGCCGGGTTCGCCGGCGGAAAGAGCCGGCTTGAAAATCGGCGACGAAATCGTCAGATCGTCCGATGGCCATGTCATATTCGGCAATATTTCTGATTTTCAAAATTTCAATAAAGACAATCGCAATAAGGAAGTGGCTTTTAATATCAAGCGGGGAGATGAAACCATTTTGATAAAGGCCGTACCTGAAGAAAAGGACGGGCAAGGAGTGATTGGAGTCAGTCTAGTGCAGACTGTCGTCGTGAAATATCCGGTGTATCAGGCCGTTTGGAAGGGGGCGATTGCGGTATATGATTTGACGATATTGATTCTGGTATCGCTAGGTGTGATTTTGGCGGGTATTTTTACCGGACACGGGGTCGGAGCGGATGTTTCCGGTCCGATTGGAATCGCAATCCTGACCAAGCAAGTGGCGGCTTTGGGATTCGTCCATATCTTACAATTCGCGGCTATGCTTAGCATAAATCTGGCCATAATTAACGCCTTGCCGATTCCAGCTTTGGATGGCGGACGGATCCTGTTTATCCTAATCGAAAAGATCAAGGGTAGTCCGATCAGTCAAAAAGCGGAACAGTCGATGCATACGGTCGGCTTCATGTTGCTGATACTTTTGATGATCGCGGTGACTTTGCGGGATGTGTTTAAGTTCATAAAATAATATTTTGACAGGAGGCGGTCGGCTGGGGTCGGCCGCTTTTTTTGTTTTTGACAATGGACGCCCAGTGAAGTATGATAGACAGAGGCCTGTCGAAGCTGGAAGTGACAATCCAGCCCAACATCAGACCTGGAAAGAGGGAAAAATCAAACTCAACTCAAAAAATTCTTAAATAAGAACGGATTTTGTTTTTACGTTATGGGGAATAAATTTAAAAATATATTCAAGGATCTGACCGGAAAAATATTCGGCAACCTGTCCAAGGATATTGGCATCGATCTGGGCACGGCGAATACCTTGATATATGTCAAAGGCAAAGGGATAGTCATCAATGAACCGTCGGTGGTGGCGGTCAATAAGAAAACCGGCCAAGTCTTGGCGATTGGAAAAGAGGCTAAGAAAATGGTCGGGAAGACTCCCGGGCATATCGTGGCGACGCGTCCTTTAGTGGATGGGGTCGTGAGTGATTTCGAGGTGACCGAACAGATGCTCAAATATTTCATCGATAAGGTCCATCGCGACAGTTTCACTTTGTTTCCGCGGCCAAGGGTGGTGATCGGCATACCATCGGATGTGACGGAAGTCGAGAAGCGCGCGGTAATTGACGCGGCTATGAATGCCGGTGCGCGCGAAGCCTATCTGATTGATGAACCGATGGCGGCGGCTATCGGCGCCCGCTTGCCGGTGCAGGACGCGGCAGGCAATATGATCGTGGATATCGGGGGCGGGACGACGGACATAGCAGTCATTTCATTGGGCGGAGTGGTGACTTCGCGGAACTTACGCATCGCCGGAGATGAAATGAATGAGGATATCATCCGCTATTGCCGGGATGAATTCAATCTTTTAATCGGGGAAAAAACCGCTGAAGACACTAAAATCGCTATCGGCAGCGCTTGTCCGCAAAAAGACAAAATGCAGATGCCGGTGCGCGGTCGCGACCTGGTGACGGGTTTGCCCAAAGAAATTATCATAGATGACACTCAGGTGCGTGAGGCTCTTTCCCGTTCGATCCGCATCGTTGTCAATAACATAAAATCGACGATCGAAGAAACCCCTCCGGAGTTGCTGGCCGATATTATGCAGCGCGGAATAATCTTAGCGGGTGGTGGAAGCTTGATCCGTGGCTTGGACCGCCTAGTGGCTGATCAGACCGATATGCCTGTCCGTATGATGGAAGATCCGTTGACGGCGGTGGTGCGCGGCACAGGTATCGTCCTTGAAGACCTGGAGGCCCTGAAAGGCGTGCTGATGGAAAACCAGCATGAAAGATCTCTTATATAGAAAATATAAAATTACAAATTCCAAATAAATTACAATAGTTAAAATAAAAAATTCAAAACAGTTTTTTATTTTGAAAATTGAGATTTATAATTTATTCAGTATTCGTGATTTTGAATTTGTGATTTAAATTTTTTATGCCAAAAAAATACCTATCTTCCAAATTAATAAAATTTATAATAGTATCAGCAATATGTTTCTTGCTGGTTTTTTGGAATCCGAAAAGGATATTTGATCCGGTCAGGATTCTTTTTTTAGAAATCGCCTATCCGTTCCAGAAATCTTTCTATATGCTCGGCCGGAGCGTGGATGAAATTTTTTCTTTTCTAGGTTCGATTGGAGAAATGAAGGGTGACAATGAGAGGTTGATACGGGAGAATGATTCTTTGGTTTCCGAAGTGGTATCGCTACAGGAGGCCAAGAAAGAAAATGAGATACTGCGCGAGCAGTTGAAGTTGGCGCCGAGGGATAAGTTCGATTTGGAGCCGTGTTTCGTCATAGGTCAGGATCCGCAAGGTTTAGGCAGTTGGCTGATGATCGGCAAGGGCAGTTCGGACGGGATCCGGACCGGTATGCCGGTTATCGTTTCCAATGGGATCTTGGTCGGAAAGGTGGATGAGGTCGGACCTGACAGTTCGAAGGTCAGACTGCTGACCGATTCAGAAAGCGCGGTAAATGTGAACGATCTTGAAACCAGCGCCCGAGGATTGATCAAGGGGACATACGGACTGGGTCTGATTATGGATATGGTGGCGCAGGCGGACGCTTTGAACGAAGGCGATACGGTCATAACTTCCGGTTTGGGCGGAGAAGTTCCGAAGGGTCTCCTGGTCGGTCGGATCCAAGAAATCAAAGCTTCGCCGGACAAGTTGTTCCAGCAGGCCATCGTGATGCCCAGGATAAGATACCAAAAACTGGATCTCGTTTTTGCCATAAAAAACCAATGATGCAAAATATCGCAATCAGCCTGATTCTTTTTTTGTCGACTATCGTGCAGGTCTCATTCTTGCCGATTTTTTTTACGGATCAGTCGATTCCTGATTTCACGCTGATAATCATTATTATTTGGATAGCGCGGGCTGATTTCAATTCGGTTTTGAAATGGGCGATCCTGGGTGGATTGATGGCGGACATTGCGTCTTTCCAGCCGATCGGCCTGAATGTGTTCGCGTTCGTCGCGGTGGCTTTCATTATAAATTCGCTTAGTAAGCGGTTCTTGGTGCCGCAGTTCGCTTGGAAATTTTTTATGTTCGTCATCTTGGTTATGGTCGGAACGATAGCTAATCAGGCGATTACCGGGTTTATTGCGGAAATAGGTGGCCGATCAAACGGATTATTCCGGCACATCCCGATGTTTTTCAGTCAGGATTTTTTTTTGAAATTGCTGTATAATTTAGGCATATTCGCGATTCTGTATTGGCCGCTCAAAAAACTGGACAAGATTTTCGCTTATCAAAATAACCGGGTAGTAATAAAAAGATAAATATGCTCGATCAGTATTTCAAACGGCGGCGGATAGCCAGGGGGGTGGAGATTGAGGATTCCATAATGACCGTCACTGAAAAAGAGGCGGCGGTTATGGAAACGCCTTTCAAGCGGCAAGGACTCGATGTCCTGTGGTTCGTTATGATTTTTTTTATCGGTGCCTTGATGGCTAGGGTGGCGTATTTGGATATTATCAAGGGCGGATATTATGCCGATGTTTCCAAAGGTAATCGGATACGCTCGATCGTGATTAAAGCTCCACGCGGAAAAATATTTGATCGGGGCGGACAGGTTTTAGCTGGAAATATCCCGAGCATCGACGCGGTTATCGTGCCAAGTGATTTGCCGGATGATTTTGGGCGAAGAATCGGAATAGCCGGGCAAGTGGCGGAAATTTTGAAGTTGGAAAAGGGAAATGTGGAGGCTGCGATTGAGAGCCAGAATCGAAAAACATCCGATCCGATCCTGCTGGCGGAAAATATCACTCAGGAACAAGCCTTGCTTCTGTCGGAAAAAGCTAAAGATTTGTCGGGGATAACGGTAGATAATACCGCCATCCGGAATTATGAGGATAGCAATATATTTTCTACGATTATCGGCTATGACGGCAAGATAACCCGGGAAGAGATGAATCGTGATGCTAGCTACGTAATGACGGATTATATCGGAAAAACGGCTTTGGAAAAAAAATATGAAAAAGAATTGCGCGGAGTGCCCGGTGCTAAACAGGTCGAAGTCGATTCGATGGGGAATATGAAAAAGAATCTGGGCATCATCAATCCGCAAGCAGGGAATGACCTGGTCTTGAATATCGACGCGGGATTGCAAAAAAAATTATACGATAGTATGGCGAATATCCTGGAAACGACCGGTACACGGACCGCCGCCGCTGTAGCGATCGATCCGAGGAATGGCGGAATACTGGCTATGGTCAGTTTTCCAAATTATGACAATAATATGTTTGCGCGCGGAATTTCCAATGATGAATACCAGGCCATCATTTCAGATAAAGACTTGCCTCTTCTGAATCGGGCTGTCGACGGCGAATATCCACCCGGATCGACTTTAAAAATGTCCGTTGCCGCTGCCGCCCTTTCGGAAGGCACTATCAGTCCGTCGACGATTATCGATGGGATGGGCGGCAGTATCCATATCGGCACTTTCCGGTTCGGCGATTGGAAGGCGCACGCCGCAAGCGATGTTAGGACGGCTATCGCGGAAAGCAATGACATCTTTTTCTATTCCATCGGAGGCGGATATGGCAATATCGCCGGACTGGGTATGGGCCGGATGAAAAAATATTACAATCTTTTCGGTTTCGGCAGTCCGACCGGTATCGATTTGCCCGACGAGTCAAGCGGATTCATCCCGGACGAACAGTGGAAGCTGGATAAATTGAAGGAGAAATGGTATATCGGGAATTCATATCACGCTTCAATCGGCCAGGGCTACATAACGGCCACGCCTTTGCAATTGGCGAATTATACAGCCTCTCTGGCTAATGGCGGGACACTGTATTCTCCCAAAATCGTCAGTCAAATTAAAAAAAGCGGCGGCCAATCAGAATATATCAATCCTGGAATAATCAGGAAAGATTTTATCGATAAATCGGTTATGCAGGTTATCCGGGAGGGTATGCGCAAGACCGTGACGGATGGGACGGCCCAACCACTCAAGGATTTGTCCGTCGAGGTGGCGGGAAAAACCGGCACGGCGCAATTCGGTGGTGAGGGGAAAACCCATGGCTGGTTCGTTTCATTCGCTCCATATGAAAATCCGGAAATCGCCTTGGCTATCATAGCGGAAGGCGGCGGGGAAGGACATTCTTCCGGAGTGCCGGTTGCCAAGGAGGTTTACGATTATTATTTTAACCGCGGCAAGTAGGCGGATCGGCTGGATATGCTTAAAAAAGGCTTGGATTGACAATAATTTTCCAGCTGTTATAATAGTCTTGATATTTTAAATTACTGTCCCCCGAGGACAGTAAATTTTATTAGGCAACATAGGATAATTTTTTAAAGACATTGATATGGTAAAATTTGTAACCGAAGAAGGTTTAAAAAAAATCAAAGAAGAATTGGAACATAGGAAAACAACGGTGCGTCAGGAAATCGCTAACGCCATTAAGGAGGCTAAGGAACAAGGTGATTTGAGTGAGAATGCCGAATATAGCGAAGCTAAGAGGCAACAGGCGGAAAATGAGGCGCGCGTGGCCGAATTGGAATTTATGCTCAAGGCGGTGACTGTGGTGACCCGTGACCAGTCTACGGACTCCGTACAAATGGGATCGAAAGTGATCGTCCACTTTAACGGATCGGATATGGAATTCCAAATTGTCGGTTCTAACGAGGCCAGTCCGGCGGAAATGAAGATTTCCAATGAGTCGCCGTTGGGCAAGGGGTTCATCGGCAAGAAAAAAGGCGATGAGGTTGAGATTGATACGCCGGGTGGCAAAGTGAAATACAGAATTCTGGATGTGAAATAACCGGATTATTTTTTGAAATCGGAAACTGGGTCCCGGGCGATGTCCAGGCCCGGTTTTGTTTATAGCGTATTTGATTTTGTCGGTTTTTTACGGTAGAATTCAATCAATGATGGCGCTAAATACTAATTTGAAACACTACGATGAGAGAAGATATCTTGCAGACAAAATTGGACAAATTGGATAATATCCGTGCGTTCGGAATGGAGGCCTATCCGGAAAAAACCCGGCGCGATATGGCTAACACCGAGGCTTTGGAAAAATTTGATGAGCTTGCCGCAAGCGAAATAACCCTAGTCGGGCGGGTGCGGTCATTCCGGCCGATGGGCAGTTCGACTTTCGCGCACATCGAGGATGGGTCCGGTAAGATCCAATTGTTTTTGAACAAGAACAATATCGACGAAGCGAAATACAAACTATTCGCCAAGAATGTCGAGTTGGGTGATTTCGTGCAGGTTACCGGCAAGCTTTTTAAGACCAAACAGGAAGAAAAAACCCTAGAGGTGAATAATTGGACGATGCTATCGAAAAATATACGGCCGATCCCGACCGAGCATTTCGGCATCAAAGATGAGGAAGAAAAATTGCGTAAAAGATATTTGGATCTGCTGGTTAATCCGGAGACGCGTGAGCTTTTCCGCAAGAAAAATATCTTTTGGCAGACCGTGCGTCAAAGCTTGGCGCAGGAAGGTTTTTTGGAAGTACAGACTCCCGTGTTGGAGCATATTCCAGGAGGAGCTGACGCCGAGCCTTTCGTGACGCATCACAATGCCCTTAATCAGGATTTTTTCTTGCGCATCTCTCTCGAACTTCCGCTAAAAAGACTCCTGGTCGGAGGTTATGAAAAGGTTTTTGAAATCGGGAGATGCTTCCGTAATGAAGGGATGGACCGGGAGCATCTGCAAGAATTTGACAACACTGAGTTTTACGCCAGTTATTGGGACCTGGAAAAGGGGATGGAATTCGTCGAATCTTTGTGTAAAAAAATAGTGCTTGAAACGACGGGCGGTTACGAAACGGAATATGAAGGGGAGAAGATAAATTGGAATATAGATTTTCCTCGCATTGACTACTTCACGGAATTTAAAAAAACGACGGGCCTTGATTTGTCGGAAGACATTCCGGTCGAAGAGTTGAAAAAGAAGGCGGATGAATTGGGCGTGAAATATGAAGCGAATTACGGCAAAGGCAGGATGATCGATACGATTTATAAAAAAACCATCCGGCAAAACCTGATCCAGCCTTGCTTTTTGGTGGGCCATCCGATTGACGTTTCGCCTTTGGCGAAATCCGATCCGGATAATCCGCGAAAAACTTTGCGGATGCAACCGATCGCCGGAAAGTCGGAATTAGGGAACGGCTTCGCCGAATTGAATGATCCGATCGACCAGAAAAACAGGTTTGAACAGCAGATGAAGATGCGCGAGGCGGGAGATGCCGAAGCCCAGATGATGGACGATGATTTTGTGGAAGCTTTGGAAATCGGCATGCCGCCGGCTTTCGGATTCGGGATGGGCGAGAGATTTTTCTCTTTCATAATGGACAGATCCATTCGCGAGACGGTGATTTTCGCCGCAGTAAAAAAGAAATGATTTTTATGAGCATCAAAGAAGATAAAAGCTAGCGTTGGAAAAAGATAAATGGAAAAATATTCGATTTTCTGCATAAAATTGAAAAATTGAAATCCACCATACGGTTCAATGGCAGGGCTATCAAAGGCCGGCAGGAATCCAGCGCGGAGCATTCTTGGCGATTGGCACTGATGTTTTTTGTTTTCGAGGAAGAATTGAAAAAGTAGGAATAATTTTATGAAACAGAGATATATCGTTTGCGGCATAGTCCGAAAGGGTGATGAAATAATTCTTGGAAAAAAGGCCAAGGGCGTTGCGCCTTATCCGGATGTTTGGCATACTCCGGGTGGAGGTGCGGATGATTTTGAATTAGCCAGGGAATTGTATGCAAAAGGTGATTTTGAAAATATTTATTTTCAAAACGAATTGAAGCGGGAAATGAAGGAGGAGTTGGGCATTGAGATTGCGAATATACGCAGTATCGTTCCGGAGTACCGATTTGAACCGAGGCAAAGTGAGGCTATGGGCAAGCAAGGAGAAATGATTCATTTTTACTTTTTGGAATATCTGTGTGATTATGCGGGTGGAGGACTTCGGCCAGGTGATGATTTGGCAGAGGCAAAGTGGGTCAAGAAGAACGAGTTAAAAAATATATCGCTAACTCCTCCAAGTGAGGAGATGTATAATGAATTGGGTTGGCTGTAGAAAATATATTTTTAAGTTAATTAAAATAATTTTATGGGCATCAAAGTCGAATTTAATCCGGACTTGGCCTTGCGGGATATTTTCGAATCTAAGAAAGGCAGGCGGAAAATCGAAGAATGCGTGCCGGAAAATATCAAGACCGGTAAAATTTATAATTTTCTCAAAAGGGAGCAGCGCATTTATTGGTTTTATGGGGAAGTCTCTTTGATAAAGACGACGACCAAGGGAGGATCTTTTTCCCAGCCGGTGGCGAATGTGGAATTCGTGGAAGTGACGCATTTTATGCAAGACGGTGAAGTGTGGACCAAGGGCAAGTACAAAGTGTCGGAAGTCTTCAGTGCGGGAAAGACGGAATTCGTGAGAGGTTGCCAGATGGCAAGGAAAAAATAAAATTACGCCAGGCAACTTCCATGCGATCGCATAAGGAAGAATGGTAAGATGAGAATAACTTTCCATAATATATTAAAATAAAAATTGTATGTGGGATATGGTCGCTCAAGCAGGAATATTTATATTCGGAGTGTTGGGAATTATTTTAGTCGCCAGAAAAAACAAATGGGGTTTTGTTTTCGGACTCCTATCCCAGCCATTTTGGTTTATTACTTCAATCCAAAATGGGCAGTGGGGTATATTTGCAGTAAGTATAATTTATACTTTTAGCTGGGTTTATGGTGTGTATAATTGGTTCTGGAGGAATGAGCAGAAGAAAGAAACGATTAGTTAGAAAATAATCATATGAAAAATAATTCAAAAAAAGAGCTGATTGCGAAAATCGAAACTGAAGCTAAAAAATATTTTGTCGGCGCCAGCGGCTGCCACGATTGGACGCACGTGGAACGGGTGCGGGCGTTGGCTTTGCATATAGGCAAAAAAGAGAAAGCTGATTTGTTCGTGGTGGAAGCGGCAGCGCTTCTGCATGATATCGGTCGTAAAGAAGAAATGACTAACAGGGGCAAGATCTGCCACGCGGAAAAAGGCGCAGAAATATCAAAAATTATTTTGAAAAAATATAAATTCACCCAAGAACAAATCGATAACGTTTTCCATTGTATCCAATCGCATCGTTCACGTAACGGGTATGCCCCGACTACGCTAGAGGCGAAAGTCGTGTTTGATGCTGACAAGATTGATTCGATTGGGGCGATCGGGGCTGCGCGCGCTTTTTTGTTTGCCGGGAATGCTGGTTCGAACAATTTATACACTGGCAATGAAAAAAAATTGGCTAATGACGGTAAGGACTATTCATACACCAAGGAGGATTCATCCTTGCTGGAATATTACAAGAAACTACGGTTTATTTATAAAAAAATCCTGACTAAGGAAGGCAAAAGAATCGCCAAGGGCAGACAAAAATTTATGCATGATTTTTTTAAGAGGTTTGATCGTGAAATAAAAGGAATAATATGATAAACTGCGGACAAAAAGAAGCTATTATCTACGAAGACAAGGTTTATGGACGGGTGCTTATCGATGAGCCGGTGATTTTAGATTTGATAAACAGTTATGAGTTGCAAAGGCTGAAGGAAATCGACCAGGCCGGTTATTTCGAACCGTACCATCCGGGCAGCAAGCATACACGGTTTGAACATTCGGTGGGGGTGTATCTGCTATTGTGGAAATTCGGCGCGCCGATCGGAGAACAGATCGCCGGATTGATCCATGACGTGTCCCATTCGGCTTTTTCCCACGCAGTGGATTATGTCTTGTCCGAAGGCTCGGAAAAAGAACAGAGCCACCAGGATGATTATTTCGCGGAATATGTTTTGAACTCAGGCATACCTGGAATTTTGGAAAAATACGGGTTTGACGCGAAGTATATCATAGATGAAAAAAATTTTCCGCTTTTGGAAAACCAGCTGCCGGATTTGTGCGCTGACAGGATCGATTATTCTTTACGGGGGTTTTTGGCGTATAAGGTGGCGGGACTGGAAAAAATCGGAAATATATTGGAAGATCTGACGGTCCAGGATAAAAAGTGGGTCTTTGATGATTTCGATTCCGCGTATGGTTATGCCAAATTGTTCAATATCCTGAATAAGAATTATTATTCCGGCATAACGACCGCCGTGATGTTCCGGCGGCTGGGGGATTATTTGAAATACGCGCTGGACAAGGGATATATCAACAAGGCTGATTTGTATACTACGGACAATAGGGTGATCGGTAAGATAAACGGCAATCTGCCAGCCGACGCGGAATTAGCTGCTTTGTGGAAAAATTTGAATAACAGCCAAGGTTATGAAAATAATCCGGATGATTATGACGCGGAAGTCTATTGCAAATCAAGAGTCATTGATCCGTTGTGCCTGCACGACGGGGAAATGAAAAAGGTTTCCGATATCGAATTGGGATGGAAGGAGGAAATAAAACAGGAATCAGAGCCGAAAAGATATCTGATTAAATTTTTTGATTAATATAAAACAAATGGGATTGGATATCGTAAAATTTTTTAATCGGTGGGGGCGGGGAACGGCAGTCGACCGTGTGACGGATTTCGTAAGTCGGATGTTGTATTTAGCGGTTTTTTGGACACTGACTACGATCGCCGTATTTTTCTTTGCGGAAAACGGAAAAACCATAGCAATAACTATGACAGTGGCGGCCAGCTTGCATTTCGCTATCACCGAAGGAATATTCAAGCGTCTGTTGTGGAAATATTTTAATAAGATCAGACCGTACATCGCCTATCCGGATAGAATTTTTCCTATCGGCAGGATGCACAGCGATTCATCTTTTCCCTCAAGCCATATGTCGGCCAATCTGGCACCGTTGTCGGTCATCGTGTTTTATTACCCCGTCATCTGGCCAATAGCCGCCGTGTGGACTTTACTTATAGCCTATGCCAGATTGCACAATGGGATGCATTATCTGAGCGATGTGATAGCGGGCGCCATTCTAGGAATCGCCTATGGCGCGCTGGCGATCTATCTGGTAAATTTTTTCAACCAATATGTATTATCTTGATCTCATCGGGACTTTGGCATTCGCAATCGGCGGAGCGTTTAAGGCCAGGGAAAGACGATTGAATATTTTCGGCGTGGTTTTTTTGGGCGCCATCACGGCGGTGGGCGGGGGAACGTTCCGCGATGTCATTATCGGAAGGATGCCGCTTTTTTATCTCAAGGACCAGAATTATCTACTGATTGCGATTTTGGGAGGCAGTATAGTCTATTTTTTACCCCATATCTTCAAAAAGGGCTATTCCTGGTTCCGTCTGGTTGATTCAATCGGCTTAGCTACGTTCGTAATCATCGGAACTTCCGTCGCGCATAAATATCTTTTCCCTGATTATTCCGCCTGGAGCGTGATCGCTTTTATCGTTTCTGTTTTTATGGGGATGGTGACCGGATTCGGCGGTGGCGTGATCCGGGACGCGGTGATGGGCGATACACCCTATGCTTTCAAACATGAATCAACCTATATTATGGCGGCGTTTGCCGGAGCGTTTTCTTTTTATGCCGTGATGTTTTTAAATTTCGAACTGGCGATTGGCATTTCATTTTCAATTACGATACTGATGCGTGAATTTTTTTCCAAATATGGCATATATAGAAAAGTCATAATGAAGAGGCGGGCTTGACTTTGGCAGGTTTTGATTTTTTGAAAAAATTGGTATAAACTAGGCAATATAACAAAGTTAAGGATTATTTTATGTTGGATATCAAATTTATCCGGGAGAATCAGGATAAGGTCAGGGAGAATTGCAAAAACAGATTGGTCGATATCGATATCGACCGCTTGCTTGGGCTGGATGAGGAAAAAAGGAAATTGCAGACGCTGACTGATGAGCTTCGAGCTAAAAGAAACGCAGGTTCGAAAGGCAAGCCGACTCAGGAGCAAATTGAGGAAATGAAAAAAATAGGCGATGAAATAAGCGCCCTGGAAGAAAAACAGCGGATGATAGGGGTTGAATTCAGAACGTTGCTTTTGAGGGTGCCGAATATGACCCATCCGGATGTCCGCGTAAGTGACAATGAAGATGATAATCCCGTGCTGGATTTTTTTGGAGAACCGGCAAAATTCGATTTTGAACCGAAGGACCATGTGGAAATTGCGGAAAAATTGGATTTGATAGATTTCGATCGGGCGGCTAAGGTGAGCGGCGCGAAATTCTATTATTTAAAAAACGAATTGGCTTTGATGGAATTCGCTTTGATCCAATATGTCCTGAGCATCGTTATGAAACATGGATTTACGCCATTCATTACTCCTGACCTGGCTAAACAAGAAGTTTTAGAAGGTCTTGGTTACAATCCGCGCGGAGAATCGACCCAGGTCTATAATATAGAAAACAGCGACCTGTGCCTGATCGGCACGGCGGAAATAACGATGGGCGGATTGCATATGGATGAGATCATCAAAGAAGATGATTTGCCGAAAAAATATGTGGCGGTGTCGCATTGTTTCCGGACGGAGGCGGGCGCCTATTCCAAATTTTCCAAAGGTATCTTCCGTGTACATCAATTTACGAAAGTTGAAATGTTCCAGTATGTGACGCCGGATAAAAGCGAAGATGCCCATAGCGAATTGTTGGCGATTGAGCGGGAAGTATTCGAGGGTTTGGAAATCCCTTTCCGGGTAGTTGACCATTGTACGGCTGATTTGGGAGGTCCGGCTATTAGGACTTTCGATTTGGAGGCTTGGATGCCTGGCAAGCCGAACAAAGATGGTGCGATGGGTGATTGGGCGGAGGTGACATCAACTTCGAATTGCACGGATTATCAGGCCCGGGGTTTGAATATACGTTACAAGGATAAAAACGGAGAAAATAATTTCGTGCATATGCTCAATGGGACGGCTGTGGCCGTAACCAGGGCCTTGATCGCCATCTTGGAAAATCACCAGCAGGCGGACGGTTCAGTCAAGATTCCGGAAGTCTTGAAAAAATTCATGCCGGTGGCGATGGATGAAATCAGAAAAAAATAACATTTGAGATAATCAAGGAAAATTTTTTTATCGGCGTCCCTTGGACCTTTATGATCGTGCTAATTTCTTTGTATGTGGTTTTTCTGAACAGACTTATGGCCTACATATTCGTGCACGTTTTCGGTTTCGGCTATCTTTCCATCGCTTGGGCAATGATAGTTGGATGAGTTGCCGCGGACCTGGTCTTGGTCATTTGGCTCAGAATAAGGATGAAAAGATTGCGCGGATAAAAGGTTGTTGAGATAAATCGGATTTGTGCTATCATATAGACAGGAAGTTCGCCGGACAAGCTTGCATTGTTCCGGTTATAATCATTAAAAAATGGATCAATAAATATCCTGACGCGATAGTTTCGCGAAAGGCTGTTTGATTGGTCGAAAACAAAATTATGAAAAAAAATCTATTGTTTGCCTTGGTGGCTGTGTCACTGATGATGTCCAGCGCGGCTTATGCCGAGGAGGAGATTGAAACGCAAAAAACCAACGGACAGATACGGCAGGAGAATAGGGAAGAAATCAGGGCGGGAAAAAAGACCGCGATTGAAGATCAAAAAGGGGAGCAGCAACAGAAGCGGGAAGAAACGCGCGAACAGCGGTGCGCCCGCATCCAGGAAAGGATCGCCAATGGATCGACTGATGCTGATAACCGGAAAGAAAAACATATGTCAGTCTATGGGAATATGGTAGATAGGATTTCAAAATTCATAACCAGGTTGGCGGACGATGACTACGACGTATCGAAAATCCAAGCCGATTTGGCGGTGCTAGAAGAAAAAATCCAGAAATTCTCTGATGACTATGCCACCCAGGTCGCAAAGATAGGCGATACTAAAAATTTGGCGTGCGGACAGTCTGATGGTGACTTCAAAAACGGATTGGTTGAAGCCAGGGCTATGATGAAAAACGTGCGAGCGGACGCGGCGGATATCCGAGAGTATATGCTGAAGACCGTGCGGCCCGACATCCAGGCTTTACGCGGACAGAAAGTCAAAGCGAAGAACGCCGCGACTGAATGATCGACTACGAATAAAAATTATTTAAATAAAAATATGAAAAAAATATCAATCACCCTCGGTTTGGCGGCAGCGGTCATCCTATTGGCTGGTTGCGGGCAATCCGGAATCGATACAGGAAATCAGGCTGTCGAAGCGCCGGCGCCTATTTCGGTATCCTCGCCGACTGACGATGCTTCTGTCGCAGATGATTCTGCGGCTGTCTTGCCGGAAAGTGTCAGTACACAACCGGGCGCGACAGTGGATGAGGAAATACAGAATATCGACAAGGATATGCAAGCTATCGATGATAGCACACTGGAAGATGGATTGTCGGATGCCGATTTGGGGGTATAATCGAAAAAATCAGGGGGAAAATAAAATAGGGCGTAGGAGACAATCTCTCCTACGCCCTATGTTTTTTGTGTGGCAATGCGGCATTTTTATGTCGGCATATGCAAAATCTTGACGATCATCGTATCGCCGGCACTTTGGATTTTTTTCACCCGTTCGTAGCCGTTTTTACCCCAGCCGACAAAAAAATCCAAATGATGGCCTTTGATGCCGCCGCCTGTGTCTTCGGCGACGAAAACTTTCTCCTGGCCGTCCAGTGGATCGACTAGAAGAAATCGCGTTCCGCGCGGAAAAACTTCCGGGTCGGTGGCGACGATGCCTAGGCGCGGTTTCGTGCCATAGGCTGTCAGTTCGCCTTTGCCGTTCATTCGAACCTCCCTTTTGAAATTTCCATTGAAGAATTTTTTTTGACTCCTTTTTGGTCCGTAGTAAGCTGTAAATTTGATTACCACGGTTTTAACCCCGTTTTTTTCGGGGTGGTTTGGGGTTGGTTGAAGCCCGTTTGACGGCGATAAAAAATCACCGTGTGGAAGCGGGGCGGCAACTTCAGTGGCTGTCTTAGAATTTCTGGCAGCAATTTTCGCTGAATTTTCTTTTGTGAAGAAATTTCCGTAAAAATTACCTATAGAACTCTCATTCAGATATTGAGTCAGCCACAATGCGAAAATCATCAAAAATATAATTCCAATGATGATTTTCTGTTCAGGTTCGCATGGATAATCCAGTAGTCTCATTTTCCTATCCTCCATTTGTGCAGATTCGATTCCATCCGTCGCCGTACCTGAAAAATTGAGCAATTTTATTGCTGCGTGTCTTTCAGCCAAGCTTGATGATGGACCTCCAACTCTTCATTTAGTTGTAAAATAACCCTCCTAGCCTCTCGAATGCATTAATAATACATACATACCGCATTTTTGTCAAATAAATCACTTTCCTGTTTGGTACTACAACTTGACTCCGGATCAGCTTTCCTTTATACTGTAAAAGCTGTCCAAGAAAAGTTATCAACAGGGCAAAATCAATGGGGGTTGACAAGTTTTTGAGGGCTTGCTAAACTACACAAGTACTGCGAAAGAAATCTTTTTTGGGATAAGAATTTAACAATAAAACCGCAAAACGACTAAGAGCTAAAACCCTATACACTCGGGTGAAAGAAGATACAGCAATGGAAGTATCGCAACGATATTTTTACCGCTGTGTTTTTTGTTCCCACCGGCAGGTGGGCTAAAAAATAGCTGCCTTGACAATCGAATATACATGTATATGTTCAGAAATCACGCAAGATGAATTAGTAGTTATCTTGGCGTGGTTAATAAATCGCAATTTTTTGTGATTAGTCCTTTCCCGAGCAATCGGGATAAGAGCTAAAAACTTTGAAGTCGCAAGACTTTGAAACAAATTCCTGGATTCATTAGATACCAGGTAGTTGTAAATTTTTTATTAAGTTTGCAACTTTATTATGAGAGTTTGATCCTAGCTCAGGATGAACGCTGGCGGTGTGCCTTAGGCATGCAAGTTAAACGATCCAGAAATTTCAGCAATGAAATTTCTGGGTAGTAGCAGACGAGTTAGTAATACGCAGGAACCTTCCCCCAAGTCAGGAATACCGAGCCGAAAGGTTTGTTAATACCTGATAGTCTCTTAGGAGTAAAGTCGCAAGACGCTTGGGAATGGGCCTGTGGGCTATCAGCTAGTTGGTAGTGTAATGGACTACCAAGGCTA
>JAUXSK010000002.1 GCA_030679995.1 Candidatus Moraniibacteriota bacterium
TATGGGAAAAGTATTAGGTATCGACCTGGGCACCACCAATTCCGCGATGTCGATCGTGGAGGGCGGCAGTCCGGTCATCGTGGAGAACAAGGAAGGCGTGCGGACCACCCCTTCGATGATCGCGATGTCCAAAACCAATGAGAGATTAGTCGGGCTTTTGGCCAAGCGCCAAGCTGTCACCAATCCGGAGAATACGTTGTTTTCCATCAAGCGGTTGATCGGGCGTCATTTTGATGATGCTGAAGTGCAACGGGATATGAAAACTATGCCGTATAAGATCGTGAAGTCCGGTGAGGGCGTGAAAGTTTTGATGGGCGGCAAAGAATACACCCCGCAGGAAATTTCCGCAATGGTGCTGGGCAAATTGAAAGCGGATGCCGAAGAGAAGCTCGGGCAATCGATTACGGAAGCGGTCATCACCGTGCCAGCCTATTTCGACGACTCGCAAAGGAAAGCGACTATCGAAGCCGGAGAAATCGCGGGACTCAAAGTTTTGCGCATCATCAACGAACCGACCGCGGCCGCTTTGGCCTATGGATTCAACAAAAAGAAAGATGAGAAAATCGCGGTCTATGACCTCGGAGGCGGAACTTTCGATATTTCCATTCTGGAGGTTTCCGAAGACACCGTGGAGGTCAAATCGACCAATGGTGACACGCATCTTGGAGGCGACGACTTCGACCAAGTTTTGATCCACTGGGTCATTTCTGAATTCAAAAAACAGGAAGGCGTCGATCTCGGCAAAGATCCATTAGCATTGCAGAGAATCAAGGAATCGGCGGAAAAAGCCAAAATCGAACTTTCAACCGCGATGGAAACCGAAATCAACCAGCCGTTCATCACGGCGGACGCCAGCGGCCCGAAGCATCTGGTAATGAAACTGACGCGCGCTAAATTAGAAGAGCTTGTTGGTGACTTGGTGCAAAAAACCTTGGAACCGACCAAGAAAGCTTTGGCGGATGCCAAACTCAGCGTGTCTGACATCAATGAAGTGGTGCTGGTCGGAGGAATGACCCGGATGCCGTTGGTACTGCAGACCGTGGAAAAATTCTTCGGCAAGAAACCGAATATTTCCGTTAATCCGGATGAAGTCGTGGCGATGGGCGCGGCCATCCAAGGCGGAGTTTTGCAAGGCGACGTGAAAGATGTCCTATTGCTCGACGTGACTCCGTTGACGCTTGGAATCGAAACGATGGGTGGGATCAGGACTTCTTTGATCGACAGGAACACCACTATCCCGGCAGCCAAATCGCAGACGTTTTCAACTGCGGCTGACAACCAGCCGTCCGTCGAAATCCATGTCTTGCAAGGCGAGCGCGAAATGGCGGCGGACAACAAAACCCTCGGACGATTTATTCTCGATGGGATTCCACCGTCACCGCGCGGCGTGCCGCAAGTCGAAGTGACTTTTGACATCGACGCTAACGGTGTGCTTTCCGTCAAAGCCAAAGACAAGGCGACTGGCAAAGAACAATCCATCCGCATCGAAGCATCGACCGGACTTTCCAAAGATGAAATCGAGAAGATGAAGAAAGATGCCGAGGCGCATGCGGAAGAGGACAAGAAGAAAAAGGAAAATGTCGAAACGAAAAATATGGCCGACACCTTGGTCTTCACCACTGAAAAAGCACTCCGCGACGCTGGCGACAAAATTTCCGAGGACAAGAAAAAACCGGTCCAAGAAAAAGTCGAAGCATTGAAGAAAGTCAAAGACGGCGATGACATCGAAGCGATCAAAAAGGCTACGGAAGAGCTTTCCACCGAAGCGCAAAAGATCGGCGAAGAACTCTACAAAGCCGCCCAACCCGCCCAATCGGCCGGAGGTGCAGCCGGAGGAGAAGCGCCGAAAGAAGGCGACGCTCCGAAAGACGCGGAGACCGAAAAACCTGAAGATAAAAAAGAATAGTACTAAATTTAAGTAGAATAGTCTACATAATGGTACGATAAGAATAAAAAGCCAGACATTAGTCTGGCTTTTTATAATTCAAACTTGCCAGAATGATGGTAATGTTGTAGAATGAAGTTACTAATTGGCATAATAAAAAATGTATGGGAGGAGAGTTTAATTTTCAAAAATTTAACGCGGTCGGTGGTAAATTTGTTGTAAAAATTACAATTGCTAAGCCGGGTGGCTTGTCATTCAGTAGTGGTTTTTATAATAAATATGATGCGGGACAATATTCCGCAGTACAATTGTATTTTGATGAATCTAAAAATGTTGTGGCAATACAGTTAGTTAAGGAACAACAAGAAGGAACATTTAAGCTGAAGCATCGGGAAGGCGGTAAGGGCGGATATGCATCTGCGATTTCATTTATTAAGTCTTATAGTTTGGAAAAATATTTCAGCAAGAGAATAGTTCCAGAAGTTTATAATGATGAAAATTTGGGTAGATTATTTTTGTTAAAGCTTGGAGAAGATTAAGAATATTTGAGTTCTAATTGGGTGTTAAAAAATAAAAAAATATGTAGCAAAAATAAGATGGCTGATGAATTTACAAAATATAAAAATAAACAAATAAAATGGATATCCAAGCATTTTCCTAAAACGTTTGGAGTTATTTGTTATTCAGCTATTTTTTTTATAGCACTCCATTACTTTACTGGTAAGTACCCGCTAGAGCTTATAGTAATGGCATTTGATCAGAAGGAAAATATTGTTTATGATAAATATTTTAAAAATGATTTTCTGGAGGATGGTATAAAAAAGTGGGACGGTTATGAAAATTTAGTAGTTGTCGATAAGAAAAATAAAATATTCAAGCCCAATGTGACATCTAATTTTTTAGGGGGACGGGATATATTTTTTCCTGAATCGTGGAGTCCAAAATTCAATGTTAGATTGGCATTTACACCCCAGAATGATAGAAAAATAAATCTAGCTTTGAATTACGGATATTTATTTAGATTTATTGTGGGAAATGGTGATTATAATCAGGTGCAGTTACAATATAACTCCAGATTTCCTAATCAAAACTTGGGGAAAAATGATTGGAAGGAGATCGGTGAGGTAGATCAAAAAAAATGGATAGAAAGAAATAGAGGTCTTGATCCAAAAAAACAAATTGAGATTAATATGAGCTCTTGGGCAGAACAGGATGGTAATAAAATAATGATTAAAGTTATAGTTACAGGATTGTTGAGTGGTGAATCTGAAAGACGAGACTTTGATTTTTCATACAGACTGGAGACCAAGGAAAAAGGCAATGGATATAATGAGAAAATTGGCATTGGATTGCTAGATCCAACAGAAGAGGGCATAGCAATACAGCTAAATGAATTTGAATTGCATAAATTATAATTTTTTAACAAAAACATGGAGCTTGAAAAAATAATAGAAAAAGCAGAAAGTTTAAAAAATATCCGGTGGGATTCTCCTGTTATAAAGATATGGTCGACATCAACAAAAAAAATAGTGGCAACTAATTTTGGTGATGAGTATGCAAAAATATTCGAAGTCTCGCTTATGCCAAGAGTTTATTCACGCGACATAGAAGTAAATCAAAGAAATTTTATAGCAAGAATCGATGGCGTAATTGATTTTTTGAGGGAATTAAAAAATGTAAATCCTGAAGAAAAATCACATAGAAGTGAAAAAATTATTGAGGTTGAAGTTAATAAGCTGAGTCTATTGGATGGAATACATCTAGAAATTTATGATAAGTGTGATAGATTATTTACGGATTGTCATTACGCAGAGGCAGTAGAAAAAAGCTTTAAGGTTGTAAAGGATAGATTGCGTTCTTTGACTGGATTTGAAAAAGGTTCAGATGCATTTGGTAATGGAAAGCTCCATATCAATGGCGCGGCTGCGCATAATGTGGAGGAGGATTTTAATAAGGGAGTAAAATTTTTATTGATGGCGATTGATATGTTTAGAAATGAAAAAAGTCACACATCTAATGCAAGGATAGATGATCCACAGAAAGCAGTTGATTATATCAGATTAAGTAGTTTAGCAATGAATTTATTAGATCAAGCAGAAATTAGAAAGTGATTATCGAGGACCGTCCTCGACTAGGATTATTTTGTCGGAGGCAAGTAATTAATTGCATAATTAAACAAATAATCCATGGCTGAATAATTTTTAGACAGCATCTGAAATTCATTCTCACCTACGCCACCCACAAAAACCTTCAAGAATCCAAAAAAGCACTCGAGCATTTGCTGGCGGAAAGACTAATCGCTTGCGTGGACTATTTTATCATTGAAAGTTCTTGATGAAGCTGGAAGTCGAAGCGGGGATTATACTAAGTGGATTGAAATGGAGGTAAAATAAAACTTTGCATCCTCTGAAAGCCCTAATTCTAGGGCTTTTTTGCTGTGCCATTGACGAAATTCCATTTTTAGAGTATAATAGACAATCAGGCTGAAAAATATAGGAATTACAGCGCAGTACCTTATAAATCACTTCTAACTTTTAGTTTAGAACAATAACCCACAACATCGAAAGGAGAGGGAATATGAAAGTTGCAATCATGATTAATGGCCCGGTTGGGCAGGCATTGAAACAGACAATTGGCCTTTTTGGCGAAGTTGAATTTGTCGAAGATCCCTATCTTGCTAATGTTGTCATTGCGGAAGACGCGAAGACGCTGATTCCGTATTATTGTATGGAAAGAGAGTTTATTATCATGCCAAAGGGAAGACCTCGTGGCGACCAGGAGGCAAAGAATGTCCATGAGTATGGCATCCTCGATGCTATACAAATAATGACATTTCCAGCTATGCAGGCCAAACAAAAATTGCCCGAAACGCTACCTGGTCCGCCTGAGGTCGTGGCCAAGCGCATTGAGAGTCTTGGTGCAAAACGCGTGCTCGTTGTTGACGACACTGTCAAACACCAAAAGAGTGCTCTCGTGTTGCTTGATGAGTATGATCTTACGATAGCGACAGGATATGACGAGGCTATGCGACTTCTTGCTAGTGAGAAGTTTGACGTAGTGCTCACTGATATGGAAATGCCAATGGCTGTGGGTGGCGCTCTGGCAACGTATATCCTTGGCAAGAAGATTCCGTATGGCTTGCTCATAGCAACCGAGGCGGCCAGGGTTGGCGTGAAGCAGGTGGGGGTGGTTACGGATTTGGGCCATCATGATGACCCATTCTCCGCGGCTTTCGATCATTTCTCCCGGTATGATTATGAGATCAATGGCGCAATTGTGAAATATATGCATGCGCCGATGATTACAATGGACGGCGAGTCGGCGAAGGATTGGAGCGAAGCTCTAAAAAAATTCAACAAATAACCACAATGTGGTTGAAGAAGGAGGTGATAAATATAGAGAGGTTGTCTATTGGGCAGCCTCTTTTTTTATGTTGTGCTACAATTAAGAAATGGAGAATACGATGAATGGGAAAAATTGGACTAATAGGACAAATCGTTCAGATGAAAACCTTCTTTTTACTCATGGCGGCTATCGCAATTTGAGATCTTTTCAAATGGCGACTTTGGTAGTTGATTTGAATGTTGAATTTTGTGAGCGGTATATCGACAAACGAAGTCGGACGCATGATCAAATGACCCAGGCTGGCAGGAGCGGGAGACAGAACATCGCAGAGGGCAGCCAAGCGGCGGGAACTTCGAAGAAGACCGAACTGAAATTGACCAGTGTGGCGCGGGCAAGCTTGGAAGAATTGCTTTTGGACTATGAGGACTATCTGCGCCAACATCGTTTGAAGATTTGGGCACAGGAACATAGAAAGACCTGATAAAAACCTATGAAAACAATCCTACTAACTTCAGCCGGGAAGAGACGGAACAAAACTTTATATACGCAAAAAAACTCTGACACCGGGGTTTTTTGTTTTTCTCTTGCTGTTGACAAAGCGATTGATTTGATGCTACAACTATAAGTCATAAATAGGGATAGTTGTTTTTATTAATGGGATTATAGCGAAGACGGAGGTTTGTCATGAAGAAAAAGCTGCTTAAAAACATTTTCCAGCTTATTGATGCTATCGGGGCTGGTTGCTCTCCTAGCGATAGAGGTCCGGTGGTCTTGGAATATCAGCTTTGGGATGGGAGGATTGTTACTGCCTCCTACAACAAGGGGAACAAGAAGCCGGATGCGGTTTTTCCCGAGGAAGTAGTCTTTGATCATGCCGGCCTGTTGACACTTGCCGAAGGGCTTCTCAATGGCAGGTCGTTTGTCATCGATACGAGCAGCGGTGACACATTTTGTTCGTTGGAGTGGACTATTTCAACGGCATAATTTGTCCCGCGACATTACATCAAAAATAGCGGAATCTGAATTTACGATTCCGCTATTTTTTATTATGCCACAATTGGGATATGCAAGCGCTGGGGACGGTCCTCGGCCAAGACTGAAACTTGCCACAAACCATTATTTGTCATAGCATAGAAGCGTTCTTTGGTATGGAATGGGAAATGATAAAAGTTTCTTGTGCGGATATAAACCCAATGATGGAGGTGTTATTATGGCGGAAGGATTTTCAATGCATTCGGTGAATGTATTATGTGAAAAATGCGGTGCGGTTCAGGATGTTCCTCTGGTGCGGGATAACGCCGGATATTACCACAATCCGAAAGAGTGCGTGTGTGATGTTTGCGGGAGGCACTTTCTTATCAACGGAAGATTGTGCGCCTATGGGATAAAAACTTTTTCTGAGGTTTTTGGAAGCGATAGTCCTGAAAAGCCCAGATCCAAGCATTTCAAAATAGGCTACAGTGATGAAGCGGCTATGATGGTCCGTCCATATGAGCTTCCTGATTTGATGGAGGTTGAGCCGTTGGCTCCAAGGGAGATCAATTGTGATTATGTCAAGGTCCGCGAGCGTTTTTTAAAGGACATGCATGAATGAAGTTTGCAGTCTTGGCGCCGTATGAAGCGCAAACAAGCGGGTTTTCCCAGTGAGGAAAGCCCGCCTGATTTTTTTGTGGTAGAATGAAAATATGGGAATCGAACCGATCATCGGGGATTATGAAACTTTTTTAGACGGGGTTTTCCAAAATTTGGAAAGGTCCGGTTTTTTCTTGGATGAATTTGCAGAATTGGATCATATCGCATACAGGACTGAAAATATTGAAAAATATGAAGAAGTGAAAAGCAAATTGATTGGTTTTTCCAAGACATATAATGAAAAGATGTTTAATGGTAAGTTGATCTTTGTCTGCCGCTTGGAAACACCGATTGAATATGGAAGATTTTCAATTGAGGGTATTGAATTGTTGGCGCCTAAGGAAAACAACAAACATAAAAACGGATTGGAGCATGCCGAGTTTGTGGTTAAAACGACACTTCCGGAATTTCGGAAAAAGCACGGTGACATTGATTTTGATTTGGATGCATATGACAGGGAGGAAAATCCGGAGCTGGAAGTCAAATTTGAGTGTTGTGCCGTGAAATTCCATGAGCAAAGCTTGCTGGGGGTGAGGGGGATATAAGTAGCTTGTGACTATGCTTAGCTTAGCAAGGACGGTCCTCGACTGAACTCGACTGAAATGAAATTATAATCAAAGAAAAAATTTGCGGTATAAGAAATATTAGAAAAATCCATGGCTGAACAATTTTCGAACATCACGAACAAACTGGAGAACTTCATCCGGGAAAAGAATGTTGAGGCGGAGCATATGCTGCGGACGGGTTTTTGGTTGCGCGAGTTGGATCCCATGGTCGATGAAGTGATATATGTATCCGCGATTTGCCATGACATCGAAAGATGCTTCCCGTTGCGTGAGGGCGAGATAAAACCATTTAAAACCGGAGATGATAAAAACGACGGGGAATACCTGGCTTGGCATGGCCAGCGCTCGGCTGAATTTGCCGAAAAACTTTTGCGGGAATTCGGGCTTGCGGATGAAAAGGCGATCGACAGGATAAAAACCTTGATTGCGGAGCACAGTCTGGACGGAACGCCGGAGCGCGATTTGATGATGGACGCCGACAGTATCAGTCTCCTGGAAAATAACGCACCGCTTTTTATCAAATCTAGCAAAGATAAAGAAAAATTGCGCCAGAAATTTGAATCTGAATTTGTCAGACTTTCTTCAGAAAAAGCTAAAAAACTTGCAGAACCTTTTTATGATATGGCGATGGAAATGATAAATAAACTCTGAGTAAGTATGCAACTTGCCATAAGTCGATATTTACCATAACATAAAACCATTCTTTAAAATGGCGCAAAGGCTTTTTAGCTAAATATAAAATTTTAAGAAACGGGAGGTTTCTATGGCAACAGGGTTATCGATTCAATCGGTTAGTGTGCTGTGTGAGAGTTGCGACGTTCGTCAGGATATTCCCTTGGTGAAAGATAGTCGTGGATATTATCACACCCCGAGAGAACATATGTGCCGGGTTTGCGGAGGGCTCTTCCTCATCGGCGGAAGCTTGTGTGCCTATGAGGTTAAACATTTTTCCGAGGCGACAGTGTCGGTAATCGGCCAGCCTCAAGAGGTCAAACATTTCAAGGTCGGCTACAACGTTGAAGCGGCCATGATGTGCCACTCGGAAGGAATTCCCGATCTTATGGAAACCGAACCTCCGGATGAGATCGATGGCGAGTATAACGGCATACGCAGGCGTCTTTTGGGAAGCATATGCGGCTGACTCGCATCTTTAAACTGATCGGCGCATAAGGCGCAAACGGACGGATTCCTATCAAGTGATCCGTCCGATTCTATTTTATGCTACAATTGGAAATAATAAATTCCCTATGTATGGATAATAAATTTCAACCCATAGTGGGAGTCGCGATTATCATAGAAAACAAGACGGGGAAATTTTTGCTGCATCTTCGGGATGAAAACGCTCCGCGTATGAAAAACCAATGGTGTCTTCTGGGCGGGTGCATCGAAAGCGGTTTTGCGGAAACTCCGGAACAGGCCGCGGCCAGGGAAATCGCTGAGGAAACCGGTATAGTTGTCAAACCGGAAAACTTGCGGTTTTTCAAAAAAATCATCTTGCAGGACGGAGTCCGCCAATCGCACATCTATCATATCCGGCTTGATTTGGACGATAAGGATATCAAAGTGGGTGAGGGAAAAGAATTCAGGTTTTTTCCAAAAGCGGGATTGCCGGCTATGTTGGGAAAATTGGGATATACCAATTCTTTCCTGGAAGTTTTGGCCGAATTCATGAGGAACGGTACGCGGAAAATCTAAGAGTCATCATAAAAATATTATGAAGAACGTCATCATCACGAATAACAAAAAACTTTCCGAAATGAAAAAACGGATCGCGTCCGGCGGCGCGGAAAAATTGCAGGTGGTTTCTGATTTCGACAAGACCTTGACGTCATGTTTCGTCAACGGAGAAAAAATAGTTTCTTTGATATCCATCCTGCGCGACGAAAAATATCTGACGCCGGATTATCCGGAAAAAGCGCAGGCGCTGTATGATAAATACCATCCGCTG
>JAUXSK010000019.1 GCA_030679995.1 Candidatus Moraniibacteriota bacterium
GCAGCACCACCAACGAATCCTGCCACGCCAGCCAATCGCTGGATCTCAATTGGAAGGAAGTGAATCCGAATTAGAAAAAAACTTGTATTTTAGCTAAGCAAAAAAAGCCAGCCGCAAGAGCTGGCTTTTGGATTGTGGGAAGATTTTTTCTGTTCCAAACAAATTGTTTTTATGGTATAATGCCAATAGAAAATAAAAATCAAAATGCATATTGAAAATGATCTCAACTTAAAGAGACAAGCCGATAAATTAGGGGTAAGTATTTGGAGAACCCCGAGTTTTTTGTTTATCATAATAGGCATCGTCAATGCCGTGGCGATGGCGGTGACCTACTATATCTCCAAACAATATGACAGGCCGGAATTCTTGGTGGTGGCCGAAAGCGTGGTCGTCGCCTGCATCTTTTCAATCGGTAAATATATCATCGGACAGTTCGAAGAAATCGACGCTTTGAGCAAAATGAAGACTGAATTCGTTTCGGTGGCTTCCCATCAGTTGCGTACCCCATTGTCGGCTATCCGCTGGGAAACAGAATTGATGCTCAGTAAGCTTGATCGCGGCCTGAACAAAAAACAACGCAAGAGCATCAGCACCATAAATTTATTAGCTACCAGAATGACGCGCCTGGTTAATGATCTTTTGGACGTGACCAGGATCGACCAGGGCAGGTTGATTTTAAAAAAGGAAAAAGTCGACATCGCCAGGATAGTCACTGAGATATCCGGTGAGTTTTTGCCGTTGATCAAAGAGAAAAAGATGAAAGTCATATTCCAAAGCGTCCGCAAATGCAAGACGGACAGATGTAAACCTTTTGGCGTGCTATCGGACCAGGAAAAATTGAAATTGGTCGTAGAAAATCTTTTCAGTAACGCGATCAAATATACCGGCGCTTATGGCCTGATTGAAATAGACCTGTCAAAAAAGCGGGGATTTGTGGTTTTCAGTATCAGGGATAACGGTGTGGGCATACCGAAAGAACAGCAGGTCCAGGTTTTCAGCAAATTTTTCCGAAGTGACAATATCGTGAAATATCAGACGGAGGGAACCGGATTGGGTTTGTATATCGCTAAGAATATCATCGAACAATCCGGCGGTAGAATGTGGTTCCATTCCCGGGAGCACACCGGTTCCATATTCAGCTTTTCGTTGCCGGCGGCATAATTATTTTTTTATCATCTATATGAAAAAGAAGAAGATTTTGATTGTTGAAGACGAAAATTCACTGCATAACGCTTTGAAGGAATTCCTGCTGACTGAAAATTTCGACGTGATCAGTGCGGGTGATGGTGAATTGGCCGTCAAATTGGCTAAAAGTGAAAAACCGGATCTTATTTCGCTGGATATAATCCTGCCTAAGAAAGATGGTTTTGAAGTCCTGACCGAATTGCGGGAAGACGGACGGACCAATAAAATCCCGATCATCCTGCTGACCAATCTGGAGAGGACCGAAGACATCGGCCGGGCTTTTGATTTGGGCGTGAGCACGTACCTCGTGAAGTCTAATTATAACCTGAAAGAAATCGCTGATAAAATAAAAGAAACGTTGAAATTGAAATGAGGATAGAAAACAAACAATTATATGAATTTATCAAGGACTCCGAGTTGATAAAAACCGAGGAGCTTGATTTGGCATATAATGATTCCCAGAACGGCAATAAACGTTTGGGTGAGATATTATTGGAAAAGAAGCTGGTCGATGAGGTCAAATTGCGGGAATTGTACGCATATATCCTGGGCGTGCCTTTCGTCGATTTATCCAAGGAAATCGTGCCGGCTGATATATTGCAAATCGTGCCAGAGCCGATCGCCAAGAAATATAAGATTGTGGCTTTCGAGAAAAATGCCCAGGAGCTTAAGTTGGCGATGCTAAATCCGGAGGACATCCAGACAGTCGATTTCATCCGCAAAAAAACCGGCTTGAAAATCATAACCTGTCTGACTTCCGAGAACAGCATCAATGTGATTTTGAAACAATATGAAAAAAGCCTGAAGGCCGAGTTCGGCGATATAATCGAAAAGAATTCTTCGGAGGTGGGCGATGGCGAAGACGAGGATTTGGAAAAAGTGGCGCAAGGCCTGCCCATAATCCGGATAGTCGATACGCTGATCAAACATGCCATTTTGCAGGAAGCCAGTGATATCCATATCGAACCGGATGAAAAAGAGATCAGGGTGCGCTACCGTATCGACGGCATCCTGCATGACGCGATGACTTTGCCCAAACAGATCAAGCATGGGATAATCGCCCGTATCAAAGTTTTGTCCAATCTCAAATTGGATGAACATCGGGTGCCGCAGGACGGCCGGTTCAAAATCGAGAAGGAGGGTATGAAAATCTCCTTCCGGGTAAGCATTTTGCCGATATTCGATGGCGAGAAAATCGTAATGCGTCTTTTGAATGAAAATTCCAAAGGTCTTACTTTGGAAAAGATGGGCCTGGGCGGATTCGGTTTGGAAATCGTGCATCGGCAGATCAAGAAGCCTAATGGGATGATTCTGGTGACCGGTCCGACCGGTTCGGGAAAAACGACGACTTTATACACGATTATGGATATTTTAAATACGCCGGAAGTCAATATCAGCACGGTCGAGGATCCGGTCGAATATCGGATGCCCAGAGTCAATCAAACCCAGATTTATACGAAAGTCGGTCTGACTTTCGCGGCCGGACTCAGGGCTCTTTTGCGTCAGGATCCCGATATCATAATGGTCGGGGAAATCCGCGATCAGGAAACGTTGGAGATGGCTATCCACGCCGCGTTGACCGGACATTTGGTCTTGTCGACGCTCCACACCAATAGCGCGGCGGCGACTTTGCCCAGGATTATCGATATGGGCGCCGAACCGTTTATGGTGGCTTCCACGGTGAATGTCATCATAGCCCAACGGCTGGTGCGCAAATTATGCCAGGATTGTAAGAAAGAATATAAAATGACGGCTAAAGAGCTGGCGATATTAGGTGATAGTTACGATATAGCGTCGATTTTAGAGGTGATCAAGAAAAATGACAGCACCAAAGAGTTGATGTCCGGCAAAACTTCCTGGGAAGAGATAACGCTGTATAAATCCGTCGGGTGCGAACAGTGCGGCAATGAAGGTTATCGGGGCAGAAACGGAATTTATGAGGTTTTGGAAGTGGATGCGGATATGGAAAAGATGATTTCACAGAAAGCGCCGACTGAAGAGGTGGAAAGGGCTGCCAAGAAAAAAGGGATGGTGACGATGGTGGAAGACGGTTTTATCAAGGCGGTCAATGGAATCACTTCGATTGAAGAAATTTTGAGAGTAACTAAAGAATAATTTTAAATTATAAATTTTAAGTTTTAAATTAATTTTAAATTGTTAAATCGCTAAATTTTAAAACTCCAATTCCGGATTTATTTAAAATTTTAAATTTAGGATTTAAAATTTCCAATCATGGACGTATTTTATACCGCGAAAGGTTTTTTTGGGGAAACCAAGAGCGGCGAGGCGAAAGTCAAGGATGAACGTGAGCTGGTCGACCAATTGCGGGCCGAAGGGTTCGTTTTGACGTCTGTCAAAGAATTGAAAAGTGAAGACGACCAAGATATCAAAATAAAATTTATGGACCGGTTCATCGGGATATCGGTGGCGGAAAAAATGATGTTCGCCAAAAATCTGAGCGTGATGATCTCTTCCGGGATGCCGCTGTCAAAATCATTGCAGAATATCAAGGCGCAAACCCAGAACAAGAAATTCATCAGCGTCCTTGATCATGTGAATAACGATATCCAGACCGGAGTCAGTTTCGCGGACAGCTTGGCGAAATTTCCCGGCATCTTCGATGAACTTTTCGTCAATATGATCAGGGTCGGCGAGGTAAGTGGTAATTTGGAAGAGGTTTTGAATATTTTGGCGATGCAGCTGGAAAAAGACCATGAACTCATCAAGAAAGTTACGGGCGCTCTGGTCTATCCAGCGGTCATCCTGGTCGCGATGGGCCTCATCGGTATCGTGATGATGGTCTATGTCGTGCCGCAGATAACCGGAGTATTCGAGGATTTGGACGCGACTTTGCCGGCTTCGACCCAGTTCATCATTTCTATGAGCGATTTGATCAGGAATTATTGGTATGCTTTGGTTTTCCTATTCCCACTGTTCGGCATTATGGTCAAATTTTTATCTACGACCCAGGTGGGCAAGAAGTTGGCCAGTCTTATCCTGATCAATCTTCCGGTAATCAAGAACATAGTCATCAAGGTGAATTGCGCCAGGTTCGCGCGGATATACAGTTCCCTTTTGAAGAGCGGCGTTTCTGTCGTGGAATCTTTGAAAATACTTTCAAAAACCCTGACCAATTTCTATTATCAGAACGCGCTGGCGCGCGCGGTGGTGGATGTCCAAAAGGGTGTCAATCTGAGCAAGATAATTTTTGCCGAGAGGAAGATTTTCCCTGTCTTGGTGCCGCAGATGATCGAAGTGGGCGAGGAAACCGGAAAAACCGAAGTGGTTTTGTCCAAGCTTGCCGAATTTTATGAGGCCGATGTCGACCAGATAACCAAAAACTTATCCTCTATAATCGAGCCGGTTTTGATGCTTCTGATCGGAAGCGTCGTCGGGTTTTTCGCGGTTTCCATCCTACAGCCGATGTATAGCGTGCTGGAGAATATCAAATAGAAATTTTAAAATCCAAATGAAAATGAAAAAATTCCAAAAATTTTCCATAGCTTCAAATATGCCAGCATTCACCTTAGTCGAGGCTTTAGTGCTACTTTTCGTTTTTTCGGTGATTACCGTGACTTTCTATTCGGTCTTCACCCTGGGCGGCAGATATATTATCGAATCGAAAAATCGTTTCGGGGCGGTGGCTTTGGCGAATGAAAAAATGGAGATAATCAGGAATCTCCAATATGACAATATCGGAATCGTGGGGGGGATACCGAGCGGAAGCATACCGGCCGAAGAGGATGTTACGGAAAGCGGCCATACGTACCATGTCAAAACTTTCATCCAGTATGTGGATGACCCGTTTGATGGAATCAGCCCGATAGATTTGGATTACAAACGGGTCAAGGTCACGATTTCTTGGAATGGAACGGGTGATGAAGATAGTAATGTTTTTTTAATAGCCAGATTTGTCCCGCCGGGCATAGAACAGAACCTGGCTGGCGGTACGCTTTCGGTGAATGTTATCGGCAGCGATGGAATCGGGGTCCCGCAGGCTTCGGTGCACATCGTCAATAGTGAAATATCTCCAGGAGTCAATTTGTCCGTGATGACGGATGATACCGGCAATTTGATGTTGCCGGGAGCCCAACAATCCATCCAAGGATATGACATTACCGTTTCCAAAGACGGGTATGAAACGGTGGAGACGATCGATCCGGCCTCGGTCACTTATTCTATTATCGACACCCCAGCTTCAGTCGTTGAGAATATGTTGAATGTGAAAAGCATCGTTGAGGATAAACTCATCAATTTGAAATTCCTGTCCGTCGATTATCTGGGCAATCCCTTGCCGAACGTCGCTTTCCATATGGAAGGCGGCAGGATTTTAGGTTATGATATGCTGCAATCCCCGGCGGCGCCTATATATAATCTGATTTCCGACAGTACGACGGATGAGAATGGCGAAGAAAATTTCGAGAATATCAGCCCGAGCCAATTTTTCATTTCTGGTGTGGGGGCGGTAGAAGGATATACGCTGATCGGTTTGAATAATTTATCCAGTTTCGATCCTATTGGAAATAAATATGCGGTGTTGGTCGTTCCGGGCAATTCGCAGGAGGTTGCGATAAGATTCGCTAAGAATGACGACAATTCATTATTGGTCAACGTGCTTAAGGCGGCGGATGATGCGCCGTTGGCTGATGCATATGTGGAATTGACCAATGCGGACGGTTATAGCGAAAATTCGACAAGCTTGGTGGATGGAGTCGTTTTTTTCCCGGTTTCATCCAATCCACTTGTCGCGGGCACATACAATTTGAAGATAACGGCAGAGGGATATGAAGAATATTCCGGCACGGTGGCGATTGACAAACTGACGACGCAGCAAATAAAATTAATCGCTGTCGAATAAAATTATGGATAACAGGCAAAAAAAAGGATATTCCGGTATGACCATCATCGAAATGATGGTCGCCATTTCAATTTTCACCATCGCCATAATGGGATTCACGCTGTTGTTCATACGCAGTTGGAATATGAATTCTTACACCATAGAAATGGGCCAGTCAGCCTACGCGGTTTCCCAAGGAGTCAATAATATGGTGGGTTATTTGCGTAAAGTGCGGCAAGCTGATGATGGTTCGTACCCGATCAAATCGGCCTCCGAAAATGATTTGGTGGTTTTTTCCGATTATGATAAAGATGGCATCACGGAGAGGCTCCATTTCTATCTGCAGAGCGGGCAAATAATTATGGGCATAACGAAGCCGACGACCGGAATCCCCAAAACATATGTATCATACGACCAACAAACTAAGATTTTAGCTGAAAGGATCGTCAATGATGCCGATGAGCCGATTTTTTACTATTATAATAAAGATTATCCTGGCGATACGGTAAACAATCCAGTAGCAATGCCGGTGGATGTTTCCAATATCAGGCTTGTTAGGATATCGTTGAAAATAAACATCGATCCCAATCGGGCGCCGGACAATATCGAAACCCAGTCGTTCGTGGAACTGCGCAATTTGAACGATTATGATAGAATGAAATAAAGGGAAAAATAAAAAATATGAAAAAAAATAAAAAAGGGTCAGCCTTGGCCTACGGGCTGATAATGATGGCCGTAGTCTCGATTATCTTGGTTTCGCTATTGCGGTATATCTCTTCGCAGATGAGGGCCAGTCTCAATCGGGGCGAAAAAGAACAAGCGTTCCAGGTCGCTGAGGCCGGTGTGTATTTTTATCGGTGGTATTTGGCGCATCAGGTTTCAGGGAAAACCGTCCAGCAAATAAAAACTTTTTGGGAAACAGGCGACCCATATGGCGTCGATGTCCCGTATGAAGCTGAATTTTTCGATCCGGAAGGCGGAGCTATCGGAAAATATCGGATCGAAGTCCAACCGCCAGAACCGGATTCGACTATCGTGATGGTGCGGTCAACCGGCTGGACATATAATGAACCTAATATCCAAAGAGTGGTCCAGGCCAGATTCAGACGTCCGTCTTGGAGCGAATTTGCGGTAATCGCGAACGATGTTATGCGTTTCGGTGAAGATACCCAGGTTTTTGGTAAAGTGCATTCCAATGACGGAATCCGTTTTGACGGCGTGGCGCATAATATCGTGAGCAGCTCTATGGATAAATATGACGATCCCGACCACTCCGGTGGCGATGAATTCGGCGTGCATACCCATATCGCTCCGGTCGATCCGTTGCCTCCGAATCCGGTTCCGCAACGCGTGGATATTTTCCAGGCCGGACGGCAATTTCCGTTGCCGACGGTCGATTTCAATGGATTGCTTGCGGATCTTAATAATATGAAAACCGAATCGAAAATCAGCGGCCATGGCTTATATTTCGATGAAACCGGGCGTGGCAGGAAGATAATTCTTAAGAGCAATGATACTTTCGATATATGCACCGTGGAAACATATGATTCTACTTCACACAAAGTTTCCAAATATAAAAAGAAAAACAAAGGCGGGTCTTGCAGTTCCTGTAGCGATCCGGATTGTTTCCAGACGTATCCTATCCCGAATAACGGGGTGATTTTCGTCGAGAATAATATTTGGGTGGAAGGTAGAATTGATAGCGCTAGGTTAACGATTGTCGCGGCTAATTTGATCGGCGGGACGAAACCTAATGTCTATATCGGCGAAGACAACCTACTTTATACCAATTCAGATGGCAAGGATATCATCGGGCTGATCGCCCAACAAGATATAAGCGTCGTCAGGGACAGTTTGAATGATCTGACTGTCGATGCGGCGTTGTTAGCGCAATCCGGCCGGGTCGGACGCGATTATTACAGCTCCGTTTACAATAAGGATTCGATAACGGTCAACGGTTCGATCGCGACCAACTTGCGTTATGGGTTCGCCTATACGGACGGAACCGGATACCATACGCGCATCCTGAACTTCGACAATAACCTATTATATTATCCGCCACCGTATTTTCCGACCGGTACCGAGTATTCCATAGATCTTTGGGATGAATTATAATGGATTAGAAAAACGCAACCCGTAAGATTTTTAAAAAGCCCTTAATTTCGATAGGCCAGGATATGAGTTTTTTGAATAAAAACATAATAAATTTAGAGCCGAGGATTTTCGGATTGGATCTGAGCGATCTTTCGGTTAAGGTTTTCCAATTGGAAAAAAATGGCAAAAGAGATGTGGTCCGTGGCTATGGTTCATTAGATATCCCGCCAGGTAATATAGAAGACGGACGGATAATCAACAGGGAACAGGTCGCCGTTGCGATAAAGACCTTGTTGAAATCACCTAGCGCTAAAAAAATAAATTCCAATAAAGTCATCTGTTCTTTGCCTGAGTCGAAAGCTTTCGTGCGGATAATCACGATTCCGAAGATGAGCGAAGAAGAAGCCCACGAAGCGGTGCGCTGGGAGATGGAGGCCAGTATGCCGATGCTGCTCAATGAGGTATATTTCGATTGGCAATTTTTGGATGACGATGATAGTAAGACCCAGAAAGTTTTGACGGCGGCGGTATCGCGCGAAGTCGTCGACGATTGGATGGAAGTTCTGGCTTTAGCCGGATTGGATGTCTATGGGATGGAAATCGAATCGATGGCGACCATCCGGAGTTTGGTGAAAAACAACACCACTGAAGATGAAGCGGTGAGTTTGATTGTCGACTTGGGGGCTAGAAGGACCAGTTTCATAATCGCGGAAGGCATCGTCCCATATTTCACTTCCAGCATCCCGTTTTCATCGGAAGGTATAAACGATGCTATAATCAAAACTTTGAATGTGAGCGATCAAGAAGCGGAAGAGGTCAAAATAAACAATGGGATCGAAAATAGGGATGAAGGTAATCCGATTTTCACGGCAGTCAGTCCATTGTTGGAGAACCTGGTGATGGAAATCACCAAGACGATGGATTTTTATGGGGAGATGTCCAAGCAATCCCAGGAAGTGAAAAGGATCATCCTGTGCGGAGGGGGGTCGAATATGAAGGGTATGGCTCAGTATTTGAATGAACGGATTAAGAAAGAAGTGGTTATGGGCGATCCTTGGATAAATTTGAATTTAGGAAACAGTTTATCGGTAATAGATAGATCGGTGTCAGTGCGATATGTTACCGCCATCGGATTGGCGATCCGGTCATTAAATTATGGAAATTAAACTTAATCTGATTCCCGAAGGGAAAAAAAATGAAATAGCGCAATCAGGCAGATTGCGGCGTGTTTTGCGCTGGGAAATGAGTTTATCTTTCGTGCTGGTTATTTTTTTCGCGCTTATCCTCAGTTTGGATTATTTATTGCAAATCAATCTTGACGTGCAAGTAAATGAAACTGAGAGCGGGCAAAATAAGGCCCGTTATGAAAAAATTTCCGAATTGGACAGTAATTTTAAGGAAATAAACGCCAAGGCTTCTTTTAACGAATCTATCCAAAACGACCAATTGTATTGGACGAAGATATTTAAAAAATTAAATGCCGCGACGCCGGACGGCATCAGTGTGGTTAAAATGGCCAATAAAAATTATAAGTTTTTACTTGCCGGAACGGCGGATACGCGGGATATTCTAGTGGCGATGAAAACCAGTTTTTCCCAGGAACCTTGTTTTATGGATGTGAATTTGCCGCTTTCCAGCTTGGTTTCCAAGGAGAATGTCGATTTTCAAATAGAATTCAACATAAGAGAAGAATGTATAAAAAAATAAATGAAGGAATTCTTAAGAAAAAATAAAATAAAACTGGCAGTAACTATATTTATGGTAGTGGTGTTAAGTTTCACCTATTTTTTAGTTATGCCTGCGGTAGAGGGGATAATCGCCAGGGCGAACGATATCCAACAGAAAAAAATCGACAAGGAGTTGAATGAAAAAAAACTTTCTTCGGTCGCTGCGATGGAATCGGATTATGCCAAGGTTAAAGATAACGCTGATAAGTTCGATATCATAATAGAACAGTCGAAAGAGTTGGATTTTATCAAAGAATTGGAGATTCTAGCGGAACAAACCGGCAATAAGATCGAATTCAAATTGCAAGATCTAGCAACTGCCAAACCGGTGGCTAAATCGAAAAATGGCGAGCTGGACATTAAGAGCAAACTGGCATATTCCAATTTCCTTTCTATGCAGATCGCCCTGGAAGGCAATTATGCGGGTTTGTTGAATTTCATCAATAAGCTGGAAAATTATAAAAAGTATGTCAACATCATTACGATAAGTTCCGAGAAAAGGACTATCGAATCCATCGCCAGTCCGGTTGTCAGACCCGCTCCAGCCACTCCCGATCCTTTTGCGGTAGCTGAACGGCCGCAGGAAAAAAAGCTGACAAAGGAAGTCATAAATAGCATTTTAGACGTGGTAGTCTATATAAAAAAATGAAAATCGGATTAAAAAATATCCCATCCGGAATCGACTCTAAAAATGTTTTTAAAAAAACATCCGGCTTTGCCAATCGGCATGAATCATTTGTCGTCTTTTTGATATTTTCGGTTTTGTTCGCGTATGTCGGTTTCCTGTGGTATCGATACGCATATGATTACCGATGGAGCGAGGCCAAGAAACAAGAATATGTCAGCTCTAAAAATGAGTTGAATGATTTCAATAAGGTTAAGTTTGATAAGGTTCTGAGGGATATAAACTTCAGGCAGGAAGACTATCAAAAAAACATAGAGGTCGTCAAGGATATTTTCAGACTGAAGCAATAGGTTTTTCTGAAAAAGCGTAAAGCAAAAAATCCTCCCGGAAGGGAGGATTTTTAGATTCGGTGCGCCCTGAGGGATTTTCGCGTCGTCCGCGGCGGACTCCTTGTCCTGGGCAGCGCTGGATGCTCGCTTGCTCACATCCATCGTCGTTTGTCTGTGCCGCGGCGGGCTTGCTTCACTCCTGCCCGTTCGAATTCCTCATGGAAAATTTAAAAAAAACGGTGCGCCCTGAGGGATTCGAACCCCCGGCCCTCTGGTTCGAAGCCAGATACTCTATCCACTGAGCTAAGGGCGCAAACAATAAAAAAAATAGGCGGAACTTCCTGCCTGCCAGCAGGTATCCGTTGAGTTAAGGGTGCATAACTTTTGATTTTTTAAGAAATCTACAGGGGGGCGATCACTGGGAATCGGACCCAGATACTCGGTACCACAAACCGATGTTCTACCACTGAACTATGATCGCCACTCTGGAGACTTCCCGTTCTCTTTCCTGTGCACCCACTAGGACTTGAACCTAGGACCATATCCTTAAGAGGGATCTGCTCTACCAACTGAGCTATGGGTGCAAAACTATAATTTTAAATTGCCGATTATGTGCGCCTGGCAGGAATCGAACCTGCGACCAATAGCTTAGAAGGCTACTGCTCTATCCACTGAGCTACAGGCGCAGATTTCAATGCTTAAAGGGCGCGATAAGAGTCAAAACATAAAATTGCCTAAAGGCAATATAGCCATCCTAGCAGGAAAAGCGCAATCAGTCAATATTTGCCGGCTAAGTCCGCTTATTTTCTTTCAAATATTTCGACCATTCATTTTTTGACCAATCATCAGGTTTTTCAGTTAAGACTTGTCCGGGATGCGGGTATTTATTCGGTGAATCATAACTGCTATTGAAGACGTCTTCCCGGATCAATTTGCCATCAGCATCAAATACTTGCTGGGAAAAGGTCGTTTTCATCGATCCGTCCGGTTTTCTTTCAAGAATAGTCGGACCGATCACATCGGTCTTGCGGCCATCCGAAGTGCCGAAGAATCTGAATATTAATTCCGTTCCGACAATTTCAGTCTGGATCAGGATATGGCCGGGGGTGTTGTTAATGAAGCGCAAATCGGGCCGGGGCACATAGACTGTGGCATCCATACCTTGAGGATTGTAATACGAAACCGGATAGGCGTGATTACGGCGGGCGGTTATTTCAAGGCCGCCATAAATAGCGGCACGGAAAGCCGTGGTTGAAACTTGGCAGATTCCGCCGCCGAATTCCGGCTCGGTTTTGTCTTTTTTAATGACCAATTCCGGTAGATAGCCATGCTCGCCATCGACTTCACCTAATATTTTTACAAAAGAGAATTCTTCACCTGGCTTGATGAGTGTTCCGTTAAAACGGTTGGTGGCGACTTTGATATTGAAGACGCGGTTCTTAGGGGAGCCACGAAAATTTGAGCGTCCCTCGCCGATAAGGGAAGTGATGCCGAGATTATCGATAGAATCAGTTCTGACTTCCGGATTTTTCTGGATGTATGGCAAATCAAGGGTGTCGGATGCCCCTTTTTGTGCTAGATGGTTGGCTAGGATAGCGATGCTTTTTTCTTGGTCAAGTTCGATGCCAAGCTGACTTAGGGTAAAAACTGAGACCTTGCCATTCTCTATAGTCAATTTGGCATTGGTCGGTTCTATGTTCGCTTGCCTGGATAGATCTTCAATGAACCGTTTCGTTGATCCGGTATCCAAATAGAGGACTGAAGATTTTTGGATATGGTCTTGGTCTTTCAAACTTAGCGCCAGCGCGCATAGGATGGATTTTTCGTGCTGGCAGATATCCTTGTTTTCAATTTCGGAAACGTAGTCCGGGTTATAGGTGAGGACATTTTTTTCTTTGATCCAGCTGGAAAGCTCCGTCTTGGTCAGCGGATAGGTCTTAGTGCCGACTTTAAGCGTGAGTTCCTTGAATACGCCGTCAGTTTGGCTGGCAGAAGAAAACTTTCCCAAAGGGATTGTTTCGGCCAGAGCGGTGCTACTTCCGATAAGGAGTAGACAGCTAAAAATGATTGTTGTCAGAAGATTTAACATAAGTTAAGAATAGCCTAAATTTGCTCTAAAATCAATACTTCCGGGATATGGAAAACGCCCCGCATATCGGGGCGTTTTGTCGCACTTTTCGGCTCTAGAAGCCGCGAACCTGGATTTTTTTAGTCTTAGTATTGTCAGCTTTCGGCAGGCGGATAGTCAAAATTCCGTTTTTCATCGAAGCTTCCGCTTTGTCAGCCAGGACATCGATCGGTAAAATAACCGATCTGGAGAAACTTCCCCAGTAACATTCCTGGTAGTAATAATTTTCTTCACTGACCATTTCTTCATTCTTCCTTTCGCCACGGATACTGACCATATCGCTGTTGATTGTCACATCCAAATCTTCCGGTTTGACGCCCGCTATAGTCGATTTGATGACGATATCATTGTCAGTTTGATAGACATCTATGGTGAGTTGTCCTTCACCGTCTTCACTGGAAGCCGGGCTTTCTTCCGGCATGGTCCTCCGGGTGGAAGAATTTATCAACATTTCCTCGGATTCTTCCTCTTCTTCATAGATTTTAGCTAATGGCCTGATAGGGGTTTCAAATTCCTGATTTTCATCAATATTACTTGAACCGGTGAGTCTTTCCAAAAAAGATCGCTTCACTTTAATCATTTTTTTGTGAATATTATTTTATTATCTGAAATAATTATAATCGAAGGCGCCATATTTTGCAAATGACAAAAATTCCGCGATCAGACTTTTGTCCGGATGGATTTGCGGTTGAATGCGGCCAGCAAAAGGAAAGAAAATGCTAGCTCTGAATAAATTGCCACATAACCCAAACCATATATAACCGATAAATTATAAGCCAGATGCAGGGCGAAGGCGAGTCCGATGATTTTGATGGCCGGGATATTTTTTTTGAGCAATAGCGTGCCGATAATTCCGGCAGTAGCGATATGCAATAATGGGGTGCCTAATAACCGGAAGCCAAGGAGGTCATCGTGGGATGGGAAAGTTTGGCTCAGGAAAAAAAGTATTTCAACCAAGGAGAAGCCTGCTCCGAAAACAAGCGCCATGGAAATTTTTGGCGGCTGGCTGCCAAGCGCGGAATATAATTTGACTAGCAGGATATATTTGGAAATCTCCTCAACCAAAACGACGATAAGCAAAAAGATCGTCATTCCGATAAAATAATCCACTGCGATGTCTTTTGAGGATACGACGTAATATGCATTCGACAGGATAAGTTCGATGCACAGCGCTCCCGAAGCGGCTAGTAAACCAAAGACAAGGGATTTGATGAATCGCATATTTTGTATTTTTTTATAACTTCAAATTAGCTTCGGTTGTAAGCTCTTTCCAATTGGAAAACAGCGTATCGTTGAGGCCATTTTTTTGCTGCCTGAAAAAAGCGGCGGTAGCGACCATAGCCGCGTTATCCAATTGGAAGGAGGGATCCGGGAAAGAAAAGTCCGTGCCGGCAAGTTGTTGCGAAACGGCTTTGCCAAGCTGGATTTGCAACTGGGTGTTGGCACTGACTCCGCCGGCCAGTATGATAGTTTTCGGTTTGTGGATTTTTGCGGCCGCGACGGTTTTTGCCAGGAGGACGTCGATAACGGCTTGTTGGAATTCATAGGCGACTTGCCGGACGAATTTTTTATCAGCCAGCCGGGCTTGGTTTTTTTTCACAAGATAGAGGACGGATGTTTTGAGGCCGGAAAAAGAAAAATTAAAATTTTTGCTGGCGATCATCGGTCTGGGAAAACTGATCGGAAAAAGGGATTTTTCCGGCTTGAATTCGTCCGCCAATTTTGAAATTATCGGTCCGCCCGGATAGCTAAGGCCTAGGATCCTGGCAACCTTATCGAAGGCTTCGCCAGCGGCGTCATCTTGCGTTTCACCGATTATTTCATAATCCAAATGTTTTTTCATCAATACTAGCTGTGTGTGTCCGCCGGAAACGACCAGGCAGAGGACAGGGAAAGCGATATCCCCAGGATCTTTAGCAATAAAATTGGCATAGATATGTCCTTCGATATGATGGATGCCCAGTAATGGTTTTTGCCAGGCGTAAGCGATAGTTTTGGCGGTGTTGGTGCCGATAAGAAGGGCGGGAATGAGTCCCGGGCCTTGGGTGACGGCGATAAGGTCAATGTTTTCCTTACGGATGTCCGCTTCAGCCAGGCTGGCTTGTATGACCGGCAGGATATTGCGCAGATGCTCGCGTGCCGCCAGATTAGGCACTACGCCGCCCCATCGGGCGTGCAAGCGTATCTGGGAAGAGATAACATTGGATAACGGTTTGATAGAACCGCTTTTTTCATCTATTCTTATTATAGCGGCTGCGGTTTCATCGCAAGAAGTTTCTATTCCTAAGATATACATATTTTTTTTGCCTGATTCGGCGCAAGACGGATTATGGTATCATACATTGGTATTGTATGCGATTCTAGGATAATTCACAAATGAAATATTGGTTCTGATAATAAGTATTAATTGATAATCAGCGTGGAGGAAATCAGCAAAATAGGCGATTTTGAAGCTATGGGAAAAGCGCAGGCCGGATTGGATGATAACCAATTGGTCAAATTGATCCAAGCCGGAGAGGTGGATTTGTTTGCTGCGATTATCGAAAGATACCAAGGCAAGCTGTTCGCTTATCTTTATCGCTTGATCGGCAACCGGGAGGAAGCGGAAGATCTGTTGCAAAATGTTTTTATCAAGGCTTTTGAAAACATGCAAAGCTACGATGCGGAGCGGAAATTTTCTTCCTGGATATATCGGATCGCCCACAATGAGGCGGTCAACTATATCAAGAGGAAGTCGCTGAAAAAATTCATTTCCTGGGAAGATATCACTTCGACCAAAGATAAATTGGCGAGCAATAGCGCGGAAGACGGCGCCGACCATCTTTGGCTTCGGAAAGAGGCGATAGGGGAGGTTGATGAAGCCATCAATCGGCTGCCGATCAAATACAAACAGGTCCTGATATTGCGCTATTATTCGGAAAAATCATATGAGGAAATAAGCGAGATTTTGCAAAAACCGGTCAATACGGTCGGAACATTGATTAACAGGGCTAAGAAAAAAATGGCGGAAGAAATGGAGAAATTGAACGACCGGAGCAATCCGCCAAGCTAGATTTTTATCCAAACGGAAAGTATATCAATTAAGCGAGAAACAAGATGAAACAGGAAATAATGCAGAAGATAAAGGAAAAAAAAATCCGGATGCGGCCCGCTTCCCTTTTTTTGGCTCAAAAATTGGGGTTGGAAAGCGTTTTGGCGTTGTCGATTCTGGCTAGCGCTTTTTTATTGAGTACATTCCTGTATTTTTTGAAAAAAACCGGGGTTATGAAGTTTATGGCGTTCGGCTGGCCGGGGCTGAAGATAATTTTACTGACATTGCCGTATGATTACATCATCCTTTTTATCATAACCATCGTATTGGCTAATTTCATAATCCATAAATTCGATTTGTCGCGCGGAATATGTATGGATTCCAATATAGCCGTCCTTGCCTTGCTGGCAGTTACGCTCCTTTTGGGTTCTTTTTTCGCGGTCGCCGGCGCAGAAGATGTTATGGGTGGATGGTTCAAGAAAACGATTCCGGGCGACATCGCCGTTTCAGGTCGGATTATCGAATCTTCCGGCAACCAAGTCGTAATCAGGGATTTTGACGGCTCCGTACGGATATTGAATTTTGACAGCCTGAAGGATATCGATAGCTCTCCGGACAGAAAAAAATATGAACAAAACAAAATTTTGCGGGCGGTCGGCAAGCGCGACGATGAGAATCGGGCCGAATTCCATGTTGAAATAGTCGAGTGTTGCGATGAGGATTAGGTTTTTCGGTTTGATAGCATGAATCGACATATAGGGTAATTTTCAGCGGTTTTCCAGCAGCCGCTTGATTTATTTTTAGTTTGTGTTATTATTTCTACTGTTATCAAAAAGACATGCCGCCATCGTCTAGCCCGGTCAGGACGCCAGGTTTTCATCCTGGAAATCAGGGGTTCGAATCCCCTTGGCGGTACCAAAAAGAAAAGCTTCCCTTAACAGGAAGTTTTTTTGTCGTCAAGGGGATTCGAACGGGCAGAGGTGAGGCAAGCCGCCGCGGCGCAGACGAATGCCGATGGATGCGAGCAAGCGAGCGTTCAGCGCTGCCCAGGACAAGGAGTCCGCCGCGGACGACGCGAAAATCCCCTTGGCGGTACCAAAAAGAAAAGCTTCTCTTAACAGGAAGTTTTTTTTGTCCGGATTAAGTGGTATAATCCGGAAAGATGGGCGGTTGGCGATTTGCTGGGGTCGATTGACCTTTGCGCCAGAAAGTGGTATGCTGTCCGATAAATCCTATATATGTTCAAATTTCCCGATCCAAAAACTATCGACCCGCAGGAGCGCAAAAAACAGCGCTTTTTTGAGGTTATTCCCGGGGCGATGACCTGGAGCACTTTCGCTTTGATGATCGGTGTGTCCTGGTTTTTTCCGGTGGCGGCGGCTATCGCGATCATAGTTTTCGACGTCTATTTCATCTTGAAAATAATCTTCATCACTTACTATTCCCTGAAAGGCCATTTCAAGATGTTGGAAGGCAAGAAGACCGACTGGTGGGAGCGTTGCCAAAACATCGTCCATCCGGAAGAATATGCTTCGGATCTGGCACTGCGCATCCAGGCGATGCGAACGTCTTTGAAAGAGATGCCGTTTTTCGACATCAGGAAAAGGTGGACGGTCAGGTCCAGGATAAAGAAAGAAAAAATATTATTGAAAGAAGTGGAAAAGTTGGTTCCGATCGCTTCGGAAATTTGGGATTGGCGCTCCATCGTGCACGTGGTTTTTTTGCCGACAGCTAATGAGCCGGCGGAAATTATCGAACCGGCCATCCAATCTTTGGCGGATGCGAATTTTCCTAAGAGCCAGATGATCATCGTTTTAGGCACGGAGGAACGGGAGAGTCCGGAAACGCGCTTGCCAAAGGTGGAATATCTGACCAAAAAATTCCAAGGAGTCTTCCGGGATTTTTTGGTGACTACGCATGAGGTGGCGGCCGGAGAGATGAGATGCAAGGCGTCTAACGCGGCGTATGCCTCGAAAAAACTGATGGCCTATCTGGATGAAAGGCAAATCGATTACAAGAAAGTGATTTTTTCTAATTTCGATTGCGACAGCGTGGCCCATCCGGAATATTTTGCTGCGCTGACTTACGCTTATATCACGACACCCAAGCGGTTACAACGCGCCTATCAGCCGATCCCGGTCTATCATAACACTCTGTGGGACACCAATGCGATCGTGCGGATGATCGTGACCGGTTCGTCCTTCTGGCATCTCTACCAGAGCACGCGCCGCGAGATGGTGACATTCTCTTCACATAGCGAACCTTTCGACACTTTGGTCAAAGTCGGTTTCTGGCCGGTCAATATGATCAGTGAGGACTCGATCATCTATTGGAAATGCCTGTCGTATTTCGACGGCGACTATGAGGTCTATCCGATCCATCTGCCGATCTCATTGGACGCGGTGCTGGCGGAAACCTATTGGAAGACTATCAAAAACCAGTACAAGCAGAACCGCCGCTGGGCGTATGGCATTGAAAATTTCCCGATTACGATGCGCGCGATTTGGCCGAATAAAAAAATCGCCCTGAAAACGAAATTGCGGATTTCTTTCGAGATGTTGGAAGGCCACTATACTTGGGCAACGACCGCTTTCGTCCTGGCGTTCCTGGGGTGGCTGCCGCTGGCGTTGGGCGGGGAAATTTTCCGCACGAGCGTTTTGGCGCACAACCTGCCGTTGATCACGCAATACTTGATGCAGATTTCCTTGATGGGGATGTTCGTGTCCATCCCGTTATCGATGCTGTCGTTGCCGCCGAAACCGGAAAAATATCACTGGACCCGCTATTTCAATATGTTGTTCCAATATGTCCTGTTCCCGATCGTCGCGCTTTTTTCCGCTTTCCCGGCCATTGATTCGCAGACTCGGATAATGACCAAGAACTATTTCGGCGATTTCTGGGTCACGGAAAAAATCCGCAAGTAGTTAAACGCATGCATTGGATTTTTAATTAACATTATGGTCCTTAAGAGAAAATTTTATAACCGAGATACTCTGCAAACAGCCCAAGATTTATTAGGCTGTTTTTTAGTGCGCAAGATCGGCAGAAAAACCATCCGGGCGATGATAACCGATGTGGAAGCCTATGCCGGCGAGGATGACCTGGCAAGCCACGCTTCCAAGGGCCGGACGCCGCGGACGGAGATGATGTACGGCCAGGCCGGTCACAGTTATATCTATCTGGTCTATGGGATGCATAATGTGATGAATATCGTGACGGAGAAAAAGGATTTTCCGGCGGCGGTGATGCTCAGGGGTGTGAAAATTGAAAACGTAGATTATAAAAAAACCGATGGCCCTGGCAAATTGTGTAAAGTATTGGAAATAGACCGCCAGCTGAACGGATGCAATTTGACCAAGGGGGAGAAATTGTGGATTGAAAAAGGTGAAAAAATCAAAAAAGAAAATATCAAAACTGGCCGAAGGATCGGCATCGATTATGCCCGGCATTGCAAGCATTATTTGTGGCGGTTCTATTTTTAAAAAAATAGAGTGTCGCTTAACCGTTTAAGCGGCACCTTTTTATTCCAAATGGATCTTTTCTTGGAATTTTTGCAGGGCCTGAGCGAGGAGCGGATGGTTTGCCAGTTCCGGGTCGGAGGACAGGATATTTTGCGCTTCGGCGCGGGCGAATTTGATGAGTTTTATGTTGGACAAGTGTTCCATCGCGATGTCGGGCAGGCCGGATTGGACGAGGCCGAAGAATTGCCCGGGACCGCGCAGTTCGAGGTCTTTTTGGGAAATCTCAAAACCGTCCGAAGTGTCTTCCATCGCTTGCAAGCGTTCCAAGGCTTTTTCCGTGTCGGAATTGGTGAATAGGAAGCAATAGGATTGGTGTTCTCCGCGTCCGACCCGTCCGCGGAACTGGTGCAGCTGCGACAGGCCGAAGCGGTCGGCGTCTTCGATGATAATCACTGACGCGTTGGGGATATCGATGCCGACTTCGACTACGGAAGTGGCGACGAGAACATCACTTTTTTTATTTTTAAAATCTTCCATCACAGCTTCTTTTTCTTTGGATTTCAATTTGCCATGCAAAAGTCCCAGACGCAGATCGGGAAAAATTTCTTCGGATAATCTTCGATGTTCGCTGGTTGCGGCCTTCAATTCGGTCAAAACTTTTGAATCTTCCACGAGAGGCAAAATGACAAAAGCCTGCCTGCCGTTTTTAATTTCTTGGCGGATAAAATCATAGGCTTCTTGGCGGACTGTCGCGGGGATTATTTTAGTGATGATTTCTTTGCGGTTTTTAGGCATCTCGTCCAAAAGGGAAAGCTCCAAACTGCCGAACATCGCGATGGCTAAAGTCCTTGGAATGGGGGTGGCGGTCATCGTCAAAAGATGTGGGATAGTCTTTTTCTGGCCATCGCGGACGTCCATCGTTTCTTGTTGCAAATAAGCGCGTTGGGCCACGCCAAAACGGTGTTGCTCATCGATGATAATCAGCGCCAGATTTTTAAATTGGACGTCTTCCTGGATGATGGCGTGGGTTCCGATGATAATTTGCATGTTGCCGGACTTGATTTCATCCAGTAGCGCATTTCGAGATAATTTTGAATTTGGAATTTTGAATTTTGAATCATTTTTTAAATTAGAATTTTGAAAATTGGAGTCTGAGTCGAAACTCGAAACTCGAAACTCGAAATTGTTAGCCAGCTTGTATGAATTAGTCAAAAGCGCAATGTTTATATTGTAATTTTCAAATATTTTACAAAAACTCTCAAAATGCTGGCGCGCCAAAACTTCTGTCGGCGCCATAATCGCCGTTTGGAAGCCGGCGCTGGCTGTTTGCAGGGAGGCGATGGCGGCCACCACGGTCTTGCCGGAACCGACGTCGCCGTTCAAGAGGCGGTTCATCGGTAGTGGATTTTCCAAATCTTTCAAAATTTCAAATGAAGCTTTGCGCTGGGCGTCAGTCAGTTTGAAAGGCAGTTTTTTGACGAAGCCTTGGATCAGTTTTTCGTCGAACTTGATCGGCGAAGCCGGGTTGTTTTCCCACTGGGTTTTGATTTGCAAGGTCCGCAACTGCACCAGAAACATTTCTTGGAAGGCGAACCTTTTCTGGGCGCGCAAAAGTTTTTCGCGGGATTCGGGAAAATGGATTTGGGAGAGGGCGGTGTAAATGTCATAGAGGTTCAATCTTTGCCGGAGATCATAGGGGAGGACATCCTCCATCTGCCGGGCGGTTTCCAAGAGCGGTTTTAGTTGCCAGCGGATCCATTTGGAGGTTATACCGCTGGTTTCGCTGTATATGGGAACGAGGCACCCAGTGTTAGTGGTTTCGCGGGCGGCTTTTTCCCAGGACGGGTTGGTCATCTGCAATGTCTTGCCGCGCAGGGTCATTTTGCCGCTCAGGCGCGCGAAAGTCCCTTCCCGCAAAGATTCCAGTACGAAGGGTTGATTGAACCAGATAGCCTTCAAGGGAGTTTTATTATCATCTTCGATAGTCACTTCTGTAATCGTCATCTTGCGACGAGGGATCCGGGCTGATTTGGTTTTGGTCACGACGCCTTCGATGGTCACGGTCTGGTTGATATATTCCGGGGAAACTTTGACGGTCTGTGAAAAGTCATCATAACGGAAAGGGAAGTATGATAAAAGGTCTTCCACGGTGCGGAGTTCCAATTTGTCCAAAATCTTGTGGTATTTCGGGAGGATTTTGGAAATATTTTTGAGCGGAGTTTTGAGGGTTAACATATTTGCAGTATAGCTTATCCGGATTTCCGTAGCCAGTCCTGGGAAAAAATCCCGTAATAAAAATAAGCCCATACCGCAACCGACATTGTCATTGTCGGTTCGCAGTATGGGCAGGACGGCGTTTGCGAAAAGTTATGGCGCAAGCACCTGGACCGGCCACAAGGTAGCCGGGATTTCGTAGTTGTGGATGAATTCGATTACCCGCAATGCATCATTTGTGTCGCGGACGAAAGACGCAATGTTATTGGAAGCCACCGGCTCGCCGTTTATGTAGGCGAGCCAATCCAGCAGATTAATTTCTGTTGTATACCAGCTGCCTGGGGAGTTTCCGGGCTGGATCACATCGATCTCCTGGTCAAAGTATGTATTCCGCCAGTAACCGAGGCCGCGGAAATTGACGAAGTCCGGATTTTCCGGCAGGCAATTCGTCGAGTTAGGGATGGCTAATATCCGATTGAGGTACTGGACCAAATCAGCCGTAATGGTACCGGTCTTATCTGCTGCTGCGGCCAAGAAGAATCCGGCGAAAGTCAGGTCATCATTGGTCAGGGGTTCGGCTTCGATGCTGTTCGGAACCACTGGCAGCAGGAAACGGACCCTTGTCCCAAACTTGCCGTAATCGGTATCCGCGTCGAGAGTCGGATGTAGAGTAACTTCACCTCCGTGCTCATCCGCAACTGTTTCCGCTGTCTGTATATGGCCGTTCCGCATCAGGTATGAGTATAAGGCCAGATTTTCCAGTGGCGAGTCAATCGTTTTTTGGGTCACTTCCCCCGTTGCAGTGAGTGTCTCCAGTCGTAAACGTCCTGCAGCATCTACATCAATATGCCTGCAAAGCTTGATGAGGGAGATTACCTCGTCAAAGCTTGACTCCAAGACGCTGTCCGGCGAACGGGCCACGCTCAACCGACCGAAATCCACTTCGACGGGCACGTTGTCCACAGCTTCTATGACTCCGCACTCTTCATCGAGAAGCAGGAGATTGCCATCGGCATCCAGGGGTTGGAGACATCCTGCTGCGGAAAGGATGGGCACGCCATCCAGATTCCGCAAGACAACATAGAGATCGCCATAATCAGTGGATGCGCTGGGCTTTCCGCCGCCTTTGCCGCCTGAGGTGGTTGCTTTGCCACCCTTGGTTGTAGGGACAGTCGTAACCGCAACTTCAGTCTTACCTCTCGCCTTTCCTCCTTTTTTTTTCGATGATATTTTTTGCCGCGACAGGCGCGGCAAGACACAGGACCAGAAGAACGCACAAATAAGGCAGTAGCTTTTTCATTTTTTCCTCCACTTCAGTTATTTTTCAGTTAACATCCTCAGAAAAATCCCAACCAACAATCCGTCGTAAAATCACCTCCTTTTTGATGTAAGTTGATTACCTTTTTCGGTTAAACATCGTCTAACTGGATAATATTTTTTAAAGGACCGCGCTTAACTCCAGTATTAATATCAATCAGGAAACTGGTTTATTGCAAGTATAGCCTTTTTAATGGAATATTCAAGTAAAAATAAGTTGCGGAAAAGGATACTTTATCGCGGTGTAGCGCAAAACAAAAACAGGATAAAATCCTGTTTTATGATTGGCGGAGAGGCAGGGATTTGAACCCTGGAACCCGGTTAGGAGTTAACACGTTAGCAGTGTGCCGCTTTCGACCACTCAGCCACCTCTCCAGACGTTGACCGTACTTTCCAGTACATTAGATAGGATAACAAACTATGCTTATTTTATCAAGTTTCGGGGCCTGACTAGCGGCTTGACTGGGAAATGCGCCCGTGATATGCTCCATTGCAGAGGTGATGATTTCGAAATAGTTTTATTTAGGAAATATAGATAAGCTAGGAGTAGGGTCACCATTTAATCCCGTGCAAAGCGGGATCTAGAAAGAGAGGTGACTACTACAAAATGGCTTATCAAGATCAAGGAGCAAGGCCGCAGAGGCAGATGTTTGATGTTTCAGCGATGAATATCACCTGTTCAGAGTGCGGAGCTGCTATCAACGAACTACCGTTCGAACCGACCAAGAAAGAAGACGGGACATTGGGCAATCTTTTCTGTTACGAATGTAACAAGAAAAGAAACGCCAATAAACCGAGAAGGGGAGGATTCGGAGGTGGAAACAGAGGCGGATTCGGAGGCGGAAAGAGATTCTAACTTGTCGAAAAACCTATGGATAAAAAAAGAACGGCTTTCAGCCGTTCTTTTTTGTTGTCCTTCCCGTTTTTTTAGTGTGCGCTTAGCAGGAATCGAACCTGCGACCTTCTGGACCGCAACCAGACGCTCTATCCACTGAGCTATAAGCGCTTTTTATCTAGCCAATATAGCTTACTACATATGTAGAAATCTTTCAAATGCGTCCACGATATTCGGTTCTTGTTTGATTTCCTCGATATGGTCTAGTAAGATTTTGCGGATCGCTACCGGATCCTCATTGTGGATGGGGATATGGACATAGGGCATAAGATAACTGTCCGTGCGCAGGCTGATGACCTTCAGCCCCTCGGCTTCGTAGAAAATCCAGAATGATTTTATAGCTTCGTATTTGAAAATTTCATTGCCGGCGATAATCCCGTCGTAAGTTACCATAAAATCAAGGACGCGCGGGTCTTTGTTCATATAGATATAACCGACAACTCCGAACAGGACGAAGGTTATAGCCATAATGGGGCTGTTGGCGTAGATGGCATAGGCGATAAGGGCGATGAACAGCAAGGTGACATACAAAAATCTTCTTTTGTTTTGCTCATGGACTTCGAATTCAGGCGCTCGCCAATGCGCCAAAACATCAGCGGAGTGTTCCGCGATCAGCTTTTCCTCCTCCGGCGCCGCTATTTTCTCCGCCACTTTTTTTGAATGCGAAAAAAAGCTATCTATTTTCTCCTCGCTTTTTTTGCCGTCCTTGATGTTTTCATCGAAATCACCTACATACATCCTTTTAATCCTAATGCTTTATGCCTCCCCATACTACCATATTTACAAATCCATTTCCAGATGGTAGGATGGATGGGTGAATCGGCGGCCTGAGCAGCGGGGTTTGAATCTGGGAAAAACGGATTTCCACTTGCTGATAGGCATCTAAGGCGGAAAAAATACAAATCAATAATGGAAGAGTGCCCGAGCGGTTTAAGGGAACAGTCTTGAAAACTGTCGTGGGTGAAAGTCCACCGAGAGTTCGAATCTCTCCTCTTCCTCAATGAACAGCGTGAATGAGAAAGAGGAGAGATGAGAAGTTTATACTCGGGAGTGAAACGGACAGGTAAATCTTTCCTCTTCCTCAGACAAGGATCGGACGGAAATTGTTGCATAAATTGTTACATAACAGTTTATGCAACATCAGCCATCTGCTGGGAAAGTCCCGCCGCGTTTCCGGCGGTTGCCAGCGAGGGTCATCGCGATATTTTCCCGCTTTCAAACTGTGCCAGCGTTATGGAATTTTTCAAGTTAACTTTGTTGCCGATTTTTTTAGCTGCCGGCGCCGGCATGGCCGGCAGTTTTTTGTGGTACGCGCTTTTCCTGAAAAAAGACGGCCGGACGGCCAAGGAAGAGCTGGCGGGGGAAAAGCCCGCCAAGAGCTGGAAGAGCCTTTCGCAAGCGTCTTTTCTGGCGAATTTTTTTTCTGCCGCCGCCGCCAGTATGCTCCTGGACATATTCCAAGCTAAGACTTTTTTCCAAGGATCAAAAATCGCTTTGGCGGTTTTTTTCTTCCTGACGGCCGTTTCCGGCATAAAAAAAGTGGTCATCGAAAACAAATCGATGGAAAACTTTATGCTGGGAGCCGGGCATAACTTGGTGAATATCGGCATCATTTTTTCCATCCTGATTCTGGCTGGCCGGTAGCGTTCGCGCGTGATATCTAAAAATTAATCCAATAAATCTTATGAGTTGCCCATTTTGCAATCCGGAAACCATCGCCAAGCAGAAAATATTCGAGACGGAAAACGAATATGTTTTCTATAATCTGAGCCCGAAAACAAAAGGCCAATGCTTGGTCGTGCCAAAACGGCACGTGGAAGGCGTGCGGGAATTGGACGCGGAGGAATCAGCCAGTTTGATGCGGACGGTGGGATTCGTTTCGGAAAAACTGGACGGATATCTGCATCCGGCCGGTTTCAATTACGGTTTCAACGAGGGTTCCATCGCCGGCCAGACGGTCTTTCATCTGCATTTCCATATAATGCCGAGATATGTCGGCGACGGCGTGGAAGTTTCCCATATATTCCATCGTAAACCGGAAGACAAAATATTTATGACGGATGAGGAAATGCGTCCGCTGGCTGAAGAATTCAGGGCTATATTTTAAAAATTCATTTGACTTCCTGTCTGGCTAGGACGGCGCCGAAAACTTTTTTGGCGCCGTTTCGTTTCAACTCTTTGGCGCATTCAAAAAGAGTGGCGCCGGTGGTGGCGATGTCATCGACCAGAAGGATGGTCTTATCTTTTATATCTCCAGGCTTGCCCGCAATGAAAGCGTTTTGCAGATTATCCAGACGTTCGGCGTATTTTTTGATTTTCATCTGGGGCGGGGTGTATCTTTTCCGGCGCAAGATATCCGTTCCGAGCGGGATTTCAAAACCGGGCGCCAGATTCCGGCTGATATGGCCGGCCAGCAGTTGCGATTGGTTGAAACCGCGCCAGCGCTGGCGCCGCGGATGGAGCGGTATCGGGATGATTATGTCCGGAATAGGCAAGCGTGATTGCAAGATGGCCTCGGTGAGGATTTTCCCTAATGGGATATGCAGGTCTTCAATAAACCGGTATTTATACAGATGCACCAATTTGCCAAGATGGTCATCTTTGTATTTGGCGGCGACGAGCAATCCGTCCAATGCGGAAGAAAATTTGCAATTCCGGCAGACGTGCCCGCTGTCAGTTATAGCGTCTTCGCATTCCGGACAAACTTGGACGGAGAGCGGTTCTATCCGGCGCAGGCAATCATCGCAAAGCCAAACGTCGTCGCGGCCGCAAGATACGCAGGATATGGGGAAGAGGGTGTCTAAAATAAAATCCTTTGTGTTTTGGAAGATATTCAAATTTCAAATTTTAATATTTAGAATTTTGAATTTATTTATGATTTGCGATTTTGCATTTGTAATTTATCAAGTAAGCTTGATCTCCCCTTTCCTCGCGTCCACATTGATCTTGCCATTTTTGACTTTGCCATACATTATCATCTCCGCGATCGGATTTTCCAATAATTCCTGGATGTTTTTGCGGACGAGGCGGGCACCTTGGTTGAAAGCGAGGCTTTTTCCGGCAATGAATTTAACGGTATCGTTTTTGAGCAGCAATTTGATTTTTTGTCCGGACAGGCGGGCGGCCAACCCTTCCAGTTCTTTCGCGGTTATCCGTTCTATTTCCGATTCGTTCAAAGCGTTGAACACTATGACGTGGTCCAGGCGGTTCAAAAGTTCGGGGCGCATTTTTTTCTCAAGATCCTTGAGGGCGCCGTCCTTGATCCGGTTGAATTTTTCGTGCAAGCCACCTTTCGTTTGTTCGGATTCGAAACCGACCTTGGAGGCGTTGGTGAATTCGGAGGTCCCGATGTTGGAAGTGAGGATAATAATGGTGTTTTTAAAATCGACGCGGGTGCCTTCGGCATCGGTCAGGATGCCGTCTTCCAAGATTTGCAGGAGGATGTTGAAAACATCGGGGTGGGCTTTTTCGATTTCATCCAGCAGGATGACTGAATATGGGTTCCGGCGTACCTTTTCCGTGAGCTTGCCTCCCTCGCCATAGCCGACATAGCCGGCGGGCGAACCGATAAGCGAAGCGACATTATGGCGCTCCATCAATTCGCTCATATCGATCCGGATGAGCGATTTGGGGCTGCCGAAAAATTCTTGCGCCAAGACTTTGGCGGTCAGGGTTTTGCCGACGCCGGTCGGGCCGAGGAATAGGAATGATCCAATCGGGCGGTCCGGGTTACCGATGCCGGATTGCGAGCGCAAGAGGGCGCTGGAAAGTTTTTCGATAGCTTGCTGTTGGCCGATAACGTGCGAAGCGAGATTTTGCCGGATGTTTTTTATCCGCAGGTTTTTTTCCTGCAAGATTTTTTCAACGGGGACTTTTGAAATCCTGGACACGGTTTTCGCGATGTCGGCCGCGGTTATTTCGACGGGGTTGTTTTTTTCTTCAACTGTTTGGTTTTGTCGCAGGAGCTTCAACTGTTCCGCGACCTTCTTTTCTTCGCCGCGCAAGCCGGTAGCTTTTTCGTAGTGTTCCTGCTCGACCAATTTTTCTTTTTTCGCAAGCAAGTCTGACTTCCGGTCTTCTAATTTCCTGATTTGGCGCAGCGTTTCGGAAAGCTTGCGGCGTGAGCGCAAATCGGAAGCGGTTTCATCAAGCACATCTATGGCTTTGTCTGGCAGGAACCGGTTTTGGATATAACGGATGCTCAATTCGACCGCCGCCGCGATGGCCGCGTCCGAGATGGCGGCATTGTGGAAAATTTCGTAATTTTTCCGGATACCGAAAAGTATTTTTTCAGTTTCAGCCCGGGTGGGTTCTTCGACGTGGACCGGTTGGAATCTCCGTTCAAGCGCTGCGTCTTTCTCGATATGTTTTTTGTATTCTTCAAAAGTCGTCGCGCCGATAATTTGCATATCGCCGCGGGCCAGGGCGGGCTTCAATATATTGGCCAGATCAAGTCCGCCAGGCATATTGCCGGCGCCGACGATAGAATGAAGCTCGTCGATAAAGAGGATGATATCCGGGCTTGCAGTCACTTCCTTGACGATTTCTTTCAGTCTGGACTCGAATTCCCCCCGGAAGCTGGTTCCGGCAATCAATTGTGCCACGTCCAGGCCCATTATTTTTTTGCGGTAGAGTGATTGGGGAACCTCGCCGGTATTTATCTTTTGCGCCAGTCCGGAAACGATGGCGGTTTTCCCCACGCCCGCTTCGCCGATAAGGACAGGGTTGTTCTTGTTTTTCCTGCCTAAAATATTGATTATCCGCTGGATCTCTTTTTCGCGGCCGATAACCGCTTCATTCCTTTTCCGGACTTCCTCGTTCTTATCGACGCAGAATTTGTCGACAAAGGGCGTGGTGGAGGATTTTTTGGCGGTCTTTTTTCTGAGGCCTATTTCCGGAATGTCGAAAATCTTGGGCAGGCCGGAGAGTTGGCTCGGATCGAAAAGTGCCATAATCGATTTATGGATATCTTTAAGATCGGCGCCTGACAAAATTTTCATAATCGTTTCATCGCCGGAATTGATGATGGCATAGGTCAGGTGTTCCGTGCCGACATACGGGTATTCGAATTCCTTGGCGATGCCGTAGGCGCGAGTGAAAGTTTTTTTGAGATTGTCGGAGATAGCAAGTCGGGAGTTTCCAGGATCGGTTGCCGTGGCCGCCAATCCGGGCAGGAGGCTATCGAAAGATTTTTTTTCGATCCCGAGGTCATTCAGGATATTGCTGCCCAGACTGCCCTTTTCCAAATAGATGGCATAGAGCAGATGGAGATTGTCGAGTTTAGAATGTTTGGACTTTCGAGCTAATTGCTCAGCTTCAAGGAAAGCTTTTTTGGCGTGGTTGGTCAATTTGTGTCCGGCTAATTGATCGGTTGAATTTGGCATATATTGGACTAAAGGATTATCCCTACCAGTTTATTTTTAAAACCAGCCTATGTCAAACCGCGCGGATCCGTCCTGAGTGGATGTGGCACGGTCCGCGGAAATCCGCTGGCGCGCATTGGGACGTGCGGTCCTCCGGATAATTTCCTGATGCTGTGGATAAATTCCCGATGCTGGGTATGGTTGTTTGCGATAAAATATGTTACAATAATATTGTGAATATTTTCCAAGAAAAAAATACCCCCGTAGCGGCCGGCGATAGCGGGGTTTCCATAAATAAAAAATAAAAACAAATGTTCGGATTAGGAGAAAAAAAATTCATCGGGATCGACGTAGGGACTTCCAATATAAAGATGGTCGAATTGAAAATCGGCAAGAACAAACCGGTCCTGTCGAATTATGCGCGCGTACGGATAAACGGCCTGATGGGGGATAATGATTTGAAAGCTTCCTATTTCGAAACCGTTTTGCCGGAATACATACGCAGGATGGTCAAAATATCAGGTATGTCCGGGCGCAACGCATATTTTTCCATCCCGTCTTTCGGGGGTTTGATAACCCTCATCGAATTTCCCGATATGTCAAAAGATGATCTTAACCAGGCTATCAAATTTGAAGCGCATAAATATATCCCAATTTCATTGGATGACGTCGTTTTGAGCTGGGATATCGTCGGCAAGAAAGATTCGAAAAAAACTTTGGTCAGTCAGGATAAGGACGCTCCTGCTGCTGTTTCCGTGCCGGAAGGCGCGGGCAACGGCAAAGTGCAAGTCTTATTGGTGGCGGCTCCCAAAAACAAAGTCATCAAATATGAGAAGTTGGCCAGCAATACCGAGTTGCATTTGAAATCCATTGAAATAGAAAGTTTCTCCCTGGTCAGGGCTCTGATCGGCAACGACCAAGGCAATTTCGTTATCGTGGATATTGGATCGCGCATATGCAATATCATTCTGGTTGAAAAAGGCGTGATCAAAGCTAACCGCAATATCGATGCCGGCGGCCGGGATATCAGCAAGGTGATTGCCAAAAGTATGAATATAGACGATGAGCGGGCGGATAAGTTGAAAGTTTCTGGCAAAAATTTCCTGACTGGAGATTCCAGCATAACTTTTCCGGTAATTGATCTGATTGTCGGGGAAATTTCGCGGGTGATGAACGCGTATTACAAAACTGATTCGAAAGCGGCGGTCGATGGCATAATCCTTTCCGGAGGGACAGCCGGATTTTCCGGGCTGGATGGATATTTTTCCAAGGCGCTGGGTATCAAGACGATGATCGGAAACCCCCTGGGCAGGATCGAATATGACAAGCGGCTCGAGCCGAAAGCCAAGGAACTTGGAAACCAATTTTCGGTAGCTATCGGCCTGGCCTTGAGCGGCGTCGATGATAATTTGAAAAAATAATAAGGACATCTAAATAAATAAAATCCCGATTAACGGGAGAAAAAATATATGGTGAATATAAATCTGTCGACCAACCAGTCGATGCCACAGGATAGCCAAAGAACTGCTGCGGCTAAAAGCGGAGTAGCGGTGGTTGAAATGATCCTGCTGATCGTGGCTGTCATCAGCGGCGGACTGATGCTGTGGGTGAATAATCTCGATAATAAAGTGGTTGCCGTCGAAGCTTCGTATGCCGACAAGGAGGCCGGATTGATGGCGAATGTCAGGAATAAGGATATTGTTGATTTCCAAAACCGGCTTTCGCTTTCTGATGAGTTGGTAGATCAGAAAAACCTGACATTCGATGTCCTACAAGAGGTTGAGAGAAATCTTGTTTCCGGCGTTTATATCACCGCCTTTGAAGCTGACAAGGAAGCTAAGACACTCAAGCTGGAATGCGTCGCGGATAATTACGAAGCGGTGGCCAGGCAGGTCCTGGGCTTCAAAAGTTCGAATTATTTTTCCGAAGTGGTCGTAAAGAGCGCGAACATTTCAAATGAAGGAAAGGCTGTCTTTTCAATGGAGATAGGACTTAATTAATTTTTTTAAAAGCGGCCCTTGATCGAGAGCCGGCAATATTATGAAGCTAAAAATTTTGTTTACTCCGCTGATGCTGGTGATTATAATATATCTGGCTATTTGGGTGGCCATACCGGCTTATTCCGGCCCGGAGGGAGTCGTCGCGACTGGTAAAAAATTGCAAGGCGCCGAATTGAAATTGGCGGACATAAGTTTGAAAGAGGAAAACGCCGGGAGTCTGGTGGCGGCTTTGAACGATAGCAGCGAACAGCAGAAAATCCTTCTGCAATATCTGCCGGAAAAGAAGACCGATGAAGATGTGATCGCCAATCTGAATTCGATCGCATCCGGCGCGGGCGTATTTTTGTCCGGCGTGACAATGGATGATGAGAGTCCTGTTGCCGTTGTCCAACCTGAAGAGGCATTTGTGTTGGATGAGAATGGCAATGAAGTTCCGGTCGAGGTGGCGCCGAAAACCGTGGCAAAAAACTTCAAAGCGAGCGTGGCTTTGGTGGGTGATTATGAGAGATTGAGGCAGTTTATCGCGGATGTGTCCAGATTGAAACGTTTCAACGAGATAGTCTCGATGAAGATAACTAAAAATTCCGGTTCGGACAATGGGGCGTTGCAGATGGATGCCGTCATCAGATTCAATTATCTTGACAAGACCGGTTCGATCGCAAGTATGAGCAATGAAGTTTTTTCGATGGGGATGTTCGATATGGGCGTTATCGACAAAATCAAAGCTAAGACAAATATGGATGTCTTCAAAGTTGAAGCTGGTTCGATTGGACGATCCAATCCATTTTCCGCTTCCTAAATAATAAAAAACCGTTCAGCTTGTAGTTTCTATGGATAACAATCTTGGCGTAAAAAACGATACCGCGGTGAAAAATGGCGATGGTATCGCAGAGAGGGCCGCTTCATTGAATATCGCTTATTTGGATAAGGCTCCGAAGGCTATCGATGGCCGGGCCATCAGGATAATTCCGGAAGAAGTCGCGAAGAAATACGGCTTCATCGTTTTTGATGCGGCTGGCGATACCATAAAAGTGGCGATGCTCAATCCGCAGGATATAGACGCTCTCAACACTTTGCGGTTCATCGCTGAGAAAGAAAAAAAGGAGATTTCCATTTATCTTGTTTCGGAGAATGTTTTCAAAGAGCTGTTCAGGTTCTATGTCGGTCCGGCTGATATCGTGAAAGAGGCGGTTAAATCGTTTGCGGAAGACAAAGGGTCTTTGGAAATTATCGAAAACGACGATGAGTCCGCGAAAGAGCAAAATTTGAAAGAAGCGCCGGTCGCGAAATTGGTCGAAGTTATCGTGAGCCATGCCATCGAAGGACACGCGAGCGATATCCACATCGAGCCGATGGAGCGCGATTTCCGCGTCAGGTTCCGCGTGGATGGAGTGTTGCATGTCAGTCTGATTATCCCCAAGGAAATCGGGCCGGTCGTGGTATCGCGGATAAAAATCCTTTCCAATCTGAAAATCGATGAAAAAAGAAAGCCGCAGGACGGACGTTTCCGGCTGATGCATAATGGCAATGCGATCGATTTCCGCGTTTCGACTTTGCCGGTCATCAATGGGGAAAAAGTCGTGATGAGGATTTTGGATAAGGATAAGGGCGTAAGCGACATCGAAACGATGGGCTTGATAGGGATGGGGTTGGATAATATGAAAGACGCCATAAAAGAAACTTACGGGATGATCCTGATGACCGGTCCGACCGGATCAGGAAAATCCACGACCTTGTACGCGATGTTGAAAATATTGAATAACGAAGAGCGGAATATCATCACCTTGGAAGATCCGATCGAATATGACATCGAAGGCTTGAACCAGAGCCAGATAAAACCGGAAATCGGCTACACTTTCGCTTCAGGCCTGCGGACGATTTTGCGCCAAGATCCGAATGTCATTATGGTCGGCGAGATCCGCGACGGCGAAACGGCCGAGCTGGCGGTGCATGCGGCGCTCACGGGACATTTGATGTTTTCGACGTTGCACACCAATACGGCCATCGGCGCCATTCCGCGGCTGGTCGATATGGGTATAGAACCGTTCCTGCTGTCCTCTTCCCTGCGGCTCGTGATGGCCCAGCGGTTGGTGCGGCGGATTTGTGAAAATTGTAAGGCTGAAATAGAAGTATCGGAAATATTAAAAAAGCAGATTATCAAAGAAGTCGAAAATATATCCAAAAGCGAGTTGGAGAGGTATGGCGTGGATCTGTCGGGAAAAATCAGCTTGTTCCGGGGCAAGGGCTGTGACGCTTGCAATGGGACCGGGCTTACTGGGCGGGTGGCGATTTTCGAAGTCGTGCGCGTGACGGATGCGATGCGCACGATTATCATCGAAAAAAGAGGCAGTGAAATCCTGTTGAACCAGGAGCGGGACAAGATGGGCTCCTTGACGATCAGGCAGGATGGGATCTTGAAAGCTTTGAAAGGAGCTACGACATTTGAAGAAATCGAGCGAGTGACCGAGGGTAGCATCACGCTTGAAGAGGAGAATGATTAGCAGGGCGTATAATTTTTAATTTTAGATAATATGGAAAAACAAACTATTCTGATCGTGGAGGATGACTCATTCGTGATGGACATCTATCAGACTAAATTATCGCTGGAAGGATTCGATGTCATAGCGGCCAATAACGGGATGGAGGCTTTGAAAAAATTGGAAAGCGGGGAGTGCGTCCCTGATCTTATCTTGCTGGATATCATAATGCCGTATGTGGACGGTTTGGAGGTTTTGAAGAAAATCAAGGCCAATGAAGAATTGCGGAAAATCCCGGTGATCTTGCTGACCAATCTCAGTCAGAAAGAGGAAATCGGACAAGGTTTCGTCCTGGGAGCCAAGGACTATCTTATCAAATCCCACTTTACCCCGTCGGAAGTTTTGGAAAAAATCCGGATTTATTTGCCAAAAGAAGAAGTTAAAACAGAAGAAATTAAAAACTGATTTTAAAAAACCAAAATACAAAGCATCGAATCCAGAATAAATTACAACAATCAAAATTTAAAATTCAAAACGATTTTGAATTTTGAAAATTGCAATTTCGAATTTATTTAGGATTTGTGATTTATAATTTGTAATTTCGCTTCATTATTTTATGGGTACAGTGCATACCGAACAAAGGGTAAAAAATCTGATGCGGCTGGTGGCGCAACAGGGCGCTTCCGATTTGCATTTGGTGGTGGGGAGATATCCGACGCTCAGGATCGACGGCCGGCTGTTTCCCGTGTCGCAAGACGCCGTGCTGACCCCGGCTGATACCCAGGCGATGAGCGATGTCATCATCGGTAACAACGAGGAAAACAAAAATAAATTCCTGGCGGACGGACAGATCGATTTGTCATATAACTTCGAAGACAAGGCGCGTTTCCGGGTGAATATATTTTTCCAGCAAGGCTATGTAAGCGTGGCGATGCGTCTCATCCCGCGCGAGATCAGGAAATTGGACGAATTGAATATGCCGGAAGTGCTCTATGATTTCACTAAATTCACGCAAGGTCTGGTTCTCGTAGTCGGTCCGGTGGGGCACGGCAAGTCCACGACCTTGGCGGCGCTTATTAATGAGATAAATCATACGCAGGAGAAGCATATCGTGACTATCGAGGATCCGATCGAATATATCTATGAGCAGGACAAATGCATCATCAACCAGCGGGAGGTTTTCCAAGATTCGAAATCATTCCAGACGGCTCTGAAAGCGGTTTTCCGCGAAGATGCCAATGTAGTTTTGGTCGGAGAGTTGCGTGATCTGGAAAGTATCAGTATCGCGATGACCGGCGCGGAAACGGGACACTTGATTTTCGCCACTTTGCATACCAATGATTCCGCGCAGACCATCGACCGTATCATCGACGTTTTTCCGGCCCATCAGCAAAACCAGGTGCGGGCGCAATTGGCCAATACCCTGCTCGGCGTGATTTCGCAGAGATTGGTCCCGCGGGTAGATGGCGGTCGCGTGCCGGCGGTGGAGATAATGATAAAAAACCACGCTATTGAGAATCTGATCCGGGAAGGCAAAGCCTATCAGATCGACAACAGCATCGAGACGAGCTCCGACCAGGGGATGGTCACGATGGACAAATCATTGTCGGAATTGACCAGGCGGGGAATCATTTCCATCGACACAGCGCTGTCTTTCGCCAAGGAAAAAAATAATTTCCAAGCCCTGTTGCGTTAATTCGATCCAGCCCTAGGATATTTCGCTTTCTGGGTGTATAATAAAAACAAGAAAAAAACATAGTTTTAAAATAAACATAAAATGGAAACCTGGATCGGATGTCGCGCCTGAGGCGGAATCCGACAGGACAAAGAAAAAATGAAATTTATTTTCAAAGCCAAGACCAAGGACGGGGAATTGAAAGAAGGAATCATCGACGCGGTGAGTAGCGAAGTGGCGGTTGAACTGTTGCAGAAAAACGCGCTCTTCCCGTTGTCGATCGCGACTGAGAAAGAAAAAAATTCTCTGGAAAAGACCTTTCTTCGATATTTCGACAAAGTCAATGACAAGGAATTGATGGTTTTCTTCCGCCAACTGTCGATTTTGATCGAGGCCAAGGTTCCGATCGTCGCTTCATTGACGGCCATCAAGGAGCAGATGGTCAACCGCTATTTCCAAAAGATAATCGGCGAAGTGGTGAATGATATCCAGGACGGCTTGCCGCTTTCGGACGCGTTGAAAAAACATAAACACATCTTTTCCAATCTGGCCATCAACATCGTCAAGGCCGGGGAAGTTTCGGGAAACCTGAAGAAGTCCGTGGAATATGTGGCCAATAATATCGAAAAAAATTATACGCTGACCCAGCGCGTCAAGTCGGCGATGACCTATCCGGTCATCGTGATGATCGTGTTTTTCATAATCGCTTTCTTGGTTGTGGCTTTCATCATTCCCAAACTGACGCTGATGATCAAGAGTATGGAAAACGTGGCGGTACCTTGGTATACCAGCGTGGTGATCGGAGTCAGTGATTTCATGGCGGCCTATTGGTGGGCGATCGCGATTATGATATTGGGAATCATCGGCAGTGTCATCTATTATATCAAGACCGAAGACGGATCTAGGGAATGGGATCGCATAAAGATCCGCTTGCCGATTTTCGGGACGATCTACCAATATCTGTACATCGCGCGTTTCGCGGACAACCTATCGGTGCTTTTGTCAGGTGGTATCCCGATTATTCAGGCTCTCAAAATCGTCAGTTCGGTCATTGGCAATACGGTTTATGAAGCGATTTTCCTGAAGGCGGCGGATGAAATCCGGATCGGCGGGGTGATGAGCGACGTTTTGCGCAAGTCTTCGCAGATTCCGCCAATCGTTTCACAGATGGTGAAGATTGGCGAGGAATCCGGGCAGATCGATCTGGTGTTGCAGCACGTGGCGAAGTTCTATGAGCAGGAAGCTTCAGATATGGCCAAAAACCTTTCTACTCTGATCGAGCCATTGTTGATGGTGTTGATCGGCGTGGCGGTGGCCTTCCTGGCTTTCTCAGTCATTATGCCGATTTATAATATCGCGGGACAATTTTAGGGAATTTTAACGAGCAAAAAAATGCAAACGAACGGGATGGCCGCATCTGCCGGCAAAAGAGGTTTCACGCTGATCGAACTTTTGATCGTAATCGCCATTATCGGAGTTTTGGCCTCGATCGTGCTGGTGGTAGCCAATGGTGCGAAAGAGCGGGCGATGCGCGCTTCGGCGCTGTCATCCGCTTCGAGTGTGATGGGCGAGCTTACTCTGTGCGCGGATGATGGAGGCGGGACGGACGGATCGGCCAGCGCGATCATCTGTACGGACGGCACCGGAGGCAATGTCGCCTATGGCGGCCATAGCGCGGAGTGGCCGGATATCAGCCGGACGGGATGGATTTTTGTCGCCGCGGCGGAACTGCCTGTGTTGGATACGACGACCTATTCCTACACCCTGACCAAAGCCGGACAAACCGATATCAATTGCAGTTTTAGCACGAAAGCCTGCCAATAGGAAAAAGCCGCGTCAGCCGGCAGGAAAACAAAAAATTAAAAAGATATTTGGAAGTTTAAAGATAGATAAAAAATAAAAAAAACTAGAAAGGCAGGTGAAATAAATGAAAAAATTTGAAAAAGGTTTTACCCTGATCGAACTCTTGATCGTAATCGCCATCATCGGTATTTTGGCGTCCATCGTTTTGGTGAGTTTGAATAACGCGAGAGTAAAGGCTAACGCAGCAGCGTTCAAGGCGACCGTTTCCAGTTTACAACCAGCGGTAGTTTTGTGTTGCGATACTGCAACTAATACTTTTAACACAGGTGTTGACCCGGTTGCTACTGATGTGTGTAGTAGTCCAATTGGATCAATATTGCCACTGGCAGCTGATCTGAAGGTTGAAACAGGTGGTGTTACGTATGCAGTTGGTGCTGCTTGCGATCAGACAACCCCACAGCTTAATATTACCTTGGATGGTCCTGGGACTAACTGTACTGGCGCAACTGTAACCTCCGAAAGAGTAACTTTCCCTGCTGGATGCTAGTTCTGAATTGAAAGTTTTCTTGCTTGCCAATCTGACCGCCTAGGCGAAATTGGCAAGCGGATAAAATTTTTAATCATAACTTGTTTTATTTTAAAAAAATGAGAAAAGATAATAGAAGAGGTTTCACCCTGATCGAACTTTTGATCGTAGTGGCTATCATTGGCATCCTGTCGAGTGTCATTCTGGTGAGTCTTACTAATTCCCGCAGAAGGTCGGACGGCGCGGCTTTCAAGACGACGATGTCCACGCTGAAGGGGGCAGTGGCTTTGTGTTGTGCCGATTCTACGAATGTTCTGCGGACGATCACTACCGCTACCGGCACCCAGACCGTGTGTGTGACTTCGACTGGCACTGCTGTCGGAACCAGCTATTTGCCGACGGCCACTGAGCTGAATTTGGGCACGGGTACCGCCAGATATGCCGGCAATATCGTCGGCTACAGATGTTCCAATGCAAATCCGATATTGAGGGTCCGCATAGCGAACGATTCAAAAAATCCGGCTTGCAGCATCACTGCCACCTCCGCGATTTATTATTATGTGGGTGCCAATGATATCTCCTATGGTATGACCGCGACGCCGACTGCCGCATCGATAAAGGGCTTTCCGCCAGGGTGCTAAGCTGGGTATTGAAAATAAGTCCATAATTTTGATCCATACGAAAACCGTCCGCATCGGCTTGGCGGTTTTTGCGTGAAAGATAAAAAAATATATGAATCTGAAAATGAAACACATCATTTTGGCGCTGGCCAGCCTGGTTTTGCTGGGTGCGGTTTTCGTGGTGCCGGTGAAAATCAATGGGAAGGATGACGCCAAGGATTTGTCCTTCGGTTATCCTTTCGCTTTCGTGGAACAGGATTTTTCGACCAAGTCCTTCATCAGTTTGCCGTGGTACCAGAATTTTGAAATCAAACGGCCGGTCGCGGAATTTTCCTGGGTGAAATTCACCGCTTCGTTCGCCAGTTTTTTTCTGGGTCTGGAACTTGTGGTTTTCATCCTGGAGCTGGTCAAATGGCGCACCCGGGTTTTCTTCAGGAAAAGGAAGGAGCGCAAGGATTCCGAGCTGATTGCCGCTTGACGCCGGGCGGAAGAAATTTATGATTCCGTGTGGATAACTTTTTTCGCTTGTTTTTATTTTTTATGATAAGATATATCCAGGCGCGGCTTCCGTCAGCGCCGGATATAAACATAAAAATAATCGGTAATAATCTATGATTTTTTTCATCTTTCTCGTCCTGGGTCTCATTGTCGGAAGTTTTTTGAACGTGGTGGTCTACCGTTTGCGCGTGGCGGAAACTTTGGTGGCGGACCGGTCGCATTGCCCGCATTGCAAGAATCTGATCGCTTGGTATGACAATATCCCCGTCCTGAGTTTCATTTTGCTTAAATTCCGTTGCCGCAGTTGCCGGGAAAAGATTTCCTGGCAATATCCGCTGGTGGAAATTTTCACCGGTTTGGTTTTCGCCCTCATCGGCCGCCGGTATTTTGATGCGGTCGACGTGTCAACTTGGGCGTCGACTATCTATTATTTGGGTATATCAAGTTTTCTGATTGTGATTTTTGTATATGATTTCCTGTATTTGGAAATCCCGGGCCTGGTCTTGTGGCCGGCGATCGGTTTCACGGTGGTTTTCAATCTGGTTTTTGATTGGGGGATGACCGGCTTTGGCAATGACGTCTTGAATCTAGCGACCTATTCTGGCACATTGGGAGCAAGCACGGCTTTTCTGTTTTTTTTCCTATTAGTGGCGCTGAGCAAAGAAAAATGGATGGGGATGGGCGATGCATATTTGGTGATTTTATTGGGTTTTATCCTCGGTTGGCCGGAGATTCTTTTGGGGTTGATGCTGGCTTTTTCCTTGGGCGCGCTTTCAGGCATAGTCCTTATCCTTCTCAAGAAGAAAAAGATGGGCAGTCAGATCCCCTTCGCGCCATTTCTGGTGCTGGGATCGTTGATCGCGATGTTTTGGTATGCGCCGATAACGAATTGGTATTTCGGATTGTTTTATTAGGTATTTCAATTGAAATTTAAAATTGAAATTATTTTAGATATTTAACAAAGCTATGTTTTTCAATAACAAACAATTTTACAAAGGCGTGACTTTTATGGAGTTATTGGTTGTCATCGCCATCATAGGCATTATGGGCAGCGTGGGCCTGGTGTCTTTGCAATCGTCCAAACTGGATGCGCGGCTTAAGGCGGCGCAGGGAGAATTGGTGGCGTCCATTAGGCTGGCGCAAAGCTATGCTTTGCAAGGAAAGACGCAGGACGGAGCAGCGCCGTGCGGCTATGGGTTCCGGTTCGCTTCACAAACCGACTACTCGATTTTTTACCGGACTCCCGATGCCGGAGGCTGCAATCCGGCTAGCCCGCGCCATAACGCGGAGAGTTTCGTTCTAAAGGACGGGGTTCAAATCGATCCGGCTGATGTCAATCAGGAAATCTATTTCACTGTTCCATTCGGCAATATATCCGGATCGGGCATCGGTGATTTCGTCTTGACGCATCCGAACGCGGACAATAAGACGGTTACCGTGAATAACGTGGGAAATGTCGTTGAAAATTAATTCCGCTTTGCAAAGCGGAACTGAATAAATATATGGAAAAAACAAATAAAAACGAAAAAACAACCCGGAAATATAAGGCTTTTTCCTTGATTGAGACTTTGTTCGCAATCCTCTTGATTACGACCGGCATATTGACCACGATGGGGCTGGTCGGCACCGGGATGGCGGTTTCGATAGACGCGCGCAACCAATTGATCGCAGTTGAATTGGCGCAGGAAGGCGTGGAATTGGCGCGCAATATCCGGGATAATAATTGGGAAAATAATGTCGGGACTTTCGACAGCATTACGGCTGGCGCCAATTGCCGGGTGGATAAGACCTATAATTATCCGAATCCGATAGTTTGCAACGGGCAATATCGATTGTATCTCGACGGCAACGGTTTTTATACTCATAATTCCGCCGGGACGCCAACCCGTTTCTATCGGAAGTTGGATATCGGCAACGGTACGGACAATAGGTCGGTCATAAGTATGGTGACTTGGGACAGTCGGGGAACATCGGCTCTTCCGAATGACGCGGCTGATTGCGACACGGTCCATAAATGCGCCTATGCCGAAGTGGTATTGAGCCGGTGGGGAGAATAGGCGGAATTTTTAAAAATTACAAAATTAATCCAAGAAACTATGTTTTCAAAAAACGGAAAAAATAAATACAAAGGTTTTTCGCTGATGGAAATGGTCGTGGCGATTTTCGTTTTTTCTTTGGTGATGACGACCGCCACGGCGGTTTTCATCAAGGTGGCCAGTGCGCGCAAGAAAGTCAAAACGATCCAGAAAGACGTGGAGGATGCGAGGTTCGCGATGGAGCAGATGGCCAAGACTTTGCGGACGAGCACGATAATGTACGTCAAACCGCTTGCAGGCGTCAGTCACTCACAGGATATACAAGTTTATGACAACTCGCAGGGAAGATGTGTCGAATATAGGATTAGCAACCAAAAAATCCAATCCAGAACAGGCGCCTCCAGTGATTCGAATGATGATGGTAAGGTGGATAGTTGTTCTTTCGTGAATGTTCCATTTGGCGATATGGTAGGAGCGAATGTCGGCGACCTCAAGTTTGACGTGGTCAAATCGGATGGTTCTGCGAATAAAATCGGCAAAGTAACTATTTCCGCACAGATTTGTTATGGCGGTTCAACCACATGCGCCGGATCAAGCGATATGGTCAGGATTCAAACGACCGTATCACTCAGGGATTATTGGGAAGTGAACTAATTGTGGAATTTTAAATTTCAAATTATAAATTTCAAAATCAATTTTAAATCTTATAATGTTTTAATCCATAATTGGCAACTAAAATTTATGCGAACCAAAAACCATCCCGCCTCCATCTTAGTTGTCACGATGATGATAATGGGCATCATCCTGGTCTCGGCCCTGAGTATCTCATTGGTTTCCATTCAGGAACGCAAAGCTTCGATGGGCGCCAACAAATCCAACCAAGCTTACCAGATCGCCGATACCGGCATTGAGATGGTGATGGACGATATCGTCAGGGGGAATAAAGGCCAGGTCAGTGATCTGACCGGCTGCCAATCAGATGGTTTGATTCACGGCACCGACTATACAGTCGAACTCAAAGACGCGGATGAAAACAAAATCGCCTGCAACTCCGCTACCGACATAGCCGAAGTGGTCCACATCAAATCCGTCGGTACCGCTTCCGGACAAGCCCAGAGATCGATCGAGGCAGCGGTGGCTGGTTGTGGCAACGATATTATAAAAGATTCGATTACCTATGGCACGGTCCGTGGCGCTGACGGAAAATGTTGGCTGGACCGCAATTTGGGTGCTAGCCAGATAGCGACCACTTTTGATGATACTGCGGCGTATGGTTGGCTCTTCCAGTGGGGCAGGGATGCTGATGGCCATCAAGAAATAAATAGCGGCACTGTTGCGGTGACGAGCGATTCTGATGATCCTGGGATTGATAGCTTTATTTTGAATACGAGCGACTGGCGTGATCCGCAAAATGATGATTTATGGCAAGACTTAGAGGGCACCAATAATCCATGTCCGAGCGGTTTCCGTTTGCCGACTGAATCTGAGTGGGTTGCGCTGGTTGCGGCGGATAATATTACGGATTATACGACCGCCTTTGATTCTTCATTAAAATTGACTGCGCCTGGCTTCCGCGATAGGGGTACCGGCGACATCCATGATCCTGACGAAGGAGGTTTTTATTGGTCGAGTACCGTATTCGGTGTTGATACTGAATTTCTCGAGTTCAAATCCAACTATGCCAATACGGGTGTCCGTGAAAAGCGTGCCAACGGTCTCTCCGTGCGTTGCATTAAAGATTGATTTTTGGAACAATCCGGTTGATTCGATAAATTAGGGCTTAGCGGCTCTACTTGTCCAGCCAGGGATTTTTGTCGTGGATCGTGTGGTATAATTGAAATATGGACAAAAAAGAAGCGGAAAACAGAATAGCCAAGCTTTCGGCGGAAATCAACAAGTTGCGCTATGAATATCATGTTTTGGACAAACCAGACGTGACGGATGAAGTCTATGATTCGTTGATGGCGGAGCTCCGGGAATTGGAAGGGCGATATCCGGATTTGCGGGTGGTGGATTCGCCGACCCAGAAAATCGGCGGAGTGCCATTGGAAAAATTCCAGAAAGTCAAACACACCGTGCGGCAATGGTCGTTCGATGATGTTTTCAGTTTGGATGAATTGAAGAAATGGGAAGAGAAGATTGGGAGGATGGTGGATAAAATTCCAAATTCAAAATCACAAATAACAAATAAATCACAAATTCAAAATTCTAAAAACCAAGAATCATTATTGGAATATGTTTGTGAGATCAAAATTGACGGGTTGAAAATAATTTTGACTTATGAGGATGGGATTTTCGTGCGCGGGGCGACGCGGGGCGACGGGGTGGTCGGGGAAGATGTGACGGAAAATTTGAAGACGATCTATAGCATCCCGTTGAAGTTGGCCTATCCGGTCTCGGGGGTTTTCGTGGGCGAATGCTGGCTTTCCAAAAAGGAATTGCAACGTATCAATAAGCAACGCGAGAAAAACGGCGAGCCGCTTTTTGCCAACTCCAGGAACGCGGCGGCCGGCTCGATCCGGCAATTGGATCCGAAAATCGCGGCGGCGCGCAGGTTGGATTGTTTTATCTATGATATTGACCAATTGGCAATTTCAAATTCAAATTCAAAATCACAAATAACAAATAAATCACAAATTCAAAATTCTAAATCTCAAGAAATTTCTTTCCCGCAAACGCAGATGGAGGAGTTGGAATTGTTGAAGGATTTGGGATTCAATGTGAACCGAGAAACCAAATTGTGTAAAAGCGTAGCGGAAATCGAGGAATTCTATCAGGGCTGGATCCATAAAAAAGACAGCCAAAATTACGGTATCGACGGGGTGGTGGTCAAGATAAATTCGCGAGAGGCTCAAGAGGCTTTGGGTTATACCGGCAAAAGTCCGCGCTGGGGCGTGGCCTATAAGTTTCCGGCGGAAAAAGTGACGACTGTCGTGGAGGATATCACGGTGCAGGTGGGGCGTACCGGCGCGCTGACGCCTTTGGCGCATTTGCGTCCGGTCCTGGTGGCGGGTTCGACGGTTAGCCGTGCCACATTGCATAATGAGGATGAGATCAAAAGGCTGGATATCCGCATCGGCGATACGGTGGTGTTGCACAAGGCGGGAGATGTGATTCCGGAAATCGTGGAGGTGCTTGTTAATTTGCGTACCGGCAAAGAAAAATTTTTCCATATGCCGAAAACCTGTCCGATTTGCGGTGGAAAAGTCGAACGTAAAGTGGGTGAAGCCGCGACCTATTGCCTGAACAAAAATTGCTTTGCGGTGGAAAAAGAGGGGCTTATCCATTTCGTTTCCAAAAAAGGTTTCAATATCGACGGGATGGGCGACAAAATCGTGGAGCATCTTTTGAGTGAGAACCTGATTTCCAATATGGCGGAAATTTTCGAACTTAAGAAGGGGGACTTGGAGCCGCTGGAAAGGTTCGCGGAAAAGTCGGCCCAGAATTTGATCGAGGCGATTGAAACGAGCAAGAAAATAACACTTGGAAAGTTTATCTTCGCATTGGGGATTAGACATGTCGGAGAAGAAACTGGGGTGCTGGTTGCATCAGAAATTCAAAATTCAAAATTACAAATATCAAATAAATCACAAATACAAAATATTAGAATTCAAAACCTGGGAGACGTGATTGATGTTTTTCCGAGGATTACAGTGGAGGATTGGCGGAGTGTCAAAGGGATCGGAGAGAAATCGGCGGAGAGCATCGCCGCTTGGTTTTCCAATGGAAAAAATCTGGAAATTTTGGAACGGATGAGGCGGGCGGGGGTGGAGATTCTGTTTGAAAAAGGGGTGAAGGAGGGGAAGGGAAAGTTGGAGGGGATGACTGTTGTTTTGACGGGTGAGTTGGAAAGCTTTACAAGAGATGAAGCAAAAGATATGATTAGACGAGAGGGAGGATCGGTTTCTTCTAGTGTCAGTAAGAGCACCAGTTTCGTTTTGGCGGGGGAAAATCCGGGCAGCAAATATGATAAAGCCAAAGTTTTGGGGGTTAGGATTATTGATGATGAAGAGTTTAGGGAGATGATCAAATAAAGCCGATGCGAAACTACAAAATTTACACGAATCTACGAACGGTAAGAAATAGTTCAGAAGTTGTTCGTAGATTCGCACTATATTCGTAGATTCGAATCGGATCAAACATATGATAACCAAGGAAGAAGTCCAACACATCGCAGGTCTGGCTCGCATCGGGGTGGATGAAAAAGATTTGGATAAGTTCGCGGCTGATTTGTCGGCTGTTTTGGATTGGATAGAAGAATTGAAGGAAGTGGAGGTGGAGGGTGTCGAACCGACCGCGCATATCACGGGGATGGAAAATCGGATGCGGGAAGACGCGCAAATCGATTTTGAAAACAAGAATGCGATAGTGGATTTGTTCCCGGAGAAGAAGGATAATTACGGAAAAGTTAAAAGTGTACTATAAAAAATATAAAATCCAAAATCTCAAATTCCAAATAAATTACAATGACCAAAATCTAAAATTTAAAAACATTTTGAATTTTGAAAATTGCAATTTTGAATTTATTTGGAGCTTGTAATTTTGAATTTGTAATTTAATGATAAAAGATCTTCACAATAAATTAATAAACAAAGAAATCACCGCTGTCGCTTTGGCGGAGGAATATTTCGCGGCGATCGAAAAGAACGATAAGGATATTTTCGCCTATCTGACCTTGACTAGGGATTTGGCTTTGGAACAGGCCAGGATGGTGGATGGAAAAATCGCGCGCGGGGAGGAAATCGGGATATTGGAAGGCATTCCGGGCGTGGTCAAGGATAATCTATGCGTGGCAGGCGTGCGGACGACGGCGGCTTCGAAGATTCTGGACAACTATATCGCGCCGTATGATGCGACAGCGGTCGCCAGATTGAAAGAGGCGGGTGCGGTAATCCTAGGCAAGGCCAATATGGATGAATTCGCGATGGGATCTTCGACTGAACATAGCGCCTATGGTCCGACCAAAAATCCGGTTGATTTGGGGCGGGTTCCGGGCGGATCTTCCGGCGGTTCCGCGGCGGCGGTAGCGGCAGGCGAGGCTGTGTGGGCTCTTGGAACGGATACAGGCGGCTCGATCCGCCAGCCAGCGTCATTTTGCGGGGTAGTGGGTTTGAAACCGACCTATGGACGGGTTTCACGCTATGGCGCGATCGCGATGGCTTCTAGTCTGGACCAAATCGGTCCGATCACTAAGACCGTGGAGGACGCGGCGATCGTTTTAAGCGTGATTTCCGGTGAAGACAAAATGGATTCGACCAGCGCGCAAAGTCCGGCCAAAGATTATACTAAATTTCTGACCGGTTCGGTGGCGGGGATGAAAATCGGCGTCGTGAAAGGATACGCGGACAGTCTTGGGGAGGAGGCTAAAGCTTCCTTCGAAAAAGTCGTGGAGAAATATAAAGAATTGGGAGCGGAAATCCAAGAAATCGAATTGCCGAATGTGAAATATTCTTTGCCGGTTTACTATATCATTATGCCTTGCGAGGTGAGTTCCAATCTGGCTAGGTTCGACGGCGTCAAATATGGGATGCGGGCGGTTGATCATAAAAATACAGTTTTGGATTTCGAGCCGGAAAACCGGACATTGATTGAGACTTATCTTGATTCCAGACGATACGGTCTGGGTGCGGAAACGAAAAGGCGGATAATGCTCGGTACCTACGCGCTTTCCTCCGGTTATTATGACGCCTATTATTTGCGCGCGCAGAAAGTGCGGACGCTGATCAAAAGGGATTTTGAGAAGGCTTTTGAAGAGGTCGATCTTATTTTGACGCCGACCACGCCGAGTCCAGCTTTCAAATTCGGAGAGAAATCGGCCGATCCGATCGAGATGTATTTGGAAGACGTTTTCACGATTACCGCGAACATCGTCGGGGTGCCGGCCATCAGCGTGCCTGGTCCTCTCGTGGAGGTTGATGGCAAGCTGTTGCCGCAAGGTTTCCAATTGTCCGCGAAGTGGTTCGATGAGGAAAATCTGTTGCGGGCTGCGCATACCTATGAAATAAATTGATTAAACCAGTCCGGCCGGACAGTCCGTTTGAGGCGGATCCGGGGGATAAATAAAAATGGATTTACAATCAATCATCATATTGTTGTATAACGACATAATCCGGTTCTATCATTCGAACTTGTTTTTGGTGCTAAAAGTCCTGCTGGGAATTTATACCTTAGTCTTGTTTGTTGATATCGTCCTGCTTTTGGTCCAGAGAGGCATCCGCGGCAATATGCGGGAAATGTTCACGGGTATGGATGTGCCGGTGGAAATTACCAGCAAAAAGAAAAAAATGAAAGAAAAATGGGGAAAAATCAGGCAGCGGTTGGATAGTCCGAATGAAACGGAATATAAAGTGGCGATTATCGAGGCGGATGATATCATCGATGCCTTGGTAGCCGGCTTGGGTTATGCGGGAAAAAATTTCAGCGAACGCCTGGATAATATTCCGGACACGCAAATCGCCAATATCGAAGGTATGCGGCAAGCCCACGAGGTGCGGAACAGGATCATTCACGATGATAAATTCACGCTCAGCCGGGAAGACGCGGACATCGCCCTGGGCCAATATGAAGAACTTCTGAGACATTTCCAAGTGATAGATTGACATTTGGGAGCTGTTTGATTATAATGACAAATAGTTTATGAATCGCTATAAGGCAGACAATGGGTTATATTGGAAGTCAGGATGTGGTAAGGAGCGATTGAAAATTATAGCGGGGTGGAGCAATGGCAGCTCGCGTGGCTCATAACCATGAGGTTGCAGGTTCGAATCCTGCCCCCGCAACAAGACGGATTAAATATTAAAAATAAAATATCAAATATTTTTTTGATTTTTAATTTTTGATATCTGATATGAATTGGCAGGGTAGCTCAGTTGGTTAGAGCACAGCACTCATAACGCTGAGGTCATGGGTTCGAATCTCATCCCTGCTACAAAGCATATCAAAGGTCAAAATTTTTTGGATGAATTGGAGGAATATTCAAAAATATTTGGGAAGAGTATCATAACATTGAAAAATAAAAATTAGCTTAGAATATTTGATGTTTTATTTTTAATATTTAATATGATTACGGGGGCGTAGCTCAGTTGGTTAGAGCGACTGCCTGTCACGCAGTAGGTCACCGGTCCGAGTCCGGCCGTCCCCGCACAACGCTTTTAGCAGGCAATCCAATGCCTGCTTTTGCTTTTTTTATGGTGCATATTTACAAGGCGGATTATCTGTGCTAGGATGGAACATCGTAAGAACCTTTACGATATGGGTGGTATTTTTAATAATTTTTAGAAAAAAGGAGTTGCCAATGGGGGAGAGCTTGGAAGATAATCCGCTTGATTGTCCCGTGCCTCTGGAAGATGTCGCAAAGGTGTGGAATGGCGCATCTTTGGAAAAAAAGAGGCATTTTTTGAGAACGATTTTAGAAACATTCTCAAACGCCAGGGTTGCGGATGATGGCCAGCGAATCGGGCTGGTTGAATTCAACCGCTTAGTCGAGGAAAAATTTTGTAAAATGCCCCAGAATATTCGGGGCTATGTCGTTTTAGCCTTCGACTCAGAAAGGAGAATTTTCAATTGCGGCCAAGCTAAAAAGGTGGCCGGAATCAGTGTTTGATACTATGCGCTAGCGAGGCCTTTGGGATGTGTCTATCCCGAGGGTCTCCTTTTTTTTGCCTTATCTGAGCCTTTGCCAAAATATCCAGAATCAGCTATACTATGATTGTGGGATAAGGAAAAGCGGGACACTGCGTTCCTGTTGCTTATTTCGGCCTAAAAGCCTGTTCAAAATCTCCGTTTTCTGCTGCAAATTCCAAATTTCGGCTGCAAAACTTTCAGATTTCGTCAGGTTATCCCAGGATAGCCCTCCTCAATCTTCAAGTTTTTCGCTCGAAATTTGAAATTTTCGCGACGAAAGAGAGATTCTGAACAGGCTCTAAAATAAAAAAACAATGACATTCCGAGATTACATCTGGGGAATATGGTTGGTAACCCTCTTGTCGCTGGTAGCTTTTGTTTTCGTAGTCAGGTTCGTCGATCCAGACTCAACGGGCATCGCCGGCAAGCTTCTTTTTTATCTGAGCTTGTTTTTTGTCGGCAGCGGGATTTTCAATCTGGTTTTGTTGCGGTTGCGCAAAGGAACATTGAATGCGGAAACCGCCTCTTCCAATATCGGCCTGAGCTTTCGCCAGGGGATGCTGCTCGCGCTTTTTATGATCGGACTGCTGGTCCTGCAAAGTTTCCGCGTATTGGTCTGGTGGGATGGCTTATTATTGTTCGGGGGGATATTTCTCATAGAGCTGTATTTCGTATCAAAAGAATAAGAAATTTAAATAATCATAAACTTATTAAATCTAAAATCCAAAATCTCAAATTCCCTGCCTACATACCTAATGGTATGTAAACCGGCAGGCAGGCAAATAAATCGCAATGATCAAAATCTCAAATTCAAAACATCTTTTGAATTTTGGAAATTGCAATTTTAAATTTATTTGTGATTTGTTATTTTGAATTTGTAATTTTATCAATATGGCAACTGAAAAAGAAAAAAAAGGCAATGGCGAATATACGGCTAAGTCCATCCAGGTCCTGGAGGGACTGGAACCGGTGCGCAAGCGCCCCGGAATGTATATCGGTGGGACTTCGACCGAGGGTCTGCATCATCTAGTTTGGGAAGTCATCAATAATTCCATCGATGAAGCGATGGCCGGCTATGGCAAGGACATCATTATCAAACTCTTGCCGGACAATCTGGTGGAGATTTCCGATGACGGACGGGGCATCCCGGTCGAGAAACATCCGCAGACCAAAAAATCGACTTTGGAAACCGTCTTGACGGTCCTGCATGCCGGAGGAAAATTCGGCGGCAACGGCTACAAAATTTCCGGCGGTCTGCATGGCGTAGGCGTGTCGGTGGTGAACGCTTTGTCGGTCTGGACCAAAGCCGAAGTGCGCCGGGATGGCAAGGTCTATGAAATGGAATTCGAACGCGGCGTGCCGAAAACCAAAGAACCAAAAGTGACCGGCAAATCGACCAAGACCGGAACGACCATTTCTTTCCAGGCCGATCCGCAGATTTTTCCCGAAATAAAATACAGCTGGGAAAAAATCCTGGGCTATGTGAGGCACCAGGCTTTTTTGACCAAAGGAATCAACATCAAAGTCTATGACAGCCGCGAATCCGGCAAACCTGCCTCGACTGGCGGAGACGCATTGCCAATGCGAAGTGGGGAAAGAGCGTACGGTTTTCTGTTTGATGGCGGATTGGTTTCTTTCATCAAATTTTTAAACCGGGGCAAAGAAGTTAAAAATGAGATGCCATTCTACGTGGAAAAAATTGATGAAAAGACGGATACGGTGGTGGAACTGGCGATGCAATATACCGACAGCTACAAGGAACATATTTTTTCTTTCGCCAATAATATTTTCACGCCGGAGGGCGGGATGCATGAAATCGGTTTCCGCACGGCGTTGACGAGAATCATCAATGCCTATGCCCGCAAGAATAATATTTTGCGTGAGAAGGATGAGAATCTGACGGCGGAAGATTTGCAAGAAGGTCTGACGGCAGTCATCAGCGTGAAGTTGCGCAATCCGCAATTCGAAGGGCAGACCAAGGCCAAGCTGGGCAATGGGGAAATCCGCGGCATAGTTTCCAGCGTGACGGCCGAAGCTTTGGCGGACTATTTGGAAGCGCATCCGAACAATGCCAAAGCGATCATCGGCAAGTGTATGCTGACTTGCAAAGCCCGGATCGCCGCGCGCGCCGCGAAAGACGCGGTAATCCGCAAAGGCGCATTAGAGGGAATGACATTGCCTGGTAAATTGGCCGATTGTTCTTCACGCAATCCGGCGGAAAGCGAATTATACATCGTAGAGGGAGACTCTGCCGGCGGTTCGGCCAAACAAGGGCGCGACCGGAAATTCCAGGCGATTTTACCGTTGCGCGGAAAATTGGTGAATGTGGAAAAAACCACTTTGGACAAAGTCGTGAAATCCGATACTTTGAAACCGATCATCATCGCTCTGGGCGCGGGCATCGGCGAAAGTTTCAATATTGAAAAATTGCGTTATCACCGGATCATCATTATGGCCGATGCCGATGTCGACGGTTCGCATATCCGCACTCTGCTTTTGACATTTTTCTACCGTTATTACGAACCACTGATCCGGAGCGGATTCATATATATCGCTCAGCCGCCGCTCTACCGGATCCAGAAAGGCAAGGATGTGCAATATGTCTATACGGAAGAGGAGAAAAATGCCGCGGTGGAAAAAATAAAAATTGCGATGGCTAAGACGAAAAAAAGCAAAGCGGACGAAGAGGCGGCGCGCGCGGCGTTGCTGGCGGTGCGAGATGAAGCGGAAGTAGAAATCGATAGCGGGGAAGAAGAGCAGCCGACTGAGGAAAAAATGCTGGGTATCAATATCCAGAGATATAAAGGTCTCGGAGAGATGAACCCGGAACAGCTGTGGGAAACTACGATGGATCCGGGCAATCGCTTGATGTTGCAGGTCTCCATCGAGGATGCCGAGTCGGCGGATAAGATGTTCGATGTCCTGATGGGTTCCGAAGTCGAACCGCGCCGAAGATTCATCCAGACCCATGCCAAGAGTGTGAGGAACTTGGATGTATAGGGAAAATAAAGACGCGCCCGCGAGGCGCGTCTTTATTTTTTCTAGGATATCATATTGTCCACGTATGGTTTAGGTGGTATAATCAAGCTATGAAAAAAATAAAAAACAAAAGGATATTTATTCTGATATTTTTTCTATTGATACCGGTTTTCACGCGGGCGATGAGCAGTAATAATTATTCCATTGATTCTGACGTAATCGGATCTTTCGGCAGTCAAAGTTCATCGGATAATTTTTCCCTAGGCGATACGGGCGGCGAAGTGGGTACGGGCGGATCGGCTAGCACGACGTACGAAGTTTTGGCCGGTTTCTGGTCGAGCCTATCGGGCGGAACCATTTCGATGGCTTGCCCGGATAGCGTGACGATGGGTCCGATCATAGGCGTCGGCCAATCCGATCTTTCGACTAACAGTATGACTTGCAATATAAAAACCGATAGCGTGACCGGATATAAATTGGACTGGTTGGCCGGAAGCGCTACGATGAACAGCGGGTCGGATACGATCGCCGCCTATTCCCCATCCGTGGCGGATACACCGGAAATTTGGTCGGTCGATGCCGCCAGTTCCGAATGGGGAGCGCATTTGGGCGCGGGCAGCACGACAGTTGATACGGATATGTGGGGCGCCGCCGATACATATGCCGGCGGAAAATGGTTGGATATCGGCACGAGTCCGTTTATGGTCATCGATAGACATAGCGCCACTGATCCAACTGGAGATGAAGAAATAATCTTTTTCGGTTCTGAAATCGGCTCTAACAAATTCCAACCCTCCGGTTCATATTCAGTCAATGTGACGATGACGGCCACGATATTGTAGCTGTGGATAACTTCTTCCCGGATGGATTTTTTTGTGCTATAATATAATCATAGGATTGAAGATCGTCCGAATCTAAAAAAACCAAAACAAAACTCCGGGTGAAAAAAACGATCAAAAAAACAATTTCCCAATTGGCAGTTTCTTCAAACCGAAGGAGCGGATTTCTATCCGGTTCTTTTTTAATTTCCCCAATCAAAAATCTCATCCGAAA
>JAUXSK010000007.1 GCA_030679995.1 Candidatus Moraniibacteriota bacterium
CTTTTTCAAAGCCGAATCGGTTAAAATCAATATCTTGCCGAGAAAATAGCCACCCGACACGCAGTTATCCAAAAAAAACCGGAAGTCCGGTTTTTTTTCTTCCAATGAGAAATATCCACCGGATTAATAGATGTTTTTGACGGGATATTTCGTCCCGCGCCTAAGCAAATTTATTTCAACATCCTGTAATTTGAATTTTTCCTTGAAATAGTCCACTACGAAATCAACTTGTAAGCCGTTGCGGCAGGTGTAAATATCGGCGCTCACGAAACCGCGGGCTGGAAAAGTATGCAGGGCGATATGGCTTTCCGCCACCACCACGAATCCGCGCCACCCACCCGGATCTTTCTCTCCGTTTTCCGGCGCAAAGAAAACCGCCGGCGTGCTCAGTTTTTTCATCTTGAGCAGGTCCGGCAATTCATTGACCACATCGAAGACGTTTTTTTTGTCGCCGAGTTTGGCTAAATCACCACCATAGCCGTCAATCGTCAGATGCTCGCCGAAATGCACGGTTTCGGCGCTTATTTTTTCCTCCATAATATTTAAATTAGTTTATAACCTTTCGATTTCCTCCAGCAGGCTTCGCAAAATATCTTCTTCCTTGACCGATTTGATGACTTTGCCTTTGCGGAAAATCGCGCCCATCCCCTGGCCGCCCGCCACGCCGATATCCGCCTCCCGCGCTTCGCCCGGACCGTTCACTACGCAACCCATCACGGAAATATGGATATTTTTGTCAATATCTTTGGTCGCCTCCTCCACTTTTTTCACCAATTCGATCAAGGCGATCTGGGTGCGGCCGCAAGTCGGACAGCTGGTGATAGTCACGCCTCTTTTCCTCAGCTTCAAAGATTTCAAGATTTCCCAGGCCACGCCGATTTCGTCCAGAGGATCGGCCGTCAACGAGACGCGCAAAGTCGCACCGATCCCATCATAGAGCAGGATGCCCAGTCCGATTGAAGACATAATCGTGCCGCGGAAAGCCGTTCCGGCCTCTGTGATTCCGATGTGCAACGGATAATCGACTTTTTTCGCCAGCAACCGATAGGCTTCCACCGTCCTCTCGATATCGGACGCTTTCAGGGAAACTAAAATGTCTTTGAATTTATATTTTTCCAAAATGCGGATATGGCGCATCGCTGACTCGACCATCCCTTGGGCCGTCACCTTGTTTTTATATTTTTTCAAAATATCCTTTTCCAGCGACCCGCCGTTAATGCCGATGCGGATCGGGATTTTTTTCTTTTTGCAAGCCATCACCACCGCTTTCGTTTTTTCTTCCGAACCGATATTACCCGGATTGATGCGCACCTTGTCGATGCCTTGTGCGATCACCTCCAAAGCCAGCTTGTGGTCAAAATGGATATCCGCCACCAGCGGGATATGGATCCGCTTTTTAATGGCACCAATCGCCTTGGCCGCAGCCATATCCAAAACCGCCACCCGCACGATTTCGCAACCCTCTTTTTCCAAAGCCAAAATCTGATCAACCGTCGCGTCCACGTCGCGCGTATCCGTATTACACATCGACTGCACGCGCACCGGATTCTTGCCGCCCAATTTGTACGGACCGACCTTGACCACCCGGGAAAGATATTTCTTCATATTATTGTGCCATTAATGACTTAACCGCTCCAATGCCATTATATGCCAGAAACCCCAATAAATCTAGGATGCTATCCATAGCTGGCACAGTTCTGACCAAGCCAATCTTTACAACTGATGTTTTTTTATGTTAGTTTTTTTATGTACTTTTAAAAAAACAATAACTATACGCGGAGGCAGCTATGAGGGAAATCACAACAGGAATAGGTTTGCTCCTGTTTTCAAACGGCCACATACTGGCCCTACGGGAATTGCGGAATAAACCGCAATATCATAAATATGCGGGAATGCTTTCATTCCCCATAGAAACTTTCGATGGCAACAAGGATAGCAATCTCACGGATACGCTGGTCCGGCTCTCCAGGGAAGAGCTGGGCATATCCAATGCGGATGAAATGCGTATTTTAGGAATTATTCCGACAGTTTTCAATCCGATTCCAGAAAGAAGGGATATTCATATACGCTACAGCCTTGGAGCGTTCCTTGGAGATCCCCACAGGATCTTCGTACCGGAAGATAAGGATGTCGAAATAGTCGGTTGGATGAAACCGGAAAAGCTGCACGCATCCCACCCAATCCGGATCGAAGTCAAACCCATTCTTGAGGATTTTTTCTCAAGAAAAAAATAAGACACCGACCAATCAACACCCGTCAGGGCGATCCATATATGGATCGCCCTTATTTTATGCTTATCACCGTATGGGGGAACTTTTTTCCCAGGAGGACATTTTCAAAATTTTTCCCGTCCAAACCATTGAAGATTTCCACGGCTTTCAAACAGCTCCCATGCTTCAAACCAAGGCTCTTTATTTTCCCCCCAAGGCCGCCCGTGACATCCACGCTGTGCGAGCCGGAAATTTTTATCTTGTCGCTATTTAAGATTTCTTTTAATCCTATATTTTCTACCAATTTCGCGTCATCATGCCGGTGTGGATCCTTGTCGAAAATCCCGTCGATATCGGAGGCGAAAAATATCCTTTCCGCTTTCATCTTCCTGGCTAGAAAAGAGGCGATCGCGTCGCCGGAACAGGGCGACATATCCAAAGCCTGATCGAAAACCATCTCACCATACAACATCGGCGGACAGCCGCGTTTGAGGGATTCTTCGACCATCCGCGTATCGAAATACGATATTTCCTTGTTTTTCTGAACTATCACCGAAGAGGTGTGGATGGGGAAAACCTTCAATCCACAAGCGACGAAAATTCCAAATATCACGTTATCCAGCTTTTGAATTTCTAAGTCACACAGCAAGGAACCGTTGAATTTCCCATCATTTCCAAACGACCCGCCTTCCAATCCGTATCTACTAGCTAATTGATGCCCAGCCGCTCCGGCACCATGGATCAGGATGAGATCGAATTTTTTCTTAACTTGCGCTTTTTTTATGGCACGGGCGATTTTCCCAAGCAAGTCCGTCCGCACCGAAACACCCTCCTTATCTTTGTGGGTCGCCACACTTCCCCCGATTTTCAGAATATACAGCGGTTTCATAAAATATTCGCCGATTTAATTTTTTCCTAGCGGACATACGCCACCCGCATCACTCTGGCAGGAAACATCAGTACTTGCACCGTCCGAAATGGAAAGATTTTTGCCGGCCGCAGCGCTCTCATCCGCAGCGCAATTTTCCGTGGCTGGATCGCAATCAGCACTTTCAACCGCACAATCTTCCGATTCCGGATCACATTCCACCTCCTCTTCGACATCGCAATCCCCCTCAACCTCCGGATCGCATTCGACATCTTCACTGGCCGCGCAATCATCAACCTCCGGATCGCATTCGGAGTCTTCTTCCTCCGCCGGATTGTCTATGGCATATTGGACTGGATCATTGCAAGTATCGCCTTCCGGAACATTCGTCTCATCGCACAATTCATAGGAACAATTATCCTCGCCTTCCCCGCAAACCAAGGCTGTACAGTCTTCACCGTTCGGGTCGCAATCTGGAATATTATAGGCCATCCGGCTGATATTTTTGGTGAACCAAGTGTCTTCTTCCGGATCGCCCATGCACCACTCCCCGTCCGCGGCCGGATCCGGATCGCAAATATGCACGAAACATTTTTCCTCATATGGATCGCAATCGGCCTGCGCCACGATCACATAATCGCGTTTGACCATTATTTTCCAATAGGTCACGCCGATCGAACCGACGATCAATAGGATAAAAACCAGGAAGAATATCCTTTCAGTCCGTGGTCGGACCGCTTCCGGTTGGGCTTCGATTTCCATTGCCATATTTTTTATTTAGGATTTATGTGTTCCGGTACTTTGTTCCTTATATTATAGCATCCGGCTCGGCCCATTGACAAACCTTATGGATACTGCTATACTGGCTTTTTATGTTAATACTTCACGGATAGCTTCTTCTAGTCGAGTTGAGACATAAAATTTTTAATTTTTATGTTTCAATTCAATGTACAACAGAAACCCGAGGCGCAGTTCCGCCCCGACAGGCCGGCCTGCTCAAAATTCAAGATTCAGAGGCGCAAAACCCGCCAATAACCGTAAAAATTCCGGCGGAAACCGCAAGGGTGGATTTGCCGGCGTTTATATCGACCCGAAAATGTTTATCAACAAAGCCGTGCCGGAACAACAAGAAGCGACAGCCCATGTCGTGAAATCCTTATTTGCCGATCTGGCACTCAATGATATGTTGAAACGTGCCATTGCCAAGCGTGGCTATGAACATCCGACTGATATCCAAGCCAAAACCATCCCCCATATATTGAAAGGTAAGGATGTGATCGGACTGGCCAATACCGGCACTGGCAAAACTGGCGCATTCCTATTGCCTATGATTAACAAAATTATGCAAGACCCGAAACAAAAACTTTTGGTCGTTGTGCCAACTCGCGAGCTAGCCATTCAAATCCAGGAGGAATTTATGGCTTTCACCGAAGGACTCCGCATCCAAGCGGTCGTAGCGGTCGGCGGTGCCAATATCCGCCCGCAAATCCAAAGACTGCGTTCACGCCACAATGTCGTCATCGGTACGCCCGGACGGCTCAAGGACCTCATTAACCGCAAAGATTTGAAACTGGAAACTTTCACCAATGTCGTACTTGATGAAGCTGACCGGATGTTGGATATGGGTTTCATTAACGATGTCAAATTGTTAATGTCGCTTCTGTCCAGCCCGCGCCATACGCTATTATTCTCCGCCACCCTGGCGCCGGAAATCGAAGCCTTAGTGCAACAATTTTTAACCGACCCGGTACGAGTCTCTATCAAATCACGTGAAACTTCCGCCCAAGTAGACCAAGATATCGTGCGCGTCGGCAAAGATGAAGATAAAGTCGAAGTCTTGCGCAAACTGCTTATCCAATCGCATTTCCAAAAAATCCTGATCTTTACCCGCACCAAGCGCGGAGCGGAAAAACTTTCCCAAGCTCTCTCTAAATTGGGTTTCAAAGCGGAATCGATCCATGGCGACAAATCTCATTACCAGCGCCAACACTCTTTGCAGCAATTCAAAAACGGCCGCATAGATATTTTGGTAGCCACCGATGTCGCCGCCCGCGGATTAGATATCCCGAACGTCAGCCACGTCATCAATTTCGATTTGCCAGCCAGTTATGAAGATTACATCCATCGCATCGGCCGGACCGGTCGCGCTGACAAAACTGGGACTGCGCTGACTTTCATTAACTGATAAATAACGCGAAATAAAAAAATACGCTCGGAATGAGCGTATTTTTTTATTGGAGCGGATAAATTATTATACACCGGCATGACACACGGCCAGTATGTATCATCCGATGACGATCAGCGGCACAAACATTTCCTCCTTGCTGGTCCCGCCATGGTTGCCGATAAAAATTTTATACTCTTCCCCTAAAACCGAATCTTTTATAATATAATTTTCTTTCATTATGAGGGTGTAGTCACCGATCCGGTCTTTTAGCCTCTTATCCGGTTCATAGAGACCGAAATAATTCTTTTCGATTAAATCCGCGCTTTTATGCATATCGCAATACTGGCTGAAATTTCTTTTGACATAGTCCTCGAATTGTCCGATCCTATCCGGCTTCACATAGCAATAGGCGGCCCGCAATTCTCCCGCCAACGGCATCGACAATGTCGCGACGAATTCCGGGTGATCTTTCAATTCGATGATCCTATCACTTTCTCTCGTATCGATCAAGCCATGATCGGCCGTAACGATAATCACTGTGTCTTTGTTTTTCAATGATTTGGCTAATGACGCGATTTTTTTATCCAATTCCCTGAAATGTCTTTCCGCCTCCCGGCTATCCGTTCCTTTTTTGTGACATACGCTATCGAATTTGTCCCAATACGCAAATACGTATTTCCTGCCCCGATTGCCGTCCAACGCCCTGCGTATCTGCCGGAAAAATCCGTTCAAAGTCACATAGCCCAATCTTTCCGCTCCCCGGGAAGTCGCAAGAGAATATGCCTTGCCGATATAATCTTTGCGCTTGACCAAAAAAGAGGCCGCGTCCAATTTTTCAAAAAAACTTTCCTGCCCGTAGATATCGCCGAAACTCATCCTGCTTTTGCATAAATTAATCCTGCCCGCCCTGGAGGCGAATCTTATGACCACCGAAAGTATCCCGATTTCTTTCAAATACATAAACCAGCCTGTTAAGGCGTGCTGTTGCGGAGCGACGCCGGACAAAAAGCTCGTTATCGCCGCGGCGGTTGTCGCCGGAAAAACCGAGGTCATCTTGCCCTTCAGATTTTTATGCAAAAAACTATCCTGGCCATATTTGACCAAGTATTCATAGCCTAATCCGTCAATAACGACCATCACTATGTTTTTTTTCGCAAGGCTGGAGACATCGAAGCCCTCAAGAGGTCCATATAGCGAACTCCCTCCAAAAGCTTTTTTAATAGAGCCCATCAAATTGACGATACTCCCGCCCCGATAGTCCGGCAAATTCATTTCAATTCCCATATTCCGATTTTATCACAAAAAAACCCAGAAAGCGAAGCGGGGGAAACCGCCATTGGAGTCACGTTATCGTAATATCGAAAGCCCCTAAAAGCGAAATGGCTCCATCGGCAGAAAATTTAGCTTTTGAAATTTTATTATTAAGCGGATTGATGCGATAATTGCGAGCGCCGGAAAAATCAGTATGGCTTAAATTGGCATTTTGAAATTTACTTTCCCGCAAATCACAATTTGAAAAATCAGACCCGCTCAGATCGACATCCACGAAATCCGTATCCCGGATCAAGCAATCTGAAAATTTAGATTTTTTAATGTCCAAATTGCTGAAATTGCAAAGCGCCAACGTGCAACCTTTGAATTCCCATGCTAGAAGGAACTTATTGATCAGACTGAACACGACGCCGACCATTTTGCATTCCTCAAAAACGACATTTTGAAAACTGCAGTTCAACAGTTCCGTATTGGAAAAGTTGCACGTCAAAAACCGGCAATCTATGAATTTAGTCCCGACAAACTTGGCGTCGGAAAAATCGCAATTGGAAAATTTGCAATTGGAAATTTCCAAAAAATCCGGCTTCTTGCCAGACCAATCTTCATTTTGGACGATTCGATTTTCAAACGTCATCAGTTCCATAAATAAATTTAGCTTTTTTATCCCGCGCATCCTTATCATCATCTTTATCATACCCCTGAACAAAGAAATCACAAAGGTTCAGCCTCTGGGAATACGCCAAAGCCTTCTTTTCTCTTGCTGCTCTTCCGGTTAAAACACATCCGCCCCGCCAAGTCGCAGGAAGAAAATAAAAAAAGAGGGGTTGTAAAAAAAATTACACCCCCCCCTGAGTGCACGCTCATTTTTGCCGTGCCTTATCCTCATACATCCGGTTATCGGCTAACCTTAATAATTCATCGGGTTGCACCGCATCATCCGGATAAATGGCCAGACCGACACTCATGCCCACGGCCAGCGCGTGACCATTGAAAATTATCGGTTCCGTAACGGCTTCGGTCAGCCTATTAATTACTTTGGACACTTCCTGGATGCCGATAGATTTTATCGCCAGCCCGAACTCATCTCCACCGAAACGGACGGCATAATCGCTGCCCCGCATGCAAGCCATCAGCCTATTTGCCACCGCCACCAGGACAGCATCCCCGGCAGCATGGCCGAAACCGTCATTGACCTGTTTAAACTTGTCCAGATCGAAATAAACGATGGCTATTTTTTGCGCATGCCGCTTGGCGTATTCCAGATCCTTAGCCAAACTGTCTAGGAATGCGTGACGATTTAACAAATCCGTCAGCGCATCATGGGTGGCCAGATGAAAAATACTTCTTTCCATCTCCCGCCGCCCAGTTATATCGCGGAAGATTCCGCGGGTAAAAAATGATCCATCCGCCCTATGTATCAGGACCACATTCCCCTCAGTGATAATCCTTCCTCCGGATTTCGTCAGGAAAGTCACCTCCAAGTTAACAAGTTTCCCGCCTTTCATCAAATATTCGAATTTTTTCAAACAATGCCCCAATGAATCAGGAGCGATAAACATGAAAATATTTTTTCCAATAACTTCCTCTTTATCATATCCAAGGCTGTCAAGCCAAGCCTTGTTAACATAAATCAGTTTACCTTCTGCATCTACGCCTTGAAACAAATCATGGGCACTATCCAGAAAACTTTTTAATTCTTCCAACTCCATGCAACAACCCGACGATACGTCTTTAGTCATGCTTCACACCTCTATTGTATTGTATTATATTGTAAAAGAAGGTTTATCTGCTTCGCTAGCCGACCATATATAGTCTCACATCCGGAATGTTTTGTCAATAGCATCGGGTAATGCCCACATACATATGGCGGTTTTTCCAAAATAGGTATATCTTATAGAAATATAATCTTCCGGCAAGTGTACTATCGGTATCTGCAATTACTTGATAAATATGTAGTATGACAAAAAATGAAAAAAAACGAGTAACCCTCTTTCTCAATCCGGTACTACTGAAACATGTCAAAGCGCAGGCAATCGTTGAGGGAAGAAGCCTGACCGCTATGGTAGAGCTGGCCTTGATTAGATATTTGCCAAAAGAAACCATCCTCAAGAAATCTGACATTTAGTTTTGTTTTAATATTTAAATGATGCCCTAGAAAGGTCCCGCCTCAAATAAAAATTAATTACAATCGTATGGACTCTTACACATCCCCCAGCACAAAACCCCTCTATCGGGGTACCCAAATCGTTTGGTATCTTCTAGGCATTCTGGAAATTTTTCTCGCCTTCCGCTTCGTTCTGAAATTATTAGGCGCCAACGCGGAAGCCGGATTTACCAGCTTCGTCTATGGCGTGACCTATATCTTCACCGCCCCGTTCCTCAGCGTCTTTCGTATAACGAAAGTTTCCGGCAGTATCTTTGAATGGACAACCCTTTTGACAATGCTTGTCTACTGGCTAGCAGCCCTTGCTATCATAAAATTATTTCTGATGGGCAAAACCGTTTCCACGCCGGAAGCCGCCAAAGAATTAGACAGGCAAGACAGAAGCTAATTAAAAAAATTAATTTATAAAAAAATATGAGTATTCTAATCTGGGTCATCTTCGGAGCCTTAGTCGGCTGGGCAGCCTCAATGGTCATGGGTTCTGGCGGAGGAATAGCGCAAGACATCATCGTCGGTATCGTGGGCGCGGTGTTGGGCGGATGGATAATGAGCTTTTTTGGCGAAACAGGAATTACCGGCTTCAATCTATATAGCTTCCTAGTGGCTCTCCTCGGAGCAATAGCGCTGATTGCGATCGTGCGGGCCGTGCGCTAAGTAAAAAAATATGGACTAAAAAAACAATCCCGGAGATTTGGGATTGTTTTTTCGTATGCACGGGCTTGGGTACGTGCTTCGAGAGAATATATTGGAAAATTGGGATGTGATTGGGATTAGATTGGAGTGAGCGATGGCTTTGATGAAATAAAAAGAAGCCTCCGATAGCAATGCCACCGAAGACTTCCGTTTGAAACTTTACTTCATTTTTAAGAGAATTTCCTCCTCCGTATTTTTCTCTTTGGACTGATTTACAGTTCTCTCCGCTATATGTTCTTTTCCTTCCTTAATCAGAACATTCAGGCGTTCGACCAGCTCAGGATCTGATTTCCCGAACTCGTCCAATATCCGGTTCGCCGTCATGTGACTCTCTTCGTCGTAAATCCAGAACTTCTGATGTTCGGTATTGTCCTTCAGAACCACGAATCTCGAGATTTGATGCCGAAGATCCTTGTGTCCATCCCCCGAAAGAAGCTGGAAAATCCGGAGAAGTCGCCAGTGATCTATCAAGTGCTGGCCGAAATGGCGATCTTTCACGAGATATTTCATCTGATCCGCAAACAATATACGCGAGTAGGTTATCTCTTCGCCGTAAGTTTGCGCCTGAATCATATCCGCATACCATTGCAAAGCTCCTTCCCATTCTTCCCGAGGTTGCGTCTTGCCATCGACTTCATCATCGACTATCTTGCGCATTCTTGCATCCGCAAGCCGTTTCCATTTCTCACCGACATCCGAATACATAAGATTAGTAAGGGGGGTATAACCGGAAGCGTAATCCATATTCCAGTAGGTCGAGATATCCCGTAATGAAAACAATGGGAACAATTTCTCGCCCTGTTCTGGCGGCATCAGAGAAATCAATGCCAAAATTGAATCGTTATAGAAGCGCAGGGCATTATGGTATTTGTCCGGAATGGACATAAACATCGTAACGCCTCCGCCTCCAGCCGAAACATTTTTGGGTCGGTCGCAGTGCAAGGGCGTCAGTATAGTAGTAAACTCAGTTATGAGCTCTGCCACATAGTTGAGCAAGTCCTGCGAAAGTCCCTTAAAAAAATCAGGGCTGTGATAGAACTTCCCTACATCTTCCTTCCAGTAGATCGGATTGTGGTCAGCCGACGGAACGATAAGCAGAAACAATGATCTTCTTTTGAAGCTGTCGTTCACATCGGATCTCAGAAGATCGCGCAGATCTCTCGTCCCCCTGCGCTTGTAGTCAACCCACTGCTTCCACATCTTATCGTCTCCTGTCGGAAACCATTTATTTTTCAGTCCTTCGATAAACACTTCGAGTTTTTTCAACATATCTTCCTCCATTGCTGTTTGCTCGTCAGACGGTATCCAATACCGTCCTTTCTTTGCTCTCCATCCTTGTCTCTTTTCCCGAAGTTCACAAAGAAAAACTACTTCTCCAGACTCCGGGCATTCCTGTTCCTGCCACACATTAGGCTCCAAAGAAAACGTAATGGAACCAGTGAATCCTTGCGCGGTCGCAATAGCATACGGCCCATGCGGCCCCGCTGTGAAAATCTTCTCAACAATAGCCTTTATGGATTTTTCCACCTTTTTCTCACCTCCTTTCGTATTCAGTTTTTAAAGGCCGAACCCTAACGACAAACAATATCATTTTGTATGCTATTTGTCAATGTTTGCGATGTCGGCTAGAGCTATTGAGGTCAGGAGCCTTTTTAGGTTTTAGAGCCTGGACTATATATGTAGGTTTCGAGAGAATACGCTGGAAAATTGGGATACGGTTGGGATTAGATTAGAACGGGCGATGGCCTTGATGAAATAAAAAAGCTGCCGTTCATACAGACACGACAACCGGCGTTGGATAAGGCAGTTAGACTGCATTATTTTCCAACAAGTTTTTGCATGAGAAACTGGTTTTGTTCGAGAAGTTCCTGTTGCTTCTTGATAATCTGGATTATTTTGCCGGTCGAGGACCGTCCTCGCTAAGTAGTGGATTCACCTGTCCAGCAGCAATTCAACCCTAAAACCCTCCGTTTAAAATACTCCTATCTATTTAAATATGTAATTGTCAACTGCAACACTGTTGCAAAAGAAACCCAGAGCAGATATGGAATTTGGATATAGGCAATCCATCGGACATGGAGATAAATTGCAACCATTGCCCAGACAAGGGTTGAAAGCACCAGCAAAATATCGACTGCCGCAAGAAAGTTACTTTTTAGTCCGAACTGCAAGGGAGTGAAGGCCAAATTAAAAACAAGATTTAAAAAAAACGGCAAGGCAACCAAGAATGCTATTTCCTTTTTCCAAGCCAGCCAGAAAACTTTTCCAAAAGATACTGCAATGAGAACATACAAAAAAGTCCAAACTGGACCAAACAAAAAAGATGGAGGAGCCCAAAATGGTTTAACAAGCTGCAAATACCAATTGTATGAATTCATAAATTTGATATTAATTAATTTATATTAATATCATAACACATTTCAAGCCCTATTTATTTCAAAATAAAATATCAGGATCTAAAAGAGACTTTTGCAAACCTCAATTTCAGTTCTATTCTGATTTGCACGGGGTAGTCAGGGATGTTAGAACTATTTTATGCAGAAAAAGGGGTATGTTTATATCCCAGGGCTGAAAGCACTAGATTTAATTTAAAAAAAGAAGGAGCTATCAAAAATCGATAACTCCCACACTCACTACAATAGCTTTGAGACTTTCTTTAACAAGAGACTCGGCTCAATATTGGTCGTGTCAATAATTTCATGATTTTCCTTTAACTGATAAAAAAACAGTTTGTAAGTATCAAGAAGTTCATGATAACGACCATGCATCTCTTCGTCATTAATTGACATGCCTCTTTCTTTTAGTCTCCTTTGCTGCTCCTCATAACTCACTGTCAGCAACAACGTGAAGTCAGGCTTCAAAATTTGATCGAAATCACAAGGGTCAACTTTGACATTTTTCAAGGCATGATAGACCAATGTCGTAATCCAATAGCGATCAACAATGACATGCTTGTGTCTACGTAAAAGGAAACGTAAATCATCAGAGGCCTTTTTCACACCCCGAGTGTAAAAATCATACTGTTCCCCAGGAGATGAAAATTTGTCAATCTTTTTTCTCGTTTCTCTAAATTCCCTTGGTGGAGTGGCATAAATTTGATAGCCGCTTTTTTCTAACTTTGCAGTCAAGGTACTCTTGCCTGATGCATCAATACCTTCCAACACAAGCAGCATAACGCCACCTCCTTTTTATTATTGAAATAATATTTTAATGTACATCTACTTACTATGGCAGATTATTAAACACATGTCAAGTATTGACAATATGTAAATAATTGGCTAATATACTAAATCGTTCTTAAAAAAATCCATCAAAAACCCAAAAGGAGGTGCCTATGAAGTATTTTCTCAAGGAAGACTATGATGCGCTTTGCAATGAAATTGTCGTTTTGTGCGACAGAATCAAGGAGATCGGCAAAGAAATGGGCGCGAGTTGTCAGGAGGGAGCCGAAACATTTCATGATAATTTTGCCCATGAAGATGGGATTCGCCAACAACATATGTGGTCAACAAAGCTCAGGGATTTAATTACAATCCGAAACGAATCCAAAATCATACCGATTCCAAGTACCCGCGTTGAAAAGGTTAGTCTCGGCAATACCGTAACCTACAAGGAGGTTGGGTCAAACAAAGAAAATTGCCGAAAAATAAGCAGTTTCATAGTCTTCGTTGATCAGGAAAATTGCATCTCTTACAATTCCCCCGTAGCTCGTATTCTTACAGGAGGCATGGCTGGAGATATAAGAGAAGGCGTCGTGGGAGGAAAGAAGAAAAAATTCGAAATAATAAAAATTGCTTAAACAAGAGCCGCTCAAAAAAAAGAGCGGTTCATTTTTATTAAATTTCTACAAAATTATTCTTATCCCGCAATCCCATCAAAAGCCGCATATCGCCCACTGATTCAGGAATATTACTGATTTTAGGTTCAAAGTTTTTCAATTCATTATTCATGACCCATCTAAATTCTGAATATTCTTCATTCAATTTTATTTCTCCGCTCTTGTGGATTGCGTAATAATGAGGCAAAATCATTTTCGAGCCATCCTTTTTTATAAAAAATAAATTGGCTGAATATTTGGCATATAGATCAATCCTGAAGTCCTTACCAACCTCTTCATCTTTTTCTCTGGCCAATCCCGCTACGATTGACTCGTCTGTTGTTTCCATTTTTCCCCCAATGAATGAAAAAATGCCATTATGATCCTTTTCGTCTTTTCGTCTACACAATAAGACACTCTTTAAATCATTTGAAAAAACCACAATCTTGGGACAAAATTGGAAATTATATTTTTTCATAACTTTTTATTATAAAATATTAACTATCACATTTTTTCCGGCTGATTAGATCTTGACCCATCTCGATAGATAGTTATTCCTTTTAGCCTTTGACTCATTGAATCAAGAAGCATCTGTTTTATCTCATCAATGGTTGTTTCATTTTTTACATTTATAGTCTTCGATATTGATTCATCAACAAATTTTTGAATTTCCGCAATCACGCTGATTTGCTCATGACTAGTAACCTTCAAAAAATCTTTAAAATTTGGTTCTATGGACTGGGAGGCTCCAATAATTTGACTTGACCTGCCAGTCGGCGGCAGAGAAATCGTTGCGCAATGACGTATGCCATTTTCTTTAATTTCTTTAATCAAGTCAGCCCATTCGTTTTTGCTCACGGTTTTTGTTTGTTCGGATGCAATCCTATTCATTAGATGATTATTCTCGCCAACAAATTGAGATTCATTAAACATTTTAAAAGCACCCCGTTGTTTTGCTAGTTCTACTGACGATCTTTTTGAATGATAATTAATAAAACTTAATAATTCGCCGGCTAATTCGATCGATTCTTCTGAACCATACCTCAAAGACAAGTTTTTCAATAAATCATCAAACCCACAGATACCCAGCCCAATTTTGCGCTTATTGCGCATCATGGACACACTTTCTGCGTTGCTACTGTTCTTTATATTATAATCAACCACATTATCGAGAAAATGAATCGAGAAATTAATCGTATCTCCTAGCTCCTTGTAATTAACTTCGCCATTATTAACAAATTTTCCCAAATTTATATATGAAAATTGACAAGATTCTCCACGTGCTAGACCAATTTCACCACACGGCGCCATCGAGATTGATTCTCCGGCGCTAGGCACGGTATTATCAGCCTTAACCCTATCCATAAAAACCAGCCCTGGATCTCCAGACAACCACATTGCCTTAGCAAGATTATCCAATATTTCATCTGCAGATATTTTTCTGCCATCAGCCAACGTGATATCATCCTTATTCAATATTTTATCAATCTGTTCGTTATTAATACTTACTGATAAATTAAACACCCAGTCTTCATTTCTAATTTCCGCATCGTCTTTTAAATTAATGAATTCGATAATTTTAGGATTGCCTAAAGACATTGTGCCAATATTACCAACTGGTCTAAGTTGCCTTTCATCTTTCTGGCCATCGATGCCCACTTGGTTTAAAAATTTAATCATATAGATGGGATTGTCAGTTTCGTCAAAATTAAAACCTGTGCCCATACCCTGAAGGTGCAATTCGTCGACCTTGGTTTTTATTTTTGACCAATCATCCTTAAATTCTATGAGTGGCACGATACAAGCTGAAAGTGTCACATTTTTAAATCGTCCAGCATTCATCAAGATCGGGGTGCTGGGTATTATTTTTTTTGATAGCAATTGATCCATAATATTTGCTTCAAATCCAGCAATATCACCATCATAGTCATCCTCTAGCGAGGCAATACTTTTTGCTACCCGAGCAAATGCATCTTTTAAGGTTTCCTTCTCTCCTATTATTTTCCATTTTCTCAAAGTTTCATTATCCAAGAACCCAGGCAGATTTCCCCCATTTATTTCCAATTCATTTACTCTTTCAAAATTTGTCATATTTTTAGTAATAATTTCATTGCTCTTGAGCTTATGTTATACTACCACAAAAAGTTAGAACCAAAAAGAAGCTATTTAAAGCCTAAATTTAGTTCTATTCTTATCAGCACGAAGCCATGGATAGGACAAGGGAGAATATTGTTGAAGTAACTTTTCCAGCTTGGTGAAGTTTTAATCTTTCTTTTAAATTTTCTGTATAGCCATAATAAAAATTTCTCGATTTTGAGCTATACAAAATATAGGTATAATAATACATTTTTTGTAACTGCGCCGCGGCCATTCTGAAGCCTCGGCGAAAGATGGCACAAATTTACCACAAAGCTCGAACTTTTTTCAAGAAAACTTTTGAAGAAGGTTTTCGGTTTGGCCTCCGTTCCGCTTTCCGCCCTGAAATTTTGAAGAAATTTCAGTCCCAAGACAGAAAAATTTTCTCTACATTTTTTTGATGTCGCGCGCCTAAATTTTTTTTGAAAAAGGAAAAGAAAATTTTCTGTTTTGGAGTTCCGAGAATTCGGAACGGCGGAAAGCGGAGCTACGGAATTATAAATAAAAGGTAAGCGTGTTTGCCCCACTCAAACCCGTGCGCACACGCTTGAACAAATATAACTCCCGATAGCAATTTGGCAAAATGTTATGACCCTAAAGAGCATCCGCTTTTTGTGGATATAATCTTGGAATATAGTTTCCATGAGGACTCTTTTCTAAATTTTTTAATATTTTTTTGAAATCACTGAATCTTAAGGAAATAATCATTTTATCTTCTGGCCATAGATACTTTTTATTAATTTTCCCTTGATAATAGCGATCGTAATAATCCATAAAATTGATGTGCGGCGCGCCACTAACCAGCGGCGCAAATAAGGAAATGCATGTTGGCTGATTTGGCAAAAAATCAACTTTATTATACCTATCAAAATTAAGCAATCCAATTATTCTATTGGCTTGTGCTGGATTAATCAATAAAATCGCAAGCTGTGTTTTTACATTGATAGATGAATTGATTACAATATCCTTTTTCATCAACTTGATTGGATATTTTGGCAGTGCCCTTAAAAATGTTTGGCACACATTTTTGTTTTCAAATACCTTCTCGCCTTCAACATACGCATCAATCGCTTCCTTCGTTTTTATTTTTTTAAGTTTTAAAAAATAATCCGCTCCTGGACAAAGTTGATTTTTCGCAGATACCACAACTGCCTCTTTATTTTTAAATGCTCGCGCTATAGCGGTGCAGGCGGTATCGCGATGGATATTTCCAGATCCTAAAAAATCAGCATCAACAAAAGTTACGCTTAAAATTTCTTCATCTATATTTAGTATCTTTTTTAGTTGTTTAATCTGGGTGTTTAAATTTTTCATAAAATATATCAAAAAAATTATTAATAAGATTGGGAGCAGGGTAATTTTTAGTTACCCTGCTCTTTTTGAGAGAAATATAATTTTATATTCCCCTCGCTTTCGTCGGATTACAGGCAGGATGATTTTGTAAAATGCATCCTTCACATGTTGAAGGAACCATGTCAGACAGCGAGAGGCGTTCTCGTGGGATATGTGGGCAATAATAGAAGCTTGCCCGCGGACAGCCTGTCATATCAAAAGCAGAACCACGACAACCGCCCGTGCAATCATCGAAGTGCTTACACTCATCCCGGCAATATCCATATATCCACTCATGTGGATTTTTTATGATCTGCCGCAAGGGATGCTGTAATATTGAGTCGAGTCCACCCTCAATGTGTCCATAACTAATGTCCTGATGCCCAACGCATGGAATAGATGTGCCATCAACTTTGAAATGAACTGATGTTTCCAGCATGTGACAAGTTTTGCCATAAGCCTGAGGGCTTAAAATATCTGCGCCTTTCCGCTGAAATTCCTCCTCATCAATTTCACGTAATTTCTGCAAAACCGACAACATCTCTCCAGCCGTGATGTCCAGGCTACAGGATCTTTTAAATCCTGAACCTTCCTTAGTAAATTCCATCACTGGCTCGTATCCCTTCTGACGACACCAACGAAAAATCTCAAAGATGTCGCCAGATTCCACTACTGGCCGAGTAATACAGCATTGCACGCAAACTCTTTCCGATGGAAACATCATTTCCACATTCTTCCATGCCTGATACGAAGTTAATAGATGACTACCTCCAGTGAGTAATGATTCGAGCTTTTCAGCCTTAGCGTCATTATTGAGCGTATGCCGCTGCCCTGCAATTATAACACCTGCTTCATAAATTTTGCGGCAGAATTCGACATCACTCAACTTGTCCATATTGCTCACCAAAATAACCGGATTGAATTTCCCATTAACATACTCGAGAAATTCAAATAGCTCAGGATGCAAAGTCGGTTCTCCGCCAAGAATGTAGAACTCGGTAAACTTAAGCCTAACCGCCTCATCCACAATCCTTGTGAATATAGCATAGCTCATCTGACGCGGTGAATGAGTAGCAAAACAAGTTGGGCATCTGCGGTTACACACCTCAGTGATATCAATACCAATTCCTGTAAGGCTTTGCTCGTTTTTGGAAATTTCGCGAAACGGCATATGCTACCCCCCCTATGAACGAATTATAATGCTTCCGCATTTTTTCTCTGGTGAATATAGTCCAAAAAAACTATTGAGGCCATTGCTTATTGGTACGATATGTATGTCGCCCTGTATCTTTTTTTCAGCTCTTCTTCCAACTTTTCCAAGTCCAGAAGTCTCGCAATATATTCCACCTCCTATCCATATCCCTTCGACTTCCTTTCCTAGATTAATTTTTTCACTTTGCTTTTCCACCATTGTTATTACTGCCACATAGGTTTCTCCATTTTCAGCAACAAAAGTGACAGTACCATTTGAGCGGTGAGAATTGTTAAAAGCATAGAGTACATCCTTAAGCGTTGGACCATTCTTTAGATTTAACTTTTTCATTTCATTCTCCTTTTTGGTTTTTCATGACAGGTTAACGACTTTCTTACCATGTTTTTGCAAAAAATATTTGCAATTTCCCCACAAGATGTCAGCCTCCTCTTTGCATTTCTGGAAAATTATAATTCGCTCATCACCTCCAATTTTTCAAAGAACTTTTACTCAACAATGTTGAGCCGGGTTTTTGTTAAAAACAAAAAACTCCCCGTCTTTTTGCCAAATGTAAAAACATTAGACAAAAGGACGAAGAGTCATACAAAAACCTCGTGTTGCCACCTTTTTTCCGAGAAACAAAAAACTGCCACGGATGTGCCAGCACTGTTTCCCGCTCATCAACTCAGACTTCGCTTTTCGCGAACGACATTGATTATCCCATGATTACGGAGGATGCCGAATCTCCACTCACGCAGAGATCACCTTTCCGCCACTTTGGCGGATAAGCCAGACCCAACCCCGAATTTCTTCGGGATCCAACTTTTAGGCTTTGTAATTTTCAAAGTATCTACAGCTTAGCACTAATAAAAAAGTTGTCAAGCGCTTGCGGCACTTTTTGCTATTTTTTAGTATAAATAGAAGTTCCTTGTTGCCGTCCGCGCAAGGGTGGGTTTTGGGCCAAGGACGGCCAAAGATATAAAACGAGATATTGGGGTCAGATACCTTTTTCTATTCCTGCGATTTTTGGCAAAACAAAAAGCGCATCTGGTAAAAATGCGCTTTTTCATGCACGGGGTAGTAAAGGATGTTAGAACTGTTTTTATAAAGAGAAAAGAAAATATCTATATTCCAAGCCTTTCTGCCGCGGCGTCAGATTTGACTAATTAATTCTAAATCTCTGATGCAGCGTGTTCTTTTAATAAATTTTGCAATCTATTAGCTGCCACCTTATTGAACTCCATTTCGTTTTCTAAATATTTCCGTATTTCATCGTCTGTTGGATCCAATACTCCGCCCATCATATTTGGCAATAATTTTTTCAAGATTATTATGAAACTTTTTTCATTTCGTAGTAACACCTTGCGCAATCTTTCATTTCTTTTATTATAATAATTAACCTGCGCATCAATATCATCCTTGTTTTTAACAATAAGCTCCGTGCTATCCTCAATTCTTTTCAAGACATTGGTCCAGTTTTTAATATTTTCAATCTGTAGTAGCCCTACGATTTTTCCATTATCAAAACCGAGCAATTCAAGTTCATTTATAACAACAACTGCCCTCATTAATATCTCATGATATCTAACTCTGAGGGATTCTTGTAATTTTTGTAATTCTTGCATTAATATTTGGCTCCAATCATCTTCGCCTTCATAAAATTTTGCCTTATTCTTAAGATCCTCTTCGCTACTAAAATAATCATATTCTCCGTTTTTTTCAATCAAGCCTTGATAGATCAACAAAGAATCCTTTCCACTCTTATAGTAGGCAAGCATTTCATCTTTTCCCTTATCAAGTGCCCTATTGAAATCCATCTGCATCTCTCTATTTATCATATTTGAAATTTCTTCAGGACGTATTTCGCATTCTGCTAATGCTTTTTGCACTAGATTATTTATTTCATGTTTATATTCATGTACAACCGTTTCCCTGATCTCATTATCCTCACGTAAAATATTCTTATTAATTATGATTATTCCTGTTATGTCATTTCCATCTTCATCAATAGTTTCTATTCCGACGTGTTGCCCCCAAATCTCGTCGGATTTATTTATTTCTTCATCTGTTATTTCCTGATTACTACCGAAGAAGATGCGCGCGCAATCAGTCTTGTCATACAGATAAAAAATTAAAGTTAAAGGATATTTTTCAACTTCAATTTTTCCCACCATCAAGTGACCTGATATTTTTTCAAAAAGTTCTTTTGCAGATAAGTGTTTGTTTGCTTCCCAATGTGTATTGATTACATTAATTTTTTCTTCAAATTTATTAAAGACCATCTCATATCTTTCCATTTGCCATGGACTTAATTTCCATTTTTTTGCTTCTTCTTGAAAATATATCTTTAATTTCGCAATATCAATCCTCTCGATATCTGAAATATATTGCTCAAGATATGCATTTATTTCTCCAATACCCAGCATTTGGCTTCGCAAATTTTCCTTATAACCCTTAATACTATTTTTCTTTTCCTCTGCTGAATTTGATAGTTTCGAAATATTCAACAACTCATCTTGCGGATCAAAAATACTATCTGCTTCTTTTAATTTATTTATAGAATCTCGCGCTTGTTTTAACTTATGCATATGATCTTTTTCTAATTTTATACCATCATGTTTATTAGGTTCATCAATAGTATCTCTCTCAATTATCCTACTTCTTAGCATGGTTGAAATATCAAAATCATTATCATCTTCAAACTCATCATCCTCGATCAGATCAATGTTTTGATCATCATGATTTTGTTCAAATTCATCTTCACCATCTTCAACCTCCTCGTCGTAATCATCATCTACCCCATTCTTTGCATCAAGAATTTCTTCAAATGTATCCAACAAACTATCATTATCTGGAATAACTATCTGTCCATTATTTTTTTCCAATTGATCAATTAAAATATCTAATATTTTTATTTTCTCCACCTCAAAACTCACACGCTTTGCTTTTATTTTTTTAATATCCATTTGACCAAAATATTTTGGCATACTGTGTGGTTCCTTACTCAATTCTTCAAGTGAATCCTCAATATAAATAAGGTTCCTAATTAAATAGAAATTCTTATTTACAAATTCATACAAATGATCATGATCACTAGGTGTGCGCTCTCTTTCTATTTCAATAATTTCGCTCTTTTTTTCCATATCCATGCTTATAAGTTTTATAAAATAAGTATACCACACTACATCACTATTCCAAGTAACAAAAAACGACTTTAGATCAAAAAATCATAACCAAAAAAAGGCTCTTTTGAGCCTCTTTTTGCGTATATTATTCACTGCACGGGTGGAGAGAATCGAACTCCCGCCAAGGGTTTTGGAGACCCTCGTTCTGCCACTAAACTACACCCGCAAATATTTTATTTTAAATCCAATCTCTTCATCAATGACATATACACCGATCCACTATCTTTTAAACCTTTTTCTCTCTTGAGCGCTAAATATTTATCATCATAAGCCTCATAATAAATCAATATTGGATTTCTATTTTTAGTTGAACGAGTATTACCACTTCCATGTCCAATCATTCTTCTTTTTAAGTCACTTGTATATCCAATATAAAACTCCTTTCCACCAATACAATCTAAACTTAAAACATATACATAATACATTGAAGTTTTGGAGACACCTGTCAGTCGCGACTGACAGGTGAGACCCTCGTTCTGCCACTAAACTACACCCGCAAAATTAAAATCCTAAATTCTAAAATCCAAATCCCAAACAATATCAAAATTCAAATTTCCTAAATCCAAATATTTTTAAAGAATTTGGGCTTTGGTTATTTGGATTTGTTTAGAAAATAGATATTAGAAATTAGGATTTCCAATGCTATTTCGCCTCTTTGTGTGTCGTGTGGACTTTGCATTTCGGACAATGTTTTTTCATCTCCAGTTTCTCCTTCAGCGTCTTCTTGTTGCGGGTCGTGAAATAATTGGTCGTCTTGCAAACCTCGCATTTCATTTTCGCCAGGTTATCATTTCCTTTTTTTGCCATAATGTTTGACTTTACTAAATTATATCTTTGATTAACGTGAGCCTGAGACCGGAATTGAACCGGTGACCTCATCCCTACCAAGGATGTGCTCTACCAACTGAGCTACCCAGGCATACGGTGTGGGCAGAGAGGGAATCGAACCCCCGTAGGCCGAAGCCGACAGATTTACAGTCTGTTGTAATTGACCGCTCTACCATCTGCCCATTTTCAATATTCGTCACATCCATACTGAGCCGCTTTTCGGATTCGAACCGAAAACCTACTGTTTACAAAACAGTTGCTCTACCGTTGAGCTAAAGCGGCATCCCTATTGTCAATTTCTAAAAAATCAGCGCTTGTGCATCATCGTTTCCAACCTCCGCATCCGGTATTTAACGTTGCGATTCTTCGGATCCAATTTCAAAACCTGTTTGAAACACTCCTTGGCATCGTTCATACTGTCGATTTCCATATAGTATTCCCCGAGTCTTTCATACGCCTCAATGTCTTTAGGATTGGCCGCGATCCTTTCAATCAACAGGTCTTCCAATCTATCTTTCATCTCAACCCGGGCTTTCGGCGTAACCACCCGGTCACTGACTGTCGGCCTGATTATCCGTTCCTCCTTGTCAGTTTCAAATCCGCCTTGGAAAACGGACTTCCCCGGATCAGCCAGATGCCCCTTCTTGTTGGCCGGCTGGTAATTTTTAACCCTATTTATTATATCATCCTTTTCGATATTTTCCACTCCGCCATCCCGCGGATCGCCGTGTCTCAATTTATGCTTGTTTTTCGTATTGCGGATTGAATCATTCAAATTGCGCGATCTGCTTTCCAATTTCAGGAATATGATTCTAGCCCGCCGGGTTATCTTCTCCGAAACCACCAAGAACAGATGCTTGGCATCGTTCCAGCCGACGCTCTTTGACCGGATGAAAATCCGCTTGAAGAATCCGGCCTTCGCCAACGACTCCTCGCGCTCCCTGTCCAGATTCTCCTCGTCGCCCAAATTCGCGATTTGCGAAGCCTTTTTCATAAAAAATACTATGATTCCGGCCAGACTCAGGATTATCAATATCGGAGGTATGATGGAATACAACATAATTTATTTTATAGCTTCCTTTTTTACTGATATATATTTCCCGCTTTCCAATTTCACTTTTATATCTTGCGTAATCGCGTTCACTTCGATTACGAACCCTTTTCCTTCCGGAGTATTCACCGTACTATGGACTTCCGGCATACCCACCAGCATCTCTTTGTATTGTTGCGCTTCATAAATCAGGCAACACATCAACCTACCGCACAAGCCTGATATCCTATCGGTCCCCCGGTGGGAGATCTGCTGGACCCTTGCCATATCCGTCGTGATGCTTTGCATATTGCCATTATTCCTCACGCAGCAAAGTTCTCGTCCGCAAATACCATATCCGCCTAATTTCCGCGCCTCATCCCGCGAGCCGATCTGCTGCATACGGATCAACCGTTTGAATTGCCTGGACAGGTTTTTGACCAATTCCCGGAAATCTATCCGTCCATCCGCCGTAAAAGCGAAAATGATCTGTTTGCCATCCAGGCTGATCCGCGCGTCAATCAATTTCATTTCCAATTTAGCCAGCTTTATCTCACTCCGGCACGCTTCTAAACAGTCTTGCCTTTGCTTTTCATTCTGTGAAAAAACATCCCGATCCCTTTCGGTAGCGATCCGCAATATCCGTTCCTTAGGTTCTTCCTTCGTGGCTACATCAACATCAACTACGATACCTATCTCATTGGCATATTCGGTCGCCACGATAACTTTATCTCCCTTTTCTAATTTGAAATCGCTCGCATACAATTTAGGACTCTCCCAGGAATATAAACTGACTAGAACTTTCATTTGCAAATTATCGCGGTTTTAGGGGCAAATGCATCCGGATAAAACATCCGCGCACTGCAACTATCCGCATTTTATAATTCAATCCGGGAAAATTCACCGACCTGGATGTTTTCCCCCATTTTGCTTATTTTTTCAGTTAGCAATCCGCCGATAGTTTGGTCCGGATTTTTTATGAACGGCTGGGTCAAAAGGGAATTTTCTTCCCTGAATTTTTTCTCCTTGCCGGCCAGGATAGTGTCCATAATATCTTCAGGTTTATTCTCGGAAGCCAACTGTGCCGCCCAAATCTCTTTCTCTTTAGCCACTACTTCAGCCGGCACATCTTCCGGCTTCAAATATTTAGGATTGGCCGCCGTAATATGCATCGCAATGTCCTGGGCCAAAGACTTGAATTCTTCGTTGCGCCCTACGAAATCTGTCTCACAAAGAAGTTTCACGATCGAACCGACCCGGCCATTGGAATGCACATATGAGACTATCACGCCCTCCCCGGCAATCCGGTCCGATTTTTTCATAGCCTTTTCTTGGCCGCGCTTGCGCAAAATCTCGATCGCCTTCTGATCGTCGCCCTGCGCTTCTTCCAACGCTTTCTTGACCTCTACGATTCCCGCGCCGGTCCTTTCCCGCAAGCTCTTTATTTGTTCTAATGTAGCCATATTTTTTCAGTGGCCAGCTTCCAACGGCCGGAAACCGTTAATCTTCCGTCAACCATCAGCCGCGTCCATTTTTTATTGTTAATTTTTACTTTCCGTTTTTACCGCAGCGACGGCAGCGGAATTTTTCAACGCCATAGCTTTTTCTTTTCCGGATAACACCGCTTTCACTATGTGAGCCATCATCAATCGCAACGCGGAGACCGCGTCTTCATTCGTAGGGATAGGATAATCGATCATACTTGGATCGACATTCGTATCTACGAAAGCGACGATCGGAATGTTTCTTTTTATAGCCTCTTTAATTGCCAGATCATCCTCGATGACGCCGGTCACGAAAATCGCAGCCGGTAACTTCAGCATATTCTTGATTCCGCCCATCCTTCTTTCCAATCTTTCCAATTCCTCGGCTATTTTCATCTGTTCGAACTTGGTATATTTATCATAATCGCCCCGTTTCGTCTTTTCTTCCCCATCGCGTAAAAATCTCGTCCGGCTGGATATGGCGCTGAAATTCGTAAATGTTCCGCCTAACCATCTGTCGATGACATATGGAGCTCCGCACCGTTTAGCGCCTGACTCCACTAATTTTTTAACTTGTTTTTTGGTCCCGACAAAAAGTATTTCCTGTCCCTCGGAAACGGTTTTTTCAATAAACTTGACGGCTTCACCCAATTTGGATACCGTTTTCTGCAAATCGATGATATTCACGCCGTTCCTGGTGCCGAAGATGTATTCGTCCATTTTCGGATTTCTTCTTGATTTTTGATGGCCGAAATGGACGCCAGCTTTGAGCATCATATTCATATCGACTGCCAAATTGGCAAAATCAAAACCAGCGAAATAGTCTTCGCTGCCAGTTTTTGAAGCTGATTCTTTGGCGCCAGCTTCAACCGCCACCTCCTGCGCTACGGCAGTCTTTTGTTCCTCTGTCATTATTTTTTTAATCCTTAATTATTATTTCCCCGAAGGGACCGCTACTTTCCGTTTGCTCGCCCCATAATCCATCAGGATAATAGGTTCGATTCGGCCCTTTAATCCGCTCTGCCGACCGGCAGAGAGGCAGGAATAGGCCCAAAAAGTATGTGTTTTATACCTAGCCAGTATATCAGCCCCCCTCCCCCTTGTCAATTCCCGCAGGATATGCTAGATTGTCTAAGTAATTTAAATGCCTTTTATTAACATAATTTCCAACCCGTACAAGCGCATTTGCGTACTTGCAAATTCGTACGGGCTTCGTAATTTACAGACATATGAAAAAAAAGATACACCCGGGTTATCATAGCGACGCAAAGATAATCTGCGCTTGCGGCAACATCGTTGAGACCGGATCAATCCTGGAAGAAATGAAAGTTGAAATTTGCGCCGCTTGCCACCCATTTTACACCGGCAAAAAGAAAAATCTTGACGCGACTGGCCGAGTTGACCGCTTCAAAAAACTGGCTGAAAAAGCTGCGACTAAGAAGAAAGTTGTCAAAAAATCGCCAAGGGTAGCCAAAAACAAGAAATAGACATCGTTTCAATAAAAACAAAAACCCCGCAAAGGGGTTTTTGTTTTGCCTATCGGAAAAAAGCCAGCTTGACCGTCATCCCTTGTTTGCGTTTCCTATGTTTGATAGCTCCTAAAAAATGGTTTGATTCTTTGTGAAAACCCGCCGATTCGATCAACGCGCCCCAATCCTCCATCGACTTATACAGTCCCGTCCAAGGCATATAGGCGTTTTGCAAATTCATCAACCAATCGTTTAGGAAGAGAAATTTGATTTTTTCTTCTTCGGACAAACGCAAAAAATCCTGCGTCACCTCGGACATTTCCAAATTGGATTTGCCAAGATAGTTCTGGATTTCCTCCGCGCTGCAATCCCCAGCCGGAAAGGATTCTTCAAAAACGATCAGTTTTCCGCCTGACCGCAAGACACGTCTAAGTCCCTGAAAAATATTTCGCGCTTCCTGGCCATTATCCAAATGATGCAAAACCAATTTGATGACCGCCAAATCTGCCGAGGCATCGGCAATGCCATCCAAGCTCCGTGAAAATTCAATCCGCGGATCCAAACCCTCCAAAACCGGCTGGCTCTTGGGATCCACTCCGATGAATCTTTTGATATCCGCGTTTTGTTCCGCCATATTTTTTAAATATGCCAGCTTGCCGCAACCGAAATCCAAAACTGTCCCGATTCCGCCAAATTCGTCTCCCATTATCTCCAAAAACATATCCCCCGGCATCTCCAGCTTCAAATGCGCGTTCCGATATTCTTTAAGCTTCTTATTATAATGTTTGTTTATCTCATGGTTTGAAATTTTTTCTTCGGCCACGTTTTCAAGATAATTAAAAAATTCCTCCACAAATTTTTCCGGCTGGGTCAGATTTTCATGATTGCTGATCCAGTGTTTTTTCAGCGCCGCTAAAACAGCCGCCGACTTCAGGATCAGCAGGGGGCTTTCCAATATTTCCGGATTTAAACCATTTTCCGCCATAGGTTCATGCTTAATTAATCACGCCTCATCTAAGCCTAGCAAAAATGCGCCATTCTGGCTATACGGCGGATCAGACAGGACCCCGCCTTATCCCGGAGAGCCAGGCGCTTGACACGCCGGGATATCCATATTATCATACCTGTACCATAGGTATAGGTAAATAATTATTAACATACCCTCTATGCAAAAATTGACTGACAACAAGGAACGTATCACTATCGCCTTGAAAAAGGCGCTCGCTTCGCTCGAAAAAATAATCCCTATGGTGGAGCAAAAAAAGGACTGCTTCTCCATCATCCAACAGAATTTGGCCATTATCGGTTTGCTCAAAAACACCAATCTCCTGATGTTGGAAAGCTATATGGACCAGCACCTCGGCCTGATGAACAAAAACAAATCGTCACGCCGCGACCTTGAAACCATACGGACGGAAGTTCTGAAAATCGTCCGCACCGCACAGAACAAATAATTTCCTTTAATATACATAATCCTATCGACAATCTTATGCTCAAAAAGAAATATTTGCTTATTTTCGCCCTAGTTTCCATTCCTTTCGGCATTTTACTGGCCATAAGCAATTCCTCGGATAAAATTACGGCATCCACCGATACCCCGGGCAGAAAAGTGGTGACGACCCCGATTACGCTTGTCGAATTTTCACCCCAAAGCCCCTATTGCGGATTCGCAGTCGGCGCCCAACGGGCTGAAATCGTTCCGGAAATAAACGGCACAATCCAAAAACTTTTCAAAAATGAAGGCGACACCGTCCGCACCGGAGAAACAATCGCCATCATAGACGACTCGACTATCGATGCGCAAGCGTCCGGATTGGCCCAAGTTTCCAGTGATTCGCAAAAAACATACGATGATACCAAGAAACTTTACGCCCAAAAAGTCGACGAAGCCAAGGCCGCCCTCAAAAAAAGCAAAGTTAGCTATGATGACGGGGATGCCACCAGAGAAGATGTGAAGTTGGCCGAGGAAGCGGTCAACAGCGCCAAGCGCGCCCGCGATTTGCAGATTTCCGCCGCCCATATCCAGGTTTCCAGCGCTGAAAGCCAGCGATCAGTCGCCGACAGTTATGCGCAAAAACGGATCATCCGCGCCCCTTTTTCCGGCACGATCACCCGGCGCCACACGACAACCGGTTCATTTGTCGCTGCCGGAACGCCCATCTATTCCCTTTCCGCTCCCGGCGCGATAGAAATCGAATTTAACATCCCCCAACGGATAATCACCAACCTCGCCGCCAATCAAAAAATCGACCTCATTAAGGAGAATTCCGCGATTACATCCGGCTTCGTTTATGCCAAAAATCCTTTTTCAAATTCAGCCGATTCGAACGGTATCGTCCGTTTGCGCACGAAAAATCCGCTAGAAAATCCTGTTTTGATCGGAGATTATATCTGCGCCAAATTTCCTTTGGAAAATCCCAAAGAGGCGCTGGCTGTTCCGGAAAACTCCATCCTGCATGAATTCGGCGACTCTTTTATCTTTGTCGCCCAAGATAGCATCGCCCGCAAAAAAAACGTCACCACCGGCGCGACTGCGGAAGGCAGGACGGAAATCCTCTCCGGATTGCAACCTGGAGAAATAGTCATCACGCAAGGTTTGAATGAAATCGATGATAATGATCTGATAATTTATTAATGCGCCATCGAATATCCTATGGACAACGAAAAAAATACCGTCGGTATCTCAGGCAGAATCACACGCCTTTTTCTTAATAACCGCGAGCTAAGCATCCTCTCTATCCTCATCATTGCCGCCTGGGGCATCGTGAGTTTTGTTTTGATGCCTAAACAATACAATCCGGAAATCGTCGCCCCGGCCTTTATCATTTCCACCGATCTTCCCAACGCCACCAGCCAGGAAGTTTTTGAGTTGGTCACCCGCCGGATGGAAGACACTATCAAGGAAATTCCCGAGGTGGATGAAATTTCCTCCCAATCATTTTCCGGCGGCCAAAGCATAGTGATGGTCAAATTCTATGTCGGTTCTGATTTGGAAAAAGCCAAAATAACCCTTACCCAGAAAATGCGCGATAACGCCCAATTGAAACCTGCCGGCGCTTCCGATCCGGTCGTCCAAACGATGGATCCGGAAGATGTCCCGATTATTTCCATCGGCCTTACTTCTGACAAATTTTCTGAGGAAGCTTTGCGCAAAGCGGCCATCACCATCTCCGACAATCTTAAACAAATTGACGGAACATCCAAAATAGAAATCAAAGGCGGACGCATCAACAATCTCAATGTGAATCTTGAAGCCGGAAAACTTGCCGCGTTAAAAATTTCCCCCCTTGAAGTCACCCAGGCCATCCAATCAGCCAATGGAACCTACGGGGTGCACGCGCTCAAAAACGAAAACTACAATTCCGTTTTGACCGTCGACGGCAATATCCAAGATGTCCGAGAATTGGAAAACATCATCATCCGATCGCAAAATTCCTCGATTATCCGCGTGTCGGATGTCGCTACGGTAAATTACGGATCGGGAGAAATCACTGATTATGTCCGCTTGCGCGAGAAAAAACGATCCGATTCCGCTAAGCCGGTAGTCTATATCGCTATCTCCAAATTAAAAGGCACCAATGCCACGACAGTTGCCAATGCGATTATCGCCAAATTGGATGCCGGTAAAAATTCCTATATCCCGCGGGAAATTGAAACCCAAATCCTCCATAATGAAGGTGCGACCGCCGATGAAGAAATTACCAAGCTATCCATCGAACTGGCCAAATCGATCGCTATCGTCGGCGCGGTGCTCTTTTTAATCTTGGGATTCCGCAGCGCACTCATCGTTTCGCTGGTTATCCCGCTCATCCTTTTAGCGGTTTTTGCCGTCGGCGACCTGTTCGGGCAAACGATCAACCGCATCACCCTTTTCGCCCTTATCCTCTCACTCGGTCTTTTGGTGGATGATGCCATCGTGGTCGTGGAAAATATCAACCGCTATTTCCGGATGAAATTAGGCCTAAGCAAAACCGAAACCGTAGTGCGCGCCGTGGACGAAGTCGGTTCGGCTCTTTTTATGTCCACTCTTACGATGATCCTGGCTTTCGTGCCGATGGCCTTCGTTTCAGGGATGATGGGGCCATACATCGGACCGATTCCTTTTTTTGTGCCAGTCGCCCTGGCGGCTTCCCTGCTTTTCGCCATCACCCTTAATCCGTTTTTCGCCCATCTCTTCACCAAAGAACAAACGCAGGAAAAAAAGCCGAATGTCATTAACCGCGCTATCGGAAAAATCGAAGCGATTTATGCCAAAACCATACAACTATTGCTTGATAACCAAAAAGCGAGGCGGATATTTTTAGCCGGAACAGCCATCGCCATCATCGCCTCCCTCTCATTGCCACTATTTAAAATCGTGAAGTTCCGGATGCTGCCCAAGGCCGACAAAGCGCAATTCTATCTCTATTTCGATTTGCCTAACGGAACCGATATAGAAAAAACCGACTCGCTTTCCGCGGAATTGGAAAAATCCATCCTGACGCAGAACAACGTCGAAAGTGTGGAAAGTTTTGTCGGGCAATCACAAATCGTCGATTTCAACGGGCTCTTCAAAGGAAGTTCGTTCCGCGTCCAGCAAAATCAGGCGACACTAAAAATAAACCTGACCGATCCGGAAAGCCGGAACGCGACCAGTGAAGAAATCGCTTCGGAAGTCAGGCGTATTTCAGAAAAATTTTCCCTGTCGCATCCGGACGCCAACATAAAAATCGTCGAGGATCCGCCAGGACCACCGGTGCTAGCCACCCTCTTTCTGAAAATCCAAGGAGAGGATACTGAAAAAATAACCGCTATCGCCCGCGACATAAAGAAAACCGTTTCCACTATTGACGGGATTGTCGATCTTGATACTTCCATTCCGGAACAGAATGCCAACAAAACCTATCGCATTAACACGGAAAAATCCCAGCAACTTGGCATCGCTCCCAGCAGCATCAACCAGGCTCTTTTTCTTGGCCTGCACGGAATGCCTGCCGGCGCCTATCATCGCCAAAACAATGCACTCGGCCGGATGAGCGACCAGGAACAGATTATCGTCCGCCTGGATGGGACAGACCGGCAATTTATCGAGGATTTGAACCGATTGACTGTGCCATCCCAAAACGGGACACCGATCCCCCTGTCCGAACTCCTGATTGAAACTAATTCCAAAATCGACAGCTTAATCTATACCGATGAACGGCAAAAAACCGTTTCCATTTCGGCGGAAATGGAAAACCGGAGCGTGGTATACGCGGTATTCGATATCTTTCCTAAATTATTGGATTATAAATTGCCCGGCGCCCGTGAAACAAAAGCTGACTGGACTCCTTTCGGCGTGACCTACACCGACACGGGAACCGGCGAGCAATATTCCGTCATAATCGACGGGGAATGGAAACTCACCTTGGAAGTGTTCCGCGACCTGGGAATCGTGATGGCACTCGTGATGTTTTTGATTTATTTCGTCGTCGCCGCCCAAACCGAATCGCTAGTTATCCCGCTTCTGATTATGGGCAGCATCCCGCTTTCACTTATCGGAGTCTTGCCGGGATTCGCCATCTTAGGAGCCATCAAAGGCACTTATTTCAACGCGACCTCGATGATCGGAGTCATCGCCCTATCCGGGCTGGCGGTCAAAAACGCCATCATCTATCTGGAATATTTGGAACCGCTCCGCAAAAAAGGTTTGCCGTTGAAAGATGCATTGGTCGAAACCGGACGCATCCGCCTCCTGCCGATTATCCTCACCTCCCTCACCGCCATTCTCGGCTCCCTCACCATCGTCAGCGATCCGGTTTGGGAAGGTTTGGCCTGGGCGATCGTTTTCGGTCTCACCGCCTCCACGTTGCTCACCCTGCTGGTGTTCCCGATTCTCTATTATCTTTTTGAGCGGAAAGAAAAATAATCCGGACAAAAAACAGACAGTCGCTATGATTTGTCTGTTTTTATTCCGATACCGATACAAACAAAATCGTGATTATGGAAAAATACGGTCTTTTGACTTTGATAGCCGCCTGTCTTATAATACACTAAGGTTTTAAAGTAAAATATCCCGCTAAGCCCGTAAATATGAATCCTCTCATCGAAGAAATAAAAAAGGAATATGCCGAAATATCAGCCCAGCTCAATTCGCCTGAGCTGTTTTCCGATATGGCTAAAATGGCCCAACTCGGCAAAAGACAGGCGGAACTTTCCGATACCATCTCCAAAATCGAAACCTTGGAAAAAATAGCGGCGACAATGAAAGATAATGCGGAAATCATCAATACCGACGAAGATGCTGAGATGAAACAGATGGCAATGGACGAAAACATACGGCTCGCTGAAGAAAAGGAAAAATTAGAGAAAGAACTGGAGTTGATACTTATTCCCAAGGATCCGAATGACAATAAAAATATCATCGTGGAAATCCGTGCCGGAGCCGGTGGAGACGAATCCGCCTTGTTTTCAGCCGAACTCTTCCGGATGTATGCCCGTTTCGCCGAAAAGCACGGTTGGCGGATCGTTCTGCTCAACTCCAATGTCACCGGTGTCGGCGGATATAAAGAAGTTACCTTTGAAATAAACGGACTGGGAGCCTATGGCAAGATGAAGTTCGAATCCGGCGTGCACCGAGTACAAAGGATTCCGGAAACCGAAAAGAACGGCCGGGTGCACACTTCCACCTCGACCGTGGCCGTTTTACCGGAAGCCGAAGAAATGGATTTCAAGCTGGATGATAACAATATCCGCGTGGACACTTTTTGTTCTTCCGGACCAGGCGGACAGTCCGTCAACACCACCAAGAGCGCCGTGCGGTTGACCCACATCCCGACCGGCCTTATCGTTTCCTGCCAAGACGAGAAATCGCAAATTAAAAACAAGGAGAAAGCTATGAAAGTCTTGCGCTCCCGTCTAAAACAGATTGAGGAAGACCGCCGAAGCAAGGAATTAGGCGACGCCAGAAGAAGCCAGATCGGCACCGGCGACCGCAGTGAAAAAATCCGGACCTACAATTTTCCGCAAGACCGCATCACCGACCACCGCATCAAACAGAATTGGAGCAATATCCACGGCATCTTGGAAGGCGGCCTCGATGACATCATCAACGCGCTGATCGAAGAAGACGTCAAACTTAAAATGCAAAAATAATTTTCGATAAAAAACTCCGGTTAACCGGAGTTTTTTGTTTTTCAATCTCTTATTTTTCCGTATCCACCGACGATTCCGGCGAATATTCCTCTATGGCATCCTCAAGCATCTTTTTAGCTTCCGGATTCGTAAGTTTGTCTAAAATATTTTTAGCCTCTTTGATATACACTTTTCTCGCGCTATTCCCTTGTTCATCCACCATATACGGATTATTGATGTGCCCGACCAAATTCATAACTATCTCCATATCTGTCGCCTCTTCATTCCCTCTGCCAATAGCATTTAACCCTTCCATCTCCTTCATATTTTTTTACGCGCGATTCCGGATGGCCGCTGGCGCATCTGAAGCCGCGCTTGTCTTATGTTAATTAAATCATACTTGAAGTGCCGAAAATTTCCCCTGACTGCTCATGCGGATACGAAGCCGGCTTGATATCTGCCAGTTTCAATAATATACTAGGGCCTTGCTTTTAATTATACCACACGAATCCGCCCAATGTCCTATCTGATTCACATTTTTTCTAATTTGTCCGCGAAGTATCCGAACAATTCTTGGAATATCCTCGTCAGATGTCCGACATATTTTTCACGGTCATCAGTATAATGTTGGTTCCGGATGTCGACCAAAAGCGCGCCGAGACAGCGTTCCGCCATCGCCATATCGAACTTCCTTTCAAAATCCGTATCCTGCGCAATGCTGGGGATTTTTTTATACGCCTCAAACCAGCTTTGCAAATATCCTTTGATTTGCGCGGCAGTCATATTTTGGTCGCGCAAACTTTTCAAGCCATACCAAAGATGGAAAGTCATATCGTAGCATTCCGGCCGGTAGGACCAGAACAGATTAGACATCAGGACATACTTGTTGCCAGGAAGCTTGAAAATATCTTCACTGGTAAGATGCCCGTGCATAAATTCCATCCCGATCGAAGGCAGATGGCGCCCAGCCAAAGAAAGAAACCTTCCTACATTTTCCACTCTGCCTTCGGTCAAATGTCCCTTGGCTTGCGCGATCCTAGCCCAATGCGAAACACGTTGCGCGGTAAAAACCAAACTGCTTCGTTCATTCGGTTCTTTCGAAAAGAACGGCTCACTCAAACATTTGGTCTTATATTCCTGGTAAAAAGCGCAGAAATCGTCCGTTTGCTTCCGATTGGCGAAAGGTGTCTGATAAATCCGGGGCGCATCGATATATTCCAAGAGCAGATAGCCATAGCCGGCCCGCTCATCCCATTTCGAACCGCCGTAAAATTCCGGCAGTCTGATCGCGGAGCTTCCGTTCTGGCCATTGAACGCGCCAATCATCCTGATCTCATCAATCTCCGGCCGAAGTCCTTGGATTTTCAACACTGCCGGTCCGTCCCGCCAAACGCCTTTATAAACCAGACTGGCCACCTTATCATCGTCATATATCTGGCCGCGGAAAATCTCCTTCTCCGGTTGGAAGCCCGTCTTGGCGATTATTTCCGCAAGCGCCCTCTTTCCTTGATCCGCGAAGTCAGCGTGCTTGAAATATTTTTCCACGATTTCATTGCCCATTTCCACTAAATCAAAAGATGCTTCATAACCGGATTATATCACAACCCACCCTATGCTACGAATTGCGTTTTCAGCCGATAAAAAGCCAGATTCAAGCCCTTTTAAAGCAATCCAGATGCCGGTTATTGACAAAAAGTCAGGGATGTGCTATACTCTTATGTTGGGATGAGGTTTCGCGCTATGCCGGCGCGATACCATATCGGAGGGCATGTTAAGGAAAGCCTCGGCATTTCAAAGGCTATAAGGGGCATGCGTATTCCGTCCAGTTAAGAAGGAATTCCTCAGAATAACCCGACAACAAATCCATCGCTGAAAAGATAGCATTCTTTTCATAAGCCGATGGATTTTTTATTTTTATTGAAAAATTTTGGGCACTGGCATTTTGGATGGTCGTGCGGATTCCAATTGTGCCTTGGCTAAGCTTGTGCTAGATTTATTTTATCCGCAAATTATTAATATTCGAATCCTATGCGAACCATCACCGATATCCGGAAGGAATATTTTAAAAAACTTGATTATCTTGATCTGGAGTTGATCATCGCGCACGCGCTCAAAAAATCGCGGGAATTCGTCGTGTCGCACCTGGAATACGAGCTCTCAGAAGCCCGCTTGGCTGCAATCCAATCATTCGTCGTCAGACGCGCCAAGCACGAGCCCTTGGCCTATATCTTGGGCCACAAGGAATTCTACGGCTTCGATTTTAAAGTCACGCCCAACACTCTCATCCCCCGCCCTGAAACCGAATCGTTAGTCGAAGATGTCTTGCGACATTTGCAAGCCGCGGACCGCGGACAGAAAACCGTCATCGACATCGGCACCGGCTCAGGCAATATAATCATTTCTCTTGCGAGAATTTTAAGTGATTCCAAATTCCAAATTCCAAATTCCAAATTCTACGGCATCGACATTTCCAAGGAAGCTTTGCGGATCGCCAAACACAATGCCAAATCCAATGGCGTTTCAGAAAAAATAAAATTCCTGCACGGAAACTTGCTCGAACCGATGTTTGAAATCCATTCCGCATTCCGCATTCCGCATTCCATCATTATTACCGCCAACCTCCCTTATCTCTCACGGGAAATTTACGATGCCACACTGCCAAACGTAAAAAAATATGAACCTAAGTCGGCCCTATACAGTCCGGATGAAGGACTCGCGCATTATGAAGCATTATTCAAACAGCTGGAAAAAACGATTGCGAATTATGGACCGCAAATTGAAATTTTTCTGGAAATCAGCCCGGAACAGAAAACCAAGCTCCCAAAGCTGATAAAAAAACATCTGCCTGACGCCCGTGTCGAATTCCGGAAAGACTTAGCTGGGAAATGGCGTGTGTGCCATATAGCGCTTTAATTTCCACATATCAAAAACCCGCGTGTTAGCGGGTTTTTGATATGCAACCTTATCTTATAATTCCCTAAATGAATTTATTTACGGACTTATTCAAAAGTTGACAAGTTATGTGGAAAAAGACTATTTCTTTTTCTTAGCTGCTGCTTTCTTTTTTGGAGCTGCTTTTTTCACAGTCTTCTTTACTGCTTTTTTCACAGCCTTCTTTACTGCTTTTTTAGCTACTTTTTTCTTTGCTGCCATTTTGTTTCACCTTCCTTTCTATTTTAATTTTCCCGCTTAGCGGGATCAGCCTCGCGCTGATATTTAATTTATTTTTGTTTCGACCTTTTTGTAAGAAACATTTTTAAAAAATAAAAATATTTCTTAACTGAGTAAATTATAGAACATATAATTTATTTTGCAATAGCAAAAAGTTATCCACAGATAAAATTTTTACAAAAATAAATCATATCTGCTTATACTACAAAATTATACCGCGAATATTTCTTGCGATACCAAAAAAATCCTGACCGTAAACTTAAACTTCTCATCGCTTCGCCAGTTAAAAAAATCATTCCGCTGAAAATAATTTCAAATTCGATTTGGGAAATATTATTATTGGAAATTATTCTGAAAACGTCGATTTAAAAAACATATATCATCCCTTTGTTTCCAACCGGGTCCATTCAAAATCGCCATAACCGCAAAAAAAGCTTCCGTTATCTCGATATTAAGCCCTAAATGGCATTTTTTGTCTAGTTGACGCCCCCGCCAGCTTTGCTAGAATTTAAAGACAGACTAGGATTTGGTCGGAATGCTCCAGCTTATGGAGTAAAACGCCCGCCTAAGGCGGACAAGCTTCAACGTAAGCCCTTTAATAATTAAAAATAGAAAGGAAGGTGATAAAACATATGGAGGATGAAATCAAAACCGAAGATGAAACAAGCCAAGAGACGACCGGACAATGGTTGCAAGACAATTTGCGTGTCATTATCAGCATCCTGATCGTAGTCGCTATCGCTGGCGGAATTTATTCTTATTCAAAAAGAACCGAAGCTCCGACAGCCGACAAGCAAGAAACCACCCAGGAAGAAGCGACGCAAGAAAATACGACAACTAATATCGACAGTATCACTGAAAACGCTACGACGGAAAAAAAGACTGCGCCTGCCGCATCCAGCCAGGAGACGGAAAACACTTTTATCGAAACCGCTGGCAAGGGAGACAGTTTGACCGTCTTAGCCCGCAGGGCGCTTGCGAACCATCTTGAAAAAAATCCTGACTCAGCCCTGACACCTGAACATAAAATTTACATCGAAGACTATCTGAGAAAAAATGTTTCCCACAAAGGAGGCATCTATGTCGGAACTTCAGTGGAATTTTCCAAGAGCCTGATCCAGGATGCGATTGTAAAATCGAAGAACTTAAATGAAAAACAGCTTCAGAACCTGCACAAATACGCCGTTCGGGTTCCGTCACTGTCATAATTTTTCCAAGAGATAGATTAAAAAATTCTACTGTTCCTTTATCAAGCCAAGTATAATATTACTTTCTGATAGCAAAACCCCCCGATTGATTTCGGGGGGTTTTGCATTTTTAAAAGCAATCGATTTAAAAATGGATTTCATCGCCGATCTTCAAGCCGATCTCGTCGCTCACTCCCGCATTGAATTCCAAAACCTTATCAATCGGAGCATCCGGCCTTACCACCTCGCGTTCCCCTTCCACAAAAGGCACGTTTTTTTCGATAGACTTCACCGATGCGCCGGATATCCAAACTATATCAAGATTGAATTTCATATCCTTCATCCAAAAAGAATACCGGGCTGGTTCAGGAAAAATAAATAGCATCGCGCAACTATGGCACATTTCTTCGCGCCCGGACAAACCCAGCATTCTTTTCTCCGCGCTCGACACCGCCTCGGCCATAAAAACATCGTCCGCAATCCGTATTTCCATTACCGGATTGCCAAAAGCGGATACGGCATATTCCGGCCTGTTTTTTCCAGGATACATCCAAAAAATCGCTGAGCCTGCCGCCAATATTAGCACGCTGGTTGGTATCATTATTTTTTTCATCTGCCTATCCCCTGCGGGCCAATTTCTTGTTTATTAAAATTATGGCGGACGCTATGATAATAAATGTGACCGCCAAAGTTATGCTTTTGCCGATAGCGCGCGTATTGAGAGCCACGATCGCGATTAACGCGGTCACACCGTAAAAATGCAGGGCGATTTTTCGTTGGGACCAGCCCAGCTCCAACAATTTATGATGCAGATGGTTCTTATCCGCCATAAAAACCGACTTTTTATTGCGGATCCGCTCGCCTATCACCCAGACAAAATCGATAATCGGCAATGATAAGACTAGAATCGCGGTAGCGATCTTGGTTCCGGAAAAAATAGCCAATGCCGCCAAGGCGAATCCCATAAACATCGAGCCGGATGTTCCGGCAAGCACGAAAGACGGATGGAAATTGAAAAATACGAAGCCGAGAATCACTCCCGACAGGATTACCGCCAATATGGCGACTGGCGGCTGATTGACTTCCGGCTGCAAGCTCAAAATAAATATCGTAATCGCGCAAATAAAAGAAACACCCCCGGAAAGACCGTCGATGCCATCTAGCCAATTCATTGAATTGATCATCACTACGATCCAAAGCACGACCAGGAAGATAGAAAAAATGATGCCGACAGATCCAACATTAAAATTCAAGACGCTTCCAGTCAACGGATTAACGATATTATATATCCGCAAACCGAGTATGAACACCAGGATAGCGACGGCTACCTGGTAGAAAAGCTGGGTTTTCCAAAAAACCTCGCGCAGATCGTCCCAAACCCCTACCGCCAAAATGACCAGTGACGCGGCCATCACTCCATATAATTGCGTCGTGATAAAAAGATCCTGGTTGGACCAGATGGCCAGATTGAACGCGATTATCATCGCTATGCCGCCAATCCGAAAAACATCGCCTTGATGGATATGGCGGGAAGAACTACGCTCGGTCCAATTGATTTTTTTTGCAATAGATTTAAGAGCTAGCACAAGCAGTACCGTAATGATGAAAGCGGTTGCGAATGGAAGCAAATATTTCAGCATCTCTTATTTCTGCGTATTAATAATTAATCAGGATGATACTGGTAGACGCGACAACCAAACTCAATTGGATCATCAAGACGGCTATTAATAAGATATAGCTGGCGATCCGCTCTTTTTGTCCATAAAAATAGATTGAAAGCGAAGAATTGATCAGGAACAGGATGAATCCGATCAGCGGCAAGATATAAACCTGCCGGTAACCGCCCACCAAATCAACCCCGAAATAAACATTATAATGCAAGATGATGGGAAAGGCGACCGGCTGGATCCATATTTTCAAGATGGCCCAGTTGATAAGGTTAGTCGTTAAACTTAAAATTAAAAGCCAGATAGTTATATGGCTTTTAAAATATTCCTGGGCAAAAAAAGACTTGATTCCGGCTCGCGGGCCCTGGATTATCCAAGATCCGATATATTTTAATCTTATTTTCCCCACAATATTATTCTGCGCTTGGCTTGTCCAGCATGATCGGTTCGATGCTTTTTTCCACTTCAGTGATTCTGGAAACATCCTTGTCAATCTTCCCAAGCTCCTTATATGCAGTATTAAAATGATTAACTGTCGTTCCGAGACTTCCCTGCACTTTTTTCATATATTCCTCAAAAGCCACGATGTGTTTTCCGAGCTTCTCCACGTTCACCCGGATCTCCTTGGCGCTCTCTTCGATCTGGAAAGCCCGCAATCCCTGTAGGACCGTCTGCAAATAAGCCAGAAAGGAAGTCGGGGAAACGATAATGACTTTCTTGTCCCGAAAAGCATATTCCACCAGGTCGCGAGTATTGACCTTGACCGCACCCACTTTATTTATCAATAAATCGTAATAGATCGCCTCGGACGGGATGAACATAAAAGCGAAATCCATCGTGCCTTCTTCCGGTTTTATATATTTCGAAGTCTCATCGATCCTGTTTTTCAAATCCTGCTTGAATATCTTTTCCAACTCAGTTTTTTCTTTCATATCCGTCGCGCCCAAGATGCGTTCATAATTCTCCAGGGAAAATTTAGAATCGACCGGCACGACTTTATCTTTGACGAAAACCACCGCATCCACGATCACCCCATCGGAAAAAACATATTGCATCTGGTAGGAATTCGGCGGCAAAACGTTTTTCAATGTTTCTTCTAGAAAATATTCCCCCAAAACACCCCTTTGTTTCGGATTTTTCAAGATATCCTGCAAATTTTGGAGTTGGGCTGAAAAATTGACCACTTGTTTATTGGTCTCATCCAGTTTGGTCAGTTTTTCCGTCACATCGGTTATCAGTTTGTGCGATTGGCCGCTGATCCCCTGCACGGTCTGGATCGTCTGATTGATTTGGGCTTGCGTCGTACGATGGGTCTCCGACAATTTCCGATCGACCATATTCCGAAGATCTTCATTTTGTTCCGAAAGCATTTTCAGACGCTCGACTATCGCCACCGTATCATTACTCCGATTTCCCTGGGTCTGCCTGATAAAACCGACAAACCATACGAGGAAAGCTGCGAACGCCACTATGATGATTATTGAAAAAATATAAGTCATTATGCTTTTCTTTTAGCGATAAAATGTTTGAGTCCCGGAATCTTATTGACCAGCTCTTCGTGCGGTCCTTCTAAGAATTCCAAGATGAACTTATCCAACATATTCAACCGGTATTTGAATTCCTCCCCGCTCATCAGTACAAAATCGATTTCTTTTCCTATCTCAGCTTCCAAACTCGACATCAGATTCTTCAGCTTAGCGCGCCGGATATCATCGCCGACGATGATCATATCGGCTTTACCCTTTTGATAATTGATGAAGACGCCGCTGATAGCCGCCAATTTGATATTTCCGATTTTCCCCACGTTAGCCAAACTTTTACATTGCGGATAAATGTTCGATTTTGAAATAAGATTTTTCAATTCCGGATAAAAACTGAATTCCTGGTTTAAAACATAGGAAATTTTGCCTTTATGGATGTGGCGGGAAATAAATTTGATTTTTTTAAGCTTCTCCACTTCTCCTTTGACATTGCCTCTCAGCATATTCCGACGCACGATCTCAGCATACGTATATTCCTGATCAGGATTTTGTAAAAAAAACCTAAGCAGACTCGCTCTCTCTCTTGAACCAAAAAGACTTTCTAAAACTTCAGACATCGGATTATTATTTAATATTTATAGTTATAAGACTGGAAAATGCCCTATCCATAGTATAATGTCTAGCCCTCAAAAAGTAAACACTGGAGACATTTATCTGTTTTTAAGGCCTGCTGCCATATTCCGCTTCAAACAAAAGCGCCGTTTTTTAAAAAACAGCGCCCTATTATTTAAATATGAAAATTAAAATCATCAGATAAATCCCCCTACAACGTCGTCGCCGTCAGCACTACGCTAGTGGCATAGGTGCCGGTGGGTTGGAATTTGTTAGAGCCGATTTCCGAACCGAATTGGATGATTTCATCTGAACCAGTCTGGAGGGTTTCAGTGGTGCGGGAGACGAGTTGGTAGGCGGAGGTGGGGATATTGAGCCAGTTGCCGGTGTAACCATCGCTGGTGCCCCATAGGTCAGTGTCAGAGTCAGCGGAGGTTGATTTGAGACGAGCGCCCCAAGCCGAAGTAGCTTGGTCGAGATTCCAAACTTCGGGAGTGTTCGGGGTAGTTGGGAGATAACCTGAGATGGTGTCGGAGTTGGCGTTGGTCATTTCAGTGCTGGCGGTAGACCATTCCAGT
>JAUXSK010000008.1 GCA_030679995.1 Candidatus Moraniibacteriota bacterium
TAATTGTAGTCAAAATCAAGGCAAAGTGTCACTTTCTTTTGGCACACAAAAGAAAGTAACCAAAGAAAATGTGCACCCAGGCAAAATTTAAAAATAAATTTTCAACTTCTTCGCTAAAATTCCCATAAAGGCTAAAAGGATTGTTCGTAGGTAATTTTTTAACGCTTAGAAGTTTCAATTTATAGTTTTAAATTTCGCAGGGTGGATTTCTCAGCGCTAAAAATCCGCGCCTTGGCGTTAGTGCGTTTCTAAATTCCAGCGTGGGAGCGTTAAGAAACTCTCATTCCCTCTATGGTCGACTTGAGAGTTTTAGCGACTAAGCTGAGAATTTAGACAGCACAAGCCCGGCGTCGGCAGTTTCTTTTTGCCACTTTCTTTGCTGCCAAAGAAAATGGCGAACAGTTTTTTTTGAAAGAAAAAATAGCAGTGCCAAACAAAAAACTCCTTGCGGAGTTTTAGTGTTCGGGTTTTATCCTTCGATGATTCTAATCTCACCTTCCGGGGTTTCTTCGATCTTGTAGCCGGCTTCGGTGATGGCGGCTTTGAGTTTTTCCAGGTCTTCAGGCGAGATGGTCGGCATATGCTCGTGGTCATGTCCGCAACCGCAATGGTCGTCCTCGACTGAGTCTTCATGGCAGTGTCCGCCGCAACATTCGTGCGGTTTTTCTATCGGTGCGTCTTTTTCCTCTTCGTGGTCGCATCCGCAACCGCAGGGGCTATTATTTGTCATTTTTTTTAGATTGTCATCCTGAACTTCTTGCCTACCGGCAGGCAGGGATTCAGGATCTAATGGAGGACTTTGTGAAACACTGAAGTCTGTTAGATTCCGGCTCAAGGCCGGAATGACAACGTTTACTTCTTTTTAATTATAAAATTATTATCCTTAATATCTTCGACTATATAGCCGAGTTTGTCAATCGCTTGGCGCAGTTCGTCCGATTTTTGGAAATCCTTGTTAAACCGTGCGGCTTTTCTTTCTTCGGCCAGTGATGTGATTTCAGCCGGTATTTCAGCCGGAGTCTCCAGTGTCAGACCGAAAACTTTCATCGAGGTTTCCAAAAGTTTTTTAGTTTCTTCCGGATTGGCCAATCCGTTGCCGTCGAGTGCCGTGTTGCCATCTTTGATCAGTTGGAAAATAACGGACAGCGCTTTGGGAGTGTTCAAATCATCGTCCATCGCAGCTTCGAAACTCCTTTTGTAATCCGCGATATTCAAAATGGCGTTTCCGGTGCCGGTGGAATTGCTTAGTCGCTGGTAAAAATTATTGATTGAAATCAAATTGGCCTTGGCCTGATCCATCGCTTTCCAAGTGAAATTCAATTGGGTGCGGTGATGGGCGGAAAGCAGGAGCAGGCGCAGTTCCATCGGGGAGTAACCTTTGTCCCGGATATCTTCAAGAACGTAAAAGTTGTTTTTGGATTTGCTCATTTTGGCGCCATCGACTTTAAGATGGCGGGTGTGGACCCAATAGTTCACGAATTTGGCGCCGGTCGCGCATTCGGTCTGGGCAATTTCCGCTTCATGATGAGGAAAGATATTGTCTTCGCCACCGGTGTGGATATCCATCGTGTCGCCCAGATATTCCGTGCTCATCGCTGAGCATTCTATGTGCCAGCCTGGATAGCCGACCGACCAAGGCGAATCCCAGCGCAAAAGATGTTCCTTAGGCGCCTTGAGCCAGAGGGCGAAATCCCAAGGATTTTTCTTGTCAGGATGCTCTTCCAGCCGCGCGCCGACTTGCAAATCTTCCAAGGTGTTGCCGGACAGTTTGCCGTAGTCCGCGAATTTTGTGACATCAAAAAAAACATTGCCATTGATTTCGTAGGCGAAGCCTTTTTCAATCAAAGTTGAGATTATGCGGATCATCTGAGGCACGTGGGAGGTGGCGCGTGGGAAGTAGTGGGCGGGCAGGATGTTCATCGCCTTTTCCGTAGCGTGGAAATATTCCTCATAGAAATCGGCGATTTCAGCCGGTGTCTTTTTTTCACGCAGGGCTTTTTTTTCTATTTTGTCTTCGCCCGAATCACCCTGGGCTATGTCATCGGCGGTCAGATGCCCGACATCGGTGATGTTTTTGATTTGGCGGACTTCATAGCCGGAATATTCCAGATAACGCCGCAAGATGTCGGGCGTGGTGTAGGATCGGATATTGCCGAGATGGATGCGGTCATAGACCGTCGGTCCGCAGACATACATCGAAACCTTGCCGGGGTTGAGCGGCTTGAATTCTTCCTTGGTTTTCGAAAGGGTGTTATAGAGGGTAAGCATAAAAGTATAAATTATAAATTCAAAATTACAAACTCCAAACAAATTCTAAATATAAAATTTTAAATCCAAAACGTTTTGTATGTTTTGAATTTTGATTATTGCGGTTTATTTGAAATTTGTAATTTTGGATTTGAGATTTTCAACCTAGATCCACTTCTTAACCTTAAACACGAGAAAAGTGATGATGGCGATCAGGAACATCGCGCTGGTGTGGATCGCGAAAGCGTGCGGGCTTTTGCCGAAAGGGATGTCGGCGCTCATAGCCAGGATATTGGAATAGACGGTCATCGGCAGCATGACCGCGGAAAAGATAGTCAAAACTTTCATAGTCAGGTCCAGTTTGTTGGAAAGCAGGGAATTATTGGTGGCCTCCAGTGATTCGATAGTTTCCTTAGCGCTTTCCAATGCGTTCCAAACCCGGATATTGGTGCCGATCAAATCTTGGAAATAGGGTTTGAGTTCCCGGTCGATCAGTTTGTAGTCCCTTTGGATCAAGGATTCCAAGACGGAGCGTTGCGGTTTCAGGGTCCGGCGGAAATTCAGGATGTCACGTTTGACGATGGAGATTTCCAGGACCATATCCTTTTCATTGCCGGCGAAAATTTCGGTTTCGATGTGGTCCAGGTTTCTGGAAATGTGGTCCAGTTTCGGAAAGCAGGACTCCAGGAGCATTTCAATCAAGAAGCGCAACAAGGTTGCCGGGGAGTTTTCCATATATTCGGACCTTTTTTTCCGGTCGTTTTTCAATTCAGCAAAAAATTCCGTTAGTTGCCAGATGTCTTCGTCGTGGGCGGTTATCAGGGCGTCTTCCGTGATGACGATGTCCAATTCGCCCGGATAGGTTTTTTTCAGGTTGACATCGAAAAGCGGGACGTGGATAGTAAGAAAAAGGGCGTTGTCATATTCCGCCGCTTTCGGCCGCAAGGTCGGCGTGGAAAATTCCTCCACGACCAATGGATGCAGGTTGAATCTTTTCTGGATTTTCAGGATGTCATCGGCATTGGGTTCGCGAATATCGAACCAGGTGAATTTGCCGGATTTGAGTTGTTGCATAAATTAAAGGCTAGATTGTTATATTGCTGGATCGCTGCTATTATTCTATCAGAAAAAACCGTTTGACAAAAGGGCGGATTCGTATAAAATTCAGGTTATGAAAAAAATCGTCTTGTTTCTGATCAGGCTCTATCAAAAAACCATTTCCTTGGATCACGGAATTTTCAGCCGGTTTTCACATACGCTAGGTTGCCGTTTCCATCCGACTTGCTCCGAATATACCTATCAGGCCGTGGATCGTTTCGGAATTTTCAAAGGCATTTGGCTGGGTTCGAAACGCGTGCTCCGATGTCATCCGTGGAACGGCGGGGGGTTCGATCCGGTGCCGGAAATAAAAAAGAAAAAGTAGATTTTGATATATAGACCAAGTTCTTTTTAGTACTGGGCGCGTAAAGCGCATTTTTTTCTAAACTTTTCAAATTAAAGGAAGGAAAAATGTCGAATACTAAAGACAGAGGAAATGATGGAAAAAATCACAGAAAACCAGTTGTTAAGAAAGATGCGGAGGTGCACGATCAAAATAGAAATGGTTTGCCGATGCAGGCAAATCCCGATCGAGCTTCTTTGGTGATGCAGTGCGTCAGGGAGGATGAATTGAAAAGGAGAAATTTTCCGGTGACTTATGAAAGCTGCGTGGGCAATATTTTCTCCGAAGAGGATCAGACTTGTATTCAATGTGGGGTATGTCAACGTATAAGCAGTGTGTATAATCGGGTGGGTTTTTCCCATCTGGCAACACTATCGCTTGAAAATGGCAGCGCGGGCAACTACATTTCTATCTGATTTTTTGTTTCTTATGTCTGAAGCTGATTATCGTAGTCGTTTATTTTTAGGCGACTATTTCTACATCAATCTTAAGTGGAGGGTGTGGTTTTGACAGAGAAAAAAGGCGGGAATATGTGTGAGCGCTGTGTCCATAGGAGAAAGTGCTCAAAAAAATCCGGTAGTCGGGGGTGTTTGAAATCATTCCGCGAGATTGGCGGGATTATGACCAAGAAACTGAGAAATGTTTCAATGAGCCGTAAGGATGCCCGATTATCCATCAACTGAGTTTTGAGGTGATATTTGTGAGGGAGTTCCGTATAACGGGCTCCCTCTATTTTTTAATTATGGTCTTGACAGTCTTTTAAGATGGTATAAAATGTGGATTAGCACTCGGACTTGACGAGTGCTAAAAGATGCTATACAATAAAAATATGAATAAACGGCAACAAGAAATCCTAGCGGCGATCATCGAGGAATATACCGATTCCGCGGTTCCGGTCGGCTCGAAAATCTTGGTGGAAAAATACGGTTTTGATCTGAGTCCGGCGACCATCCGCAATGATATGGTCAAGTTGGAAGAAGATGGCTATTTGCACCAGCCGCACATCAGCGCCGGGCGCATCCCGACCGACAAAGGCTACAAATATTTCGTCGAAGAGATAATGGGCGACACGGAGCTTTCTTTGGCGGATCAGAAAAAACTGCAAGCCGAGCTTTTGAAGCTCAAAGCCCAGCATCAAAGGCTTTCTAGGACGACCGCAAAACTTCTGTCCGGTATGAGCGGAAATTTGGCTATCAGCACGATGGAAAAAGATTTTTCCGATTTCGGCATCCGCGAACTGTTGGAGAAGCCGGAATTCCAGGAGATGGATGAATTTTGCAAGGTCGTGGATGCTTTGGATTATATCGATGAGAACGTGGATTTCATTTTGAAAAATGTCAAAGAGGGCGAGACGAAAATTTTCATCGGCAAAGACAATCCGATCAAAGGGATAAATAATTGTTCGATGGTGGTTTCGCCATATATGACCAAATCAGGCGACAGGGGTGTGCTGGCCATCATCGGTCCGAAAAGGATGAAATATGCTGAGAATAAGTCACTGCTCAACTATGTCCGGAAACTTTTAAGTACGTCGGCTGTAGTAGTATTAGTAATCGGCAATTTATATCAATAATTAGTAAGATGTAAACCATATGCCAAACAAAGACAAAAAGGATTTCAGTGACAAGTTGGAACAAGAAAATAAGTTCGAAGAAAAAGAAGCGGAACAAGAAGCGGTTGAGGAACTCGAGGAGGAGGCCGCGGAAGGCGCCGTTGTGCCGGAGAAAGAAGATTCAGCTGGGGCCGGGATAGCCGATGGGGCTATGGGCAAAGAAGCTGAATATCTGGACGGCTGGAAAAGGTGCCAAGCGGATTTTGAAAATTACAAGAAGCGCCAAGCGGAATCGCAGAAAGATTTGATCCGCTATTCGACCCAGAATATCGTGTTGCAGATCCTGCCGGTAATCGATAATTTCCATTCGGCGACCGGGCATATCCCTGAAAACCAGAAAGAGGATCCATGGGTGACAGGCATAATGTATATCCAAAAACAGCTTGAGCAAGTTTTGACTGATAATGGCGTGACGGAAATGGAAACCAAGGCTGGTGACAATTTCGATCCAGCGCGACATGAAGCGGTCGAGGATAGGGAATGCAAATCCTGCAAAAGCAAGGACTATAAATTCCAAAACAAGATCAAAAGGATAGTGGCGCGCGGCTATCGGATGGGGGACAAAGTGGTACGTCCGGCCAGAGTGATTGTTGAGTAGGTTTGTTACAAAGATAAGTTGATTTTTTTGAATAATATTAACACTAGAAAGGTGGTGATATATATGACAAGAGGATTAATTAATTTCTCGCCGAACTTCCCTTTCCGGGATTTTGATAAAATTCTTGAAGAGGGGATGTGGAGCGGAACGGATTTCACTCCGGCAATCGATGTCTATCAAGACAATGACAATGTGATCGTCGAAGCGCCCCTTGCCGGTGTCGATCCGGCTAAGGTGGATATCACGATCGAGAATGACGTGCTGACCATCTCCGGGCACGCTGAGGATGAAAAAGAAGTGAAGCGCGAAGACTATTATCGCAAAGAAGTGCGCAAAGGCAGTTTCTCGCGCTCGGTCATCCTGCCGATGAGCGTCAAGGCTGATGCCGCCGAGGCCCACAGCGAAAAAGGGATGCTCAAAATCGTCATTCCGAAAGCCGAGGAAGTCAAGCCGAAAAAAATAGCCGTAAAGATCAAATAGATGGTTTATTCTTATGTTGCCTGATACCGATCAGGCAACAGATAGAGTGGATGATCGTTCGTTGAAATAAAAAAAGCCCGGACGAACTCAAGAAGCGAGTTGTCCGGGGTTGGGGTGGCGGGGAATAAATTTCTTTTACAGCGCGCCACCGTGCTGTAAAAAGTTGGCAATCTGGCCATAGTTACGACCAAATTGCAGGAATGCGATTTCTGCATCGCCGGTGTTCACGCTAAGACGTCTGGCGATGATGGCGACATACTGGGAATCGTTTACTCGTTTCATTTTTACCTCCCAGGTAAAAAAGATTAATAAAAAAGTGGAAAACAACTGACCCAAACATAGCAGAAAACCCCGATTTTGTCAACTGTTTATCCTTCCAGCTCCCAAAGCGATTTGGGGATTGGAATAAATAACCAGTAATAAATTAATCGGATCGCGGCTTCAAAAAAACTTTGCCTGTCTGCAGAAAGCAAAGG
>JAUXSK010000025.1 GCA_030679995.1 Candidatus Moraniibacteriota bacterium
AATCACAAATAAATTCAAAATTGCAATTTTCAAAATTATAAACTTTTTGAATTTTGATTATTGTAATTTATTTGGAATTTGATGCTTTGAATTTTGGATTTTAAAAATTTTGATAACTCACCCGCCATCTACTATAATTTACTGCCCACCAACTCCGCCATTTCCACCAACCGGTTGGAATATCCCCATTCATTATCATACCAGCCGACCACTTTGATCAGATTGCCATTTGCCATAGTCAAAGGCAAATCTACGATCGCAGAATTCGGATTACCCTTGAAATCCATAGAAACCAGTTGCCCGTCTTCGGCCGCCAGGATATTTTTCAATCCGCCTTGCGCCGCCATCCTGAACGCGTTATTGATCTGTTCGACACTGGTTTCCTGCTTGACGATGCAGATGAAATCCACGATGGAAACGACTGGGGTCGGCACGCGCAATGATATGCCGTCCAATTTCCCTTCCAAATGCTTCATTACCAACCCGACCGTCTTGGCCGCACCGGTCGTAGTCGGAATGATGTTTAGAGCAGCCGCTCTGGCCCGGCGCAAATCACGATGAGGCAAATCTTGCAGACGCTGGTCGTTCGTATACGAATGGGTAGTCGTCATAAAACCCTTTTCCAGTCCGAAATTCTCATCAAGCACTTTGATTATCGGTGCCAAGCAATTAGTCGTGCAGGAGCCGTTGGAAATTATATTATCTTTTTCCGGGTCGTATTCATTTTCATTGATACCGAGGATATAGACTGGGATATCCCCCTTGGGCGGCGCCGACAGGACGACTTTGCGCGCTCCGGCCAACAGATGTTTTTGCGCTTTTTCACGATCCTCGAAGATTCCCGTGCATTCCAAAACGACGTCCACACCCAGGTCATGCCACGGCAATTTTTCCGGCGCCGGCTCGCTTAGATATTTTATCCGCTTGCCATCCACGATCAGGAATGACTCCTGCTCGTCGATTTCCACCGCGCGATGGTATTTGCCATAATTCGAATCATATTGCAAAAGATGCGCCGCCGTCTTCAAGTCGGTCAGGTCATTGATAGCCACGACTTCCAAATCTTCTTTTTCAAAAGCGATTTTGAAACTTGGCCGTCCGATCCGGCCGAAACCGTTGATTGCGATTTTTGTCATAAGATGGAATTTATAAATTTATTATATTTCGATATTCGTGATTTTCCAATTTCCGCCCGCCACTTTTTCAATCTTAAACCGCGTATTTTTCAGAATCGTATCTTTGGCGATGCTTTCGATTCCGAACCGCACGTTTTCCAGATCCAGCTCATCGAAATGCTCGTCATGCGCGTGGTCGTGATGGTGGTTATGCGGTATGCTGGCGCCGCCGATTTCCAAGGAAACCGATTTGATATTTCCGATCTTTTTTTCCTGGCTGATCCGCAAGACGGCATCGACGATTTCTTTGGCTAATAAAAAATCATGCATAGAGGTTTCATGAGACGCGGCTCGCGAACATAGGCGTTGCGCGCTTCACATCATATGTTACGCGATTTACGATTTCCACAATCCGTGGACATTGCAATAGGCCCGCACTTCGATGTGCTCGGCTTCCAAACAGAACTCCGCTTCCGGTTCCATACCTGGCTCCAGATGCTTCCGGTAGACGCGATGCTCGGTTATGACTTCGATCCATTCGATATAGTGCTCGCTTTCCATCGGATGCGGCACGCTGCCCACCCGTACGATCACGCCTTCACTGAACCTTTCCACGACCGGCCTGTGTTTTTCATATTTTTCTTCTTCCTTTTGTTCAACTTGCAAATTCATCGGCTGGCCGCAACACACCAACTCACCTACCCCGTTATGCACCACTTCGGTGATATTGCCGCAGATGTCGCATTTATAAACCTGTTTTAATTCCGTCATAATTTTGTATTTAAAAAATTAGTGCACCGCGCAGGAAATACACGGATCATAGGCTCGGATGAAACCGCGCAATTTCTTTTGTTTATCTTGATCCTTAAGGTTGATTATTTCTTTGATATACTCCGCCACATCATCTTCCAGATTGGCCAGGAATTGGGCGGTCGGCGTAATGATATTCACGTTTTTCACATAACCCTTATCATCCACATCGACATGGTAGTAGAGCGTCCCGCGCGGAGCTTCGACCGCCGCCACGCCGACTCCCCCGGCGATTTCATACGGCCGAGTGATGACCTTCTCCAAATCGGAATTCAGAAGTTCCTTTATGAGCCTGGTAGATTCTTCGACGCAATGGATGAGCTCGACCATCTGGCACAGGATATTGTGGAACGGATTATAGTCCGGAAAAGTGAAATTCAAGCTTTCCAAATATCTGCTCGCCTGCGGATTGAGCTTGCTGCGGTTGATATTGATCCGGGCGATCGCGCCGACCATATAACTTATCCCATTATGCTCGACTTTCTTGATCACTTCGTCCTGTTTCTGTAATTCTTGGAAATCCTGTTCGAATTTTTCCACCGGGATATGCAAGCCGTACGAGGAAACTATGTCGCCATCATAAACCGCATATTGCCCTTTTTTAGTCAGGCACACATATTCGGTTTCCCGCCGGAAATTGGGAATCTTGATTTTTTTAAAAAATTCCCCTAGCGCGACGGCGTCTTGCAATGCCCGCTCGCTGTCCACGACGATCTTCCGCAAGGCTTCCGCCTCCGGAGCTTTTTTAAAACCACCCACTTCGTTGGTCAGCGGGTGGATGACCCGTCCGCCGATGACCCGCACGATATCCATACCGAATTCCCGCAGACGCACCGCGATTTTCGTCTCTTCCGGATAAGTACTGATTAATTGGATGTCATTATCCATATCCAAAAAATCCGCCAGTGACAGGAAAAAAAGATGCAAAGCATGCGAATGGATGATTTGCGCCAATTCCATCACCGCGCGCAACTTCTCGGTTTCCGGCGTGACCTTCACGCCCATCGCGTTCTCCAAAGCCTTGATCGAGGTCAGGTTGTGCACCACCGGACAGATTCCGCAGATCCGTTGGGCGATGATTGGCATATCTGTATAATAGCGTCCGATCAAGACGCCCTCGATCAGACGGATGCCCTCCTGCACTTCCAACTTGGCGCTTTTGACATCCCCGTCCAACACGCTCGCCATAAACCCGGCATGTCCCTCCATTTTTGCGATATGGTTTATTTTTATGTCCATAATTTTTGTATTTTTATGATTTTTCCCGCTCCTCGATGTCATCCCTCAGTCCGAAAATTTCAGCGATGTTTTCAAATTCATGGTCGCTCACCATATTCCTGAGAGCCGCGCGCATCGCTTTCACGTTGCCCGTCGGCCGAAGACCGCGACAACCCTGGCAAGTCATCCGGGAGGTCGGACAGACCGCGCCGCACCCACCCTGGATCATCGGTCCGAAACACGGTTTCTTATCAAGCAACAAACAGCGGTTGCCGGCCGCTTTGCATTCGACGCAAACCGGCTGATCAGGGATGACCGGAATCCGGCCCGCCAGCAATTCCGGAATGTAACGCAAAAATTCCTCGCCGGAAATCGGGCAGCCCGGAAAAACGAAATCGACTTTTACGAAATTATCAATCTCCCTGATTTCCGGATTATTGATGCCGTGGATATATTTATAGACATGCTTGATCGTATTGGCGCCTTCCTGGTAATTTTTGATTTCCGGGATACCGCCCATCGCCGCGCAATTGCCCAGCGCCACCAATAGCTTGCTTCTTTTACGCAAGGCTTCCAAAGTTTTCACGTTTTCTTCCGTTACCGGATTGCCTTCCACCAGAACCAAATCTAACTCGCCACCACCGTCTTCCTCGTCCTCGATCAAGCGGAAATCCACCATTTCAATCTTTCCTACGAAATCCAAAAATTTCTCTCCTAGATCAAGCAAAGCGAACTGGCAACCCTCGCAGGAAGTCAGACTGGCGATAGCCACCCGCGGTTTTCTCACCGCGGCCTTCGCCCGCTTTGGGGCTATATTTTTTATCCTTACAGCCTTGCCGGTTTTTTTCACATCCGCAGTTACCGGAGATATCTTGACCTTTTTTTTAACAGCGGATTTTATGGCCGGTTTTTTCTTCCGGTCTGGCGTTTTTTTCCCAACCGCGGATTTGCTTAGCGACGTTTTCTTCACACCCGCAGCCTTGCTCTTGGCCGGGACTTTTTTCTTCACTGCCGGTTTTGCCGCCGATTTTTTCGTTTCCGGTTTTTTATCAACCTTCTTGACCGCTTTGGCTGATGGTTTTTTCCGCACAGCTACGGCAGACAGTTTGCTGAGAAAATTGGAAATTTTTGATTTTTTATTTTCCGCCATATCGTTTTTATTTTATGATTTATTTTACCACATTCCGGCTGAATTTAAAAACTGCCGATAACTTGCTATACTGGACAGATGGAGACATTCGCATATGAAAACAAGAACGCCCGGCGGATTCTAGCCCTCGGCCCGGAATCGAACGGCAATTTTTCCGTCTTCCAATCCGGTAAAATTTATTTTTCCGAAGATTTCGGGGATTTGATGGAAGACGCGAATTATCTCAAGTTCAAAAAAAAGATAAGCATATTTTTAAAAGAGAAAAAGATCAAACCGGACATCATCCTGACCGATTCGCATCCTTCCTATAGGACGACTGCGCTTGGCCGGGATTTAGCTAAAAAGTACGCGGCTGGACACATCCTAATCCAACACCATCTCGCCCACATCTTTTCCGCCATCGGCGACAAGCGGATTTCAGATGACGGATACGCGTTGCCTAAAGATTTTTTCGGCATCGCTATCGACGGCACCGGTTACGGATCGGACGGCAGGATTTGGGGCGGAGAAATATTCAAATTTGAAAATCAAAAGTTAAAAGTCAAAAATATTAAACGAATCGGGCATTTGGAAAATCAAATCATGCTTGGCGGCGAGTTAGCGATCCAAGAACCGGCGCGGATGTTGATTGCAATTTTGGCCAAGTTTTTATCCAAAGAAGAAATTTATGCACACATAAAAAAATATTATTCCGCCCAAGAATTCGAGGTTTTATATAACCAATCGCAACAAAATTTCAATTGCATCGAAACCTCCAGCACGGGCCGGATTTTAGACGCCGTATCCTTGCTTTTGGGTTTTTGCGGAAACGGAAGGAATTACAAACACGAGCCGGTTTATTTACTGGAAAAAAATTCAACGAAGCCTTACGCTGATTTACATCCGAAATTACAAATCACAAATTACAAATCACAAACAAACTCAAAATTAGAAATCCAAAACCTGAAACATTATGTATTGCCGACTACGCCATTATTTGAATATCTAATCGAAAATTTACACAAAGACAGCTCCAGGCTCGCCGCCACCGCCCAACTCTACATCGCTGAAGGTTTATATGAAATACTTTGCCATTCCGGCCTTGGGCTGGAATCCGGTTTTTTCGCCGGCGGCCTCGCCAACAACGAAGCGATTTCCAAATACCTGGTCTCCAAGGGTGTTTATGCGAATAAAAAAATCCCCCGCGGCGACGCCGGGCTTTCGTTCGGACAAATCATTTTCTACTTATCCGGCCATTAAAAAAGACGGGAGGCTGGTTGTTTTTTGCAACAACTGCCTACCCGTCTTTTGCGGCGACGCGCCTCCGATCGAAGCGCGTCATCAATGCACCCAGAGGAAAGGCTTTATCGTCAATATAGACTCCCCCTCCAAATATTTTTCAGGTTTTTCGCACTCGTACTCCTCGAATATTTCGCAGGTCAATTCCTGCGTTTCTTCGTTTACGGTCTGTGCGAACTTCTGCTCGCAGTCCTGGGTGGCGACAAGAACGCTGATTGTTTTATTTTCCAGATTGCCGATCAAAGCATCCGTCCTATTTATAATTCCATCAGGACTCATCATGACCAAATTGGCGCTGCCAAAGTTGTTCTTCGTCAACTCCTCCACTTTTTGCCGGTAAAAAAATTTTATCTGCTTATACTTTGCCTCTTTTCCCGAGCAATCCCAGGATTTTTCTTCGACAACTCGGATGATAGCCGGATCATCCAGGCTATCGGGAATTACGAAAGAATATTCCTTCGTGACTCCTCCAAGAAAAGATATTATGACAGCCCAACAAAAAATAATTATTGCTATTACAACCATCACATATACTACCATCGCCACTGTTTCCTTCCTCATAGCACTTCCTCCTGAAAATTATTCTGTTCGAACCGGCGGAGCACCCACAGGTTCTTTTTTATGATGTAACCGTAAGATCGCCCTTATTCAAATTTTAAAAGACCAATGTGCAAACATAGCACATTCCGGCCTTTTTGTCAACAGATCCGGGGAATCAATTTTCCACGCGGGATATCGATTTTTTTGACACCCCCCAGCGAAGTTTTCAAATACAGTCCGCGCCCGCGCGTGACAGCGCCGATGATTTTCGCCTCCTTGTTGAATTTTCGCAGTATTTGAATGGCTTTTTTGGCATATTTTTGCGGAACCGTCGCCACGAACCGGCCTTCCGACGGAAAAGAAAATTTGTCGATACCCAGAAGCTCCGATAACGCGACCGTTTCCTTGGCAAACGGCAAAGCATCCTCTTCTAAAATTATTTTCACTTTGGATTTTTCCGCCATCTCATTGAGCACGGCCGCCGCTCCGCCCCGGGTCGGATCTTTGCACGAAGTCATATATTTGGCCACGCTTTGGATTTCCAGTGTCAAAGGCCGGCAATCGCTTCGGATTTTAGTCTTGTAATTGAAACGGCTAGCCAGAAGAGCCACGGCATGCTCGCCCAAATTGCCGGAAGCGATGACTGCGTCCCCTGCTTGCGCCCCGCTATTGTTGATTATTTTTTTGGCCAACCCCACTCCGGAAGTCGTGATCTCAAGTTTGTCGATCTTACCCCGTTCCGTAACTTTAGTGTCCCCTGTCACGATCGGTACGCCCGTAATTTTCGAAATTTTTCCGATCGATTCCATTATTTTTTGCAAATCTTCTTCCGGAAAACCTTCTTCGATCACCAAACTCAAACCGATACCGATCGGGCGGGCGCCCATCACCGACAGATCGTTGATGGTGCCGCACATCGCGATCTTGCCGATATCGCCGCCTGGGAAAAAAATCGGATCCACGATGAAAGCGTCCGTCGTAAAAACCAATTGCTCCTTGCCGATCCGGAACGAAGCTCCGTCATCCTGCGTGTTTTTCCACCGGCGACTTGCGCTGAAATTCCGGCGGATCTGCGCGATCAACCGATTGGATTTTTCTCCGCCTGCTCCAGCTTCCAATTCGATCATTTCTTTTTCCATTGGTTGAATTTTAAAATTAAAATTGCGGCCAAAACGATGCCGATCAGATCGATCGCCACATCCCTCGGCGTACCCGTCCGGCCGAAAACGAAAGTCTGGTGCCATTCATCGGAAGAGGCATATAACAAAGCTAAAACGGAAGAAAACAGCAAAGCTCGCTTTTGGGAAATATTTCGCGAAAACGCCCAATATAATAAAAAATTTAAAATAAAATATTCGATGATATGGAAAGCTTTCCTCTCAATGAAATAGAACAAATTGAAAGGCCGGATGTCGTGCCCTTCCATAGCCGAAAGACCGAAAATCACTGCTAGCCAGACCAGCACCGCCAGCCACGGCAATATTTTTTCTAATTTATCACTTCCCATATCTATATTCCACATTACAACTCCCCTCCACCGAAACCATACAGGCGCCTTGCGGTTTGTCCGGCGTACAGACCCGTCCGAAAAGCGGACAGCCTTGCGGCTCGATCAATCCCTGCAATACCAAACCGCATTTGCAAGCTGACGGTTTGGGCTTTATCTCTTTTTTTATTTTTCCAATCAAATCCCGATACATAAATTCCGCGTCTTGCTTTTGATATTTTTTCCGGATTTTCAAACCGGAACCCTTGATTTCCCCCAACCCCCGCCACCTCGCATCACTCGTTTCAAAAACTTCCGCGATCAACTTGCGCGCTTTCAGATTACCTTCTTTTCTGACCAAGCGCGGATAAGCGTTTTCCACCTCTTTCCTGCCTTCCAGGATTTGCGTCAAAAGCATCTCGATCGCCCGCAAAACATCTTCACCGGAAAAGCCAGCCACGACTTGCGGGATCTTGAATTGCCGATAGGCTTCCGTGCCGATGATCGCGCTGACATGCCCCGGATCGATGAAGCCGTCGACTTTGATTTTCTTGTCAGCCAACAGCGCCGCCATCGCCGGCGGAAAAAGCTTATGGGCGCAATAGACTATCAACCCTGCTTTGATCGCCCAAGCCGTCATACCCGTGGTCGTTTCAAAACCCAAACCAAAAAACACCAAACCGGGTTTTCCTTTGGCCATCGCCACCGCTTCCGCGATATCATACACGACCGACACATCCGCGCCTTTCCGCCGGGCCCCTTCCAAGCTCATCAGATTGCCCGGTACATTAAGCGTGTCGCCGTAAGCCGCCACCGGTACGCCTGAGAGCGCCAGGCCGGCCATCACGTCGATATCCGATTGGTCGGTCACGCACACCGGACAGCCCGGGCCGGAAACTAATTTTACATTCTTAGGCATCAAGCTCTTGATTCCATTCTGCGCGATCGTTTGCGAATGCGTCCCGCACAATTCCATCAGACGCAAAGGCCGGCCGATTTTGCTAGCCTTATTATGGATACTTTGTAGAATTTTTTTATTTCCTGATTTCATTTATTACCCAAATAACCCTGGATATCCGCCACCACTTCCGGTTCCATCTTTTCGATGGCGAAGCCGGCATGCACCATCACGAAATCGCCGGCTTCCACGTCGACCATCACGATGTTGATATCTTTGCGGATGCCGTTGAAATCAACTTCAGCGATTTGCCCTTTGATTTTCAAAATTTTACCCGGTATAGCCAAACACATATGATCAGTAATTTTAAATTTTAAATTACAAATTTTAAATCAATTCAATAATGGATAAATTTAAAAATCTGACATTCATTTAAAATTTAAAACTTATAATTTAAAATTTCCGCGATTGACCTCCCCCATTCACGCATCCGCCCGGACAGACCATGCATTCGATGATTTTCGTCCTGATCCGGCCCTTGTCCAGGTCGCGCAGGATATTTTTTATCTGCGGCACCCCGTCCGCCGCGATATATTCCCCTCCGGTCTTCTTGGCGAGCATTTCCGCCGCTCCGCCCGCATGCGCCATATTTTTGACGCTTTCATTTTTCACAGCGAAATCCTTGCCAAAACCAGTGCTTTTTATTTCCGCCAATTTAAGATTTTTTTGTCTGATCAGCCGGCCCAGCTCCCTGACAGTCAGGACATAGCCGAGATTGCCACTCCTGTCTTTTTTCTTGGCCACGCACGAGGAAATGGAAATGACCACGATATCTTGCGGATTGATCTTATGCTGTTTGGCATAACCGTTTTTGATGGCCTGCGCCATCAATTCATCCGGATTGGCGACATCCAGGATATTGTCCTTGAACTGCGGATAATATTTATCCACCAATAAATTAAAGGACGGGCAATGGCTGAGCATCAAATTGCCCTTGCCACTTTTTTTGATGGCCTGCGCCATTTTTTCCAGCGCCGATTCCATTCCGAACCCTAAATCAAAAACTTTTTCAAAACCCAGCGCTTCCAGCACGCCGATCAATTTTCCGACCGAATCGATTTCCGGCTGTTCCAAAGCGACCGATTCCAAAACAGCTGGATCAACCAAAGCGATAGCCATCTTTTTCAAATCATCCAGTTCGCCTATGATCTTATCCAAATCATTTTTGTCCGTCAGTGCTCCCGTCGGGCAATTTTTCACGCACTGCCCGCAAAAGATGCAGTCCAGCGGTTTTTCATAGGGCGTGCCCACCACTACGTCGCCCGCCCGGTTATTGAAAGAAAATTCTTTGATCGGACAGATATTGACGCATCTCCGACACTCCACGCACAATTCAGTCGTCCGGGAAACACAAGAATTACCCTCATCCACCACCACCCGCGAACGGTTGTCTTTCAGTAAATCAAGATTTTCATGATCTGTCATCTCTTCTTTGCGAGGAATGAAATGGAAATTTTCGATTTTCTGTTCCGTCGCCAAATTCTGCAGTTCGCAACGCTGGTTTTTTTTACAAGTGACGCATTTGCCGGCATGGTCCGCCCACAACAATTCCAGGTTGATCCGCCGAGCCTGGGAAATTTTTTCACTTTCCGTCACGATTTCCATCCCTTCGGAAACTTTTGTATTGCAAGAAGTCATCAGGCGCCCGCCGCATTCCACCACGCAAATCCGGCACACGCCTTCATGAATCCCTTTCATCCCGCAAAGTGTCGGGATTTTTATGCCGCTTCTCAAACAAACCTGAAAAATCGTTTCCCCGGGCTTTGTTGCAATATCTTGATCGTTGATTTTTATTTTCATAATATGTTAATTGCAAAATAATTTTAATTTTTGATGGATTTCCGTTTGAAAGTCCGGATTTTATCTGAAATTTTTCTCCGGGCGCGTTGAATGAGGAAAAATTTCAACTATGAAATACGCGATTTGAGTTAAATTCAGAGAAAATTAAAATTATTTGGAAATCTTATAAATTTCATCGCGAAAATTGTCCAGCGCATCCGAGAAAGCGGTAGCCGCGAATTTGCCCAGCGGACAAAAAGTCGTATTATTCAAAGTCCACAAGATATCTTGGATAGCCGCCACATCCCGCTCCGACACTTCCCCGTCTTGCAACCGCTTGGCAATTTCCCATAAACGGAAAGTCCCCTCGCGGCACGGCACGCATTTGCCACAGGATTCCCGACGGAAAAACCCGGTCCAAGACAGCAACAATTCATGGATATCAGCCGTCTTATCCACCACCAGCACCGCTCCGGATCCCAGTGGGATCTTCGCTTCGCAATCATATTCCAATTTCAATTTCAAATCCTTTTCCATAGCCAGCCGGCCCGATGACCCGCCTATTTGCGCGAACCAAAAATCCTTGCCCGCTTGGATGCCGCCAGCATACTTCCCGATCAAATCGACCAATTTTATGCCCAACGGCGCCTCAAAAACATCCGGATTTTCGACTGCTCCGTTCACGATGAACAATTTGGTGCCAGGGGATTTTTTGGAACCGATTTTCGCGTACGCCTTCCCGCCGTTTTCAATTATCCATGGGATGTTAGTGATGGTTTCCGCGTTATTTATCGCTGTCGGCTGGCCGAACAGCCCGCACTGGGTCGGATAGGGCGGCCGCGCTTTCGGCTCGCCGCGATTGCCCTCGATGGAATTGATAAGCGCCGTTTCTTCCCCGCAAATATACGCCCCGGCACCCGCGAAAAGTTCCATTTCCAAACCATATTTAGAGCCTAAAATATTTTCGCCAATAAAGTCTTTTTCCTGGGCCTGTTCCACTGCCCGCTCCAAAATTTCGATTTCTTTCTGATAATTGCCGTTGATATAAATAAAAGCCTTCCGTGCGCCTACAGCCAGAGCTCCAATAATAATGCCCTCCAATAGCATATGAGGATCGTTATCCACGATCGACCGGTCCTTGTAGGTCCCCGGCTCGGATTCGTCCAGGTTGCAAATGAAATACTTCTCCTTGCTTTTTTCCGAAGCCACGCATTCAAGCTTCCGACCGGTCGGAAAACCGGCTCCGCCCCGTCCACACAATCCAGAAGTTTTAATTTCCTCCAAAACCGATTGCGGGGACATCTCCGCCACGAATTTGCGCAAAGCCCGATAACCGCCAGCCGCGATATATTCCTCTATCTGATTAGGATTTATGCGCCCCCAATTTTTGGTTATTATTTTTATTTCCTTCTTCATTTCCATATTATATCGCAACAACCATATTTTGCATATCAAACCGATAAATCGCCTGTCACTATCTTAGCTTGCCGCTTGGCCTGGAGCGTTCCCAAAACTAAGTTTTTGAGAGCGCCATTCCCATCCATAAAGCTTAATTTTGCTGGATTATGAAAAAGTCCCGATCTGATAAAAATAACCGCGCGCACTCATTATGCCACGATTTATCAGTAAAATATCCTCTGTTATTCTTGCTTTGTTTGCGCCCCAAACAGCCTCAGTCTTTACAAAACGATGTTTTTGGTGTATAATTAAAAATCGTGCTTAATTTTAATCGCCGCCAGTTTGACTTTTAGATTAAACCCGGTATCATTTAAAGAATACTGGCACATTCCAATACATTCAAACAATTCGGGGGTCACAATGCAAAAAGAAATTTCTACGGACGAAATTATCGAAGCGTTAGGCACTATAATTTCAGGCGAGGATTCCAAAGCCGCAAAAGAAATCCTAAAGGGACTCAAAAAATCCCATTCTGAAATAATCCAGGACATGCTGGAATTAATGACACAGAAGGCTTTGAAGGCAGGGATATTTTTCCACCCTGATTCCAAGGTGACCGTGCTTGATCCGGCCCACAATCCGAATTACTCAATACTTATGTGTCCCGTATTATCGGATTATCATCCAGGTGTAATGTTCCGATGGGCGTTTACAGAAGTTGAAAACGGTAAACATTACCTGCCTGATGATACTCTTGTATCATATGGCTATTCAGATTACATCATCCTGCTGATAGACGTAGCTGCCGAATGTGACAGCCACGTAGTCAGAAGGATAACCGAAATGGCCCGACAAATTTCACCGAAGACAGTCGTCATTGTGATGGCCGTCATAAGCCGCGGTTTTACGGCCGAGAGCTTGGGAGTGGATGAATTCTATCCCCTCTTGGAGTTATAGACGACTCCCGCCGTATCCGCCACTAACAAGAGGTTGCCAATCCTGGCGACCTCTATTTTTTTAGAAAAATCCGATTACTACCGGACTGGCGTAATTTTACGGATAGCTTATAATATGATAAAGCCTTCAGAATGGAGAGGTGAAAAATTGAGACCCACCTGGTTTTTCAGGGAAAAAATTATTTTTTTCCGTTAAATTTTTCAAGGGACTCACACGCCTAGGAATCCGTCCACGGACGGGCTCCCGCGCTCCTGCATTGAGGGCTTTACTGAAAAATCGAGGCTATGCCTCGATTTTTTTTGTCAGATCAAATATAGTTGCGCAATATATCATCCACACTGCTGGGCGTCACCTTGGTGAAGACATTGCCATTGACGACCATTACCGGTCCTTGGCCGCATTGTCCCAAACAACTGATGATTTCGAGTTTCACTTTAGGATTGAAATCATCGCCAGCCTTAATGCGCAACTGGCTTTCGATTTCACGGATGACTTTAAAACCGCTTTTCACCGCGCAGTTGGCGCCGGAACAGACCTGGATGACCAGATCCGGCTGTTTTTTGGTTTTGACCAAGTCATAGAAGCTGGCAGTTTCATAAACCTTGGAAAACGGTATGGAAAAATAATCCGCCGTTTTTTGTGCTTCCTCCTCGCCGACATAACCGAAACCGGCGTTGATTTTTTTCAGCGCCGACAATAGGTTTTTTTGCTCCGGATCGAATTCCAAAAGGATTTTTTCAACTGTTATCATATTCGGATTATATCATAAAAAACATAAAAGCGAAGCATCGCTGCTTCGCCAATTATTTTTAAAAAATCGCGTTTATTATGCTTTCCCATCGCTACCGAACAATCGCATCTTGTGCTTGACACTCTCCTTGACGGCCTTGCGCGCGTCACCCAGGATCGTACGCACGTCGAAGCCCGGATCCTTGTCGCTTTTGAAAGTCGTACTCAAGCTGTTCACGAACGCCATCCGCGTGTCCGTGTCCACGTTGAAACAATTGACGCCCATTTTGATGGCTTGCTCGGCCTTGCCGTCTTCCCAATCTGACGCGCCATGCAAAATGATCGGGATATCGATCAAGCTCCGGATTTTCTCCAACCGCTCGAAATCGGGAATCTCCCTCTCCACGAAAAACCCGTGCGCGTTGCCAATAGCCACCGCCAACGTATCCACGCCGGTCCTTTCCACAAAATCCTTGGCTTGTTCCGGATCGGTCATATATTTGTCCCAATCGACCGCGCCCATCTTATGCTCGCTCAGATATGGCACATTGCCCAACTCCCCCTGCACCGCCACGCCCTTTTCATGGCAAAAACCGACTACTTTCTTGGTCATCTCCACATTATCCACATATTCCTTCCTGGATCCGTCATACATCACCGACGGCCAACCGATTTCCACCGCCCGTTGCACGATTTCAAAACTGCCGCCATGATCCAAATGGATGGCCACCGGGATTTCCGGCGCGTAAAATTCCACGTCGTTCTTGATAATATTGAAAATCATCCGCCCGCCGGCATATTCCATCGTTTTTTCGGTGACCTGGATGATGACCGGTGATTTCAATTCTTGGGCGGCCTCCACGATCGCCCGGGTCGTTTCCAGATTGATCGTATTGAACGCTCCGACGGCATAACCGCCTTCTCTGGCTTTTGCTAAAATTTCCCTGATATCGACTATCATACGCTTTAAATTTTAAATTCTAACTTCAAAATCAATGGCTTAGAATTTAATATTAATTTTTAAAAATTATGTTTTAGGCTTGCCGTCTATTATTTCCACTATTTTCACAAGGCTGCTCGGCGTCAAACTTTCCTTGCCCACCAAGGCGCCATCCATCCCGGAATCGACGCAAATAGTTCCCGCATTATCCGGAGCGACCGAACCGCCATAGATGATTTTCACTTTTTCCGTAATTTTCGCCCCATATTCCGCCACTAGGAATTTTTTTATAAGCAATCTGGCGCTCATCACTTCATTCGTAGTCGGCAAGTGGTCCGGATTATTGGAACTGATCGCCCAGACCGGTTCATAGCAAATTATGACATTTTCAATCTTCCCTTTGCTGACCCCGTTCAGGCAGTCCTGCAATTGCTCCACGACGATATCCGTCCCATCTCTTTTTTGATCAGCATCCTCTCCGACGCACAAAATCGGCTTGATTCCGTTTTTCAGGGCAGAAATAACTTTCAGGTTCACGTCTTGATTACTTTCCTGGATATATTTTCTCCTTTCGCTATGGCCCAAAATCACATATTCGCAATCGAAGTTCTTGAGCATCACCGGGGATATCTCGCCGGTAAAAGAACCTTTATCCTCAAAAAACATATTCTGCGCTCCCCGCTTCACCTTTTTATTTTTCCATTTCTTAAAACCCTCTAAGTGCACGAACGGCGCGCATAAAACGATTTCGGTATCGGTGAATTTTTTGCCGGCCAACAGCGCGCCCAGCCGCTTTAAATACGCTTCTCTTTCATTGATGGAAAGAAGGTTCATTTTGAGATTACTGGCAACTATGTTTTTCATATTTTTGATTTTAGCTTGAATTATTCGCCAGCCTGCCCGAGCAATCCGTCCGGAATCCGCGACTGGGAACGCCTGATGCCCATATGCCTGCGCACGAACCAGATCAACCCGGCCAGAATCAAGGCGCCGATCACTATATCGAATTTATGGAAATATACTCCCAGCGTGTTCCAATTATCCCCCAGCTCTTTGCCGATATAGGCCAAAAGATAACAGAATGGGAAAGATCCCAAGAACGTATAGGCTACGAATTTGGGAAAATCCATCCGGGCGATTCCCGCCGGCAAAGAAATGAAAGTCCGGACCACCGGAAGCATCCGCGAAAAAAAGACCGCGGCATTGCCATATTTTTTGAAAAAATTATCGGCGATATCCAAGTCATGATGGGTCACCAAAATATATTTGCCATATTTTTCCGCAGCCGGCCGGCCGCCATAATAGCCCACCCAATAAGCCACGACACTGCCCAACACGCACCCGACCGCGCCGGCCAAGGAAACGCTCCATAAGGAAAATCTTCCGGCTGAAACCAAATAGCCCGAAAAAGGCATGATGATCTCGGATGGCAACGGGATACAAGCCGACTCGATCGCCATCATCAACGCTACTCCCGCGTAGCCCAACGAATCTATGCCCCAAATTATAAACTGCGCCAAAACGGAAATTATTTCTGCGATCATATTATTTTTCTAATTTTAATCCTTTTCTAGATATTCCTCAAATACTCAGCCGCTACTTCCGGTTGGATGGTAGAAATCTCGATGCCGGTAGAAAGTTCGAAGCCGGCCCAATTGCTCGTGTGCGGCAAAATTTCAATATGCCAATGGAAATGCGGATAGTCCTTGCCGTCGCACGGCGCCGTGTGGATATAGAAATTATAGGCCGGATCTTCCAGGGCTTTATAAATCTTATTGATGGCCGTCTGCAAAGCCTCGGCCGCGCCCAATTTGTCCTTATCCGATGTCCGTTCGAAATATGGCTTATGTTTTTTCGGCATCACCCAAATCTCAAAAGCCGCCCGCGACGAGAAAGGACAAAAAGCCAGAAAATCATCATTTTCAAAGACGACTCTTTTTTTATTTTCAATTTCCCATTCGACCATCGAACAGTAGGCGCATTTTTTGTTGGCTTTATAATAACTTTCCGCGCCATCCAATTCCGACTGGACATACGGCGAAACCACCGGAATCGCCATAAGCTGCGAATGCGGGTGGGCGAGCGAAGCGCCGGCTTCCTTGCCGTGATTATGGAAAATTTCGATATAATTCACGCTCTTCTTGTTCATCAGATCGATATAGCGCTCCTGATAGGCATCAATAACTTCAGCCACTTCCAAAACGTTCAGTTGGGCGATCTGTTTATGATGGTCGCGCGTTATGATCAATTCATGATATCCCGTACCATCCATAGAAAAATATGGGCCTTCTTCATAATGTTTCGGCACCCGTCCCCGCGTGAAAGCCGGATATTTATTCGGGAAAACCCGCAGGCTCCATTCGCCGTTGGCCCGTTCATATAACAAAACGTCTTTCTCCTGTCCGGTTTCTTCCGGATAGCAGAAAAAACACGGCTTGCCGGAATCTTCCTCGATTGCCGCCCGCCGGTTGGAAGCGAATTCTTCCGGTCGCTTGGCGCGGCCAGTCGCGATCACCACCCAATCGCCCGTCACCAAATCCTGCCGCAATTCGGTCGATTGCGTTTTTCCTTTTTTAGAAAAATCTTTTTTAAACTGGCTATCGTTTTTATTTTCCACTTTTTTATTTTAACACCCGCACGCAAACCACTTTGGCGGCACTCTCCGTAAACCGGCCTATGCGCCGGAAATTATTTTTTGTATTTATACTGGCCGGTTATCATCCGCCATTTTACTTGCAATAATTCTTTGAGAGTCGAGGCATAACCTCCCATACCGGAAGCGCCCACCAATGTCTGTCCAGCATCCAACCAAGTTACCGGAACCTCGACGATCTCATAACCCATTTTCTTAGCCAACATCAGCATTTCGAAATCTCCGCCCCAGCGGTCGACTTGCATTTGCGGAACGATATCCGACACAGCCCGCGCGGAAATAACCTTGAATCCGCATTGGGTGTCTTCCAATCCGCGCAAACCAAGCATAAATTGGATCAACAAATTTCCAGCGTCACCCATCAGTTCCTTCCATTTAGGCTGGTGCTTTTTGATATTTGATTCCTTCAAATCGCGCGAACCGATCAACACATCCTCGCCTTTTTCCATCCGGTCAAGAAAATTTTCCAGATTGGTGATGGAAGTCGCCCCATCAGCGTCCGTCAATAGCCGGTATTTACCCTTGGCCGCCATAAATCCCTCCCGCACGGAAAAAAATTTCCCCCGGTTTTCCTGTCTATCTATCACCTCCAACTTCGCCACCAAATGCGCCAAACCCTTCACGAATTCAGCCGTATTGTCCTTCGAGCCGTCATTGACCACCACCACTTCATAGGAAATATTTTTTCCGCCCAGATATTCACCTATTTCACGCAAATTATTTTTCAACTCTTCCCCTTTTCTACCGCCCTCATTATATGCCGGTATTATGACAGACAGATATGGATTAGTGTCTTGCATTTTTTTTATTCTTCGCTACTAGTTAATAAAAGTTAAATCCATTATAGCACACCGCGTTAAAAACCCCCAATTCAAATTCCACCTTTCCGATCCAGCCAGCCCTGCAGGATTACGCGGGCCGCTTCCTGGTTATCCAATGACTTGATCTTCCGCATCCCTTTTTCTTTGAGATTGCTTTCCGCCATTTTAGTAGAAAACATCTCCTCCTGATAAGAAACTGCCAGCTTGAATGCCTTTTCCAACTTTTCCCCGATGTCGGCCACCTCAAAAGACTGCCTATTGCCGCCAGCCTGGCCTAATTTGCCGATGATTATCCGGTCGATATTTTCTATTTCTATTATTTTTCCCAGCGTGTCCAAAAAATGCCTGTCATTATCGACAGTACCATAAGCAAAGGCGATGCGGATTTCAGAATCGGCTACTGCCAAACCGATTTTCGCTTTTCCATAATCCAGGCCTAAAAAATGTTCCAATCCAGCCGCATTTTCCATAATCATCAAATTCTGGTTAAAATTTCCGCTCCATTCTTGGACACTAGGACCGTATCTTCGAAATGGGCGCTTAATTTACCGTCGACTGTCGCGTATGTCCATCGGTCTTTTCTCAATTCGATCCGGTGCGTACCCGCATTAATCATCGGTTCCAGCGCTAATGTCATCCCTTCCTCCAAGATGATTTCTTTTCCGCCCGATTTGTAATTAGGGATGTGCGGATCCTCATGCAAAAACCTGCCTACACCATGACCCACCAAATCGCGCACGACCGAAAAGCCCTGACCTTCGACATATTCCTGCACCGCCGCGGAATAATCCCTGAGATTTGCTCCGGCCTTTATGCTCCCTATGCCAGCCTCCAAACACTCGCGCGTCACATCCATTATTTTTCGGGCTTCCACAGAAATTTTCCCTACCGCGAAAGTCCGCGCCATATCGGTGACCATCCCTCGGTATCGCATCCCGATGTCGATTTTGAATATATCGCCCTCCCGCAATATCCGACTCAGACTGGGAATACCATGGACGATCTCCTCATTGATCGAAGCGCAGATGGTGGCCGGAAATGGATTGCCAGATTCTTTGCCATAGCCCTTGAAGATGGGAATTCCGCCCGCTTCCGAAATAAGCTTCTCCGCCAGCTGGTCGATTTCAAAAGTATTTTTTCCCGGCGCGACTCTGTCTCCCAACGCCTGCATAACGCCCGCCAGGATTTTCCCGCCTTCCCGCATAGCTTCTATTTCTGCTTGTTTTTTAATAATTATCATAGTGTCATTGGATTTCAATATTTTTAGCGACATCGTTTGAAACTTTTTCAATAGTCTGCCCGCCGTCGATTTCAACTAAAATACCCTCTCTTTTATAAGAATTTATCACCGGCATCGTTTCTTCCTCAAAAACCCGCAGCCTCTTCTTGATTCCTTCGATGGTATCGTCGATCCTGTGCATTATTTCACCGCCGCAATCCAAGCATCTGTCGGTTTCCTTCCGGATATCCTTCCCCATAATGAAAACTTTTTTGCAATCCTTGCATACCCGCCGGAAAGAAATCCTGCGGATCGATTCTTCACCGGAAATATTCACAAAAAAAACTTTGTCGATTTTTCTGCCGAATTCCTTCAAAGTTTCGGAAAAATATCCGGCTTGCTCCGAATTCCTCGGCACCCCATCAAAAACGATACCTTGTTCCCGCGGCATATCCGAAAGCCGCAACTGCACGATTTCTTTCAAAATACGGCTAGGTACGAGTTCTTTTTTGACATTGATAATTTCGTGGATTTCCCTCCCAAGATCGCCATCCATCCTGGCTACCTGCCGCAATAATTTTCCCGTATCAAAATGATCCAAACCGTATCTTTTGGCCAATATTCCGGCCTGAGTCCCCTTGCCGCTGCCTGCCTGTCCCAAGATGATGATATTCAAAAAAATTTTAAAACCCCATAACGCCTTGCTATCCGGAAATTGGAACGTCAAGATCGCTTACAAGATTAAAACTTAAAAATTAAATTCCACGGAAGATTCAGAATCCTTCATAATCCCGCATCATCAGCTGGCTCTCGATTTGCTTGACCGTCTCAATTACGACCGCCACCACGATCAGCAGTCCTGTTCCACCGATGGATATGGATTTCATATCGGTAAATCCCTGGACGATAAACGGCAGAATCGCGATAATTCCCAAAAATAAAGCGCCCGACAACGTTATGCGGTTAATGATGCCATATAAATATTCAGCTGTGGTCTTACCTGGCCTGATGCCGGGGATGTAACCTCCCTGTTTCTGCAGGCTCTCGGAAATCTTATGCGGATCGAAAACCACGGCTGTGTAAAAATAAGTGAAAGCGACCACCAAGACAAAATACATCGAACCATAAAAAACTTGGTTTTGAAAAATATTCCCGATGCTCCTGGCCGCGTTCGCTACAGTCGGATTGGAAGCCGACGCCAGGAAGTTCGCAATCATTCCCGGGAAAAGCATAATCGACATCGCGAAGATGATCGGGATGACTCCGGCCTGATTGACCCGCAGCGGCAGATGAGTGGAAGACCCCCCGAACATTTTGTTGCCACGGATCCTTTTCGCGTAAGAAACAGGGATATTTCTTTGCCCCTCAGTCATAATGACCACACCCGCGATAGCGGCGATACCCACCGCTCCTAAAATAAGATAAGTGAAAAGCTGGGAAGAATCGAAGGTCGCAGATACTCTTGAAAGGCTGGACGGCAATCCGGCTACGATTCCGGCAAAGATAATAAGCGAAACTCCGTTGCCGATTTTTTTCTCCGTAATCAACTCTCCCAACCACATCAGGAAAATCGTTCCCGCCACCGCTACGGTAATGATGGAAAACATATCGAAACTACTAAGCTGGCCCAGGATATTCTGCGAACGCAAAAGCGATATCATACCGAAAGTCTGCAAGGCCGCCAAAGGAACAGTCGCCCAGCGCGTCCATTGGTTGAATTTCTGCCGGCCGGCCTCGCCCTCCTCTTTATAAATTTGCTCCAATCTCGGAACGATCATAGTTAAAAGTTGCATAATGATCGAACCGGTGATGTACGGCCCGACACCCAGCATCACGATCGATATACTGGACAATCCTCCGCCGGAAAACAGGTTCAAGAGGCCGAAAAATTGATTGTCACTGAAGAAACTTTTCAACTGTTCCTGGTTAACACCCGGAACAGGTATGGATGCGATCAAGCGGAAAATGATAAAAATTCCCAAAATGAACAGAATCTTATTGCGCAGCTCCTTAACCTTGAAAATTTGAGATATTTTTTCTAGCATATTTTTACCGCCCAAAAAGGCGCTTCTTATTATTTTAAAAATAAAAGGGAGACTTTCGCCACCCTTCTATTATACATCATTATTCGATATTATTCCACTTTGCCGCCAGCCGTCTCAATCGCTTTTTTGGCTTGCGCGCTAAGCAGGATTCCTTTTGCAATTGTCAATTTGATCTTGATTTCCGTATTTCCCAAAATCTTTACCCGCGAAACGGATTGGATCTTGCGTATAAGCCCCGCACTGACCAAATCAGCCAAAGCCACCGTATCCCCCGTCTTGAATTTATCTTCCAAGTCAACCAGATTGACAACGGCCGGTTTATCAGCGATGGTAGTAAACCCTCGCTTCTTTTTCATATGGTCGACCAAGGTAGATCGCCCTCCTTCAAAAAGAGGGTTTATCTTACAACCGCTGCGCGCCTTCTGGCCCTTATTGCCCTTTCCGGAATAAGTCCCTTTTTTTCCGCCGCGACCGATAGTCCTCCGCTTCTTTCTGGCAGTTTTAAGTTTTAACGTATTTATCTGCATATATTTTAGCAATCCGTAACTAGTGACTCGCGACTAGTATCCGGGACTTATGTTTACTGATTACTGGGTTACCGCAGCCACTCTTTCTTTCCTGGTTCTGGCTTGGTTCAAGGTCGCTAGCGCCTCGACAGCCGCCCTGGCTACGCTCAACTTATTCGCTGTCCCTAATGATTTGGAAACGATATCTTTGATTCCGGAAAATTCCACCACTACGCGTACCGCTCCGCCCGCGATGATTCCCCGTCCTTCGACTGCCGGCTTGAGGATTATCTTCGCGCTGCGTGACTTATAATTGATATCATGCGCGATCGTGTTTTTTGTCATTTTGACGGTAACCAGATTTTTCTTAGCATCATCAAAAGCCTTGCGGATAGCATCGGAAACATCAGATCCCTTTCCGACTCCCACGCCCACCTTGCCTTTCCTATTGCCAATTACCAAAGTCGCCCGGAACCGGAAACGCCTTCCGCCCTTGACTACGCGGGTTACGCGCGCAAGGTCAAGCAGTTTCTGATCGAACTCAGGCTTTTCTTTTTTCCCTTTGAAATTTTTATTGTCCCTTGCCATAATGTTATAAATCCCTTATTAACCCTAAATTTATCCGCTAATTATCCTTAATATTTTTTAAATTTTATTAAAATTTAAGTCCGGCCGCGCGCGCACCCTCCGCTAAAGCCTTTATTTTTCCATGATATTTATAACCTGATCTGTCAAAAACGACTTTTTCAATCTTATTATTCAAACATTTTTCCGCTATCAATTTGCCCAATTCCTTTGCGCCATCGACGCTATTCTTACCCTTGGCATCAAGCAAACTTGCGGCGGCAAGAGTCTTGCCGGCAGAATCATCGATCACCTGCACACTGACATTCCGCAAACTCCTAAAAACGGCGAGTCTTGGCATCTCAGAAGTGCCTGAAAGCTTAGCCCGTATCCTGCGCTTCCGATGTAATCTTATTTGATTTCTGCTTAATTTTTTCATATATCTTATAAATATGTCTATTTAGCTCTGTTGATCTATTTAAATTCTATTTGGACGCGGCCTTCTTTCCGGCTTTCCTCCTTACGTGTTCACCGACATAGCGGAAACCTTTGCCTTTGTACGGCTCAACCGGTTTCAATCTTCGGATTTCGGCTGCGAATTGGCCGACCGCCTGTTTGTCAATGCCGGATATAGCCAAAACACCTTCTTCGATCTTAGCTTCCAAGCCCTCCGGCACATCCACATTCACCGGATGGGAAAATCCCAATGCCATATTTATTTTCCGACCTGCCACTGCCATACGGTAGCCGACGCCTTGCAATTCCAATTTCTTTACATAAACTTCTTTCACCCCGTCGATCATATTGCTGATAAGCGCCCGGGTCAACCCCCAGATCGCCGGAGCCTTCTTCGTTTTTCCGACATTTTTAACCGAAATCTCCTTCTCAGTCATCTCCAACGCGACCTCCCGATTGAGCACTAATTCAAGAGAACCCTTAGGTCCTTTGACCTCGAGCTTATTACCCTGGTTGAGCGTCACAGCGACTCCTTCCGGGATAATTATGATTTTTTTACCTATTCTACTCATATGTTTAAATGCGCCTTAGCGGCTTTATGCGTCCTATATTTTTATTAATTACCAGACTTCACAAACAACCTCTCCGCCCAAGCCCTGTTTCCTCGCTTCAAAGCCGGTCATAACGCCCTTCGGAGTGGAAATAATGGAAATACCGAAATTATTTTTAACCGACCGTATATCCTTGCTTTTAACATAAATCCGCTGGCCTTCCTTGCTCACCCGTTTGATTTCTTTGATAGCAGGCAATTTCTTGGTATTGGAAACCCGGTGGTATTTCAATTCGATTTTCATATTTTCAATCGCATCCGCTTTTTCTTTCGCAACTGCCGCCACAAAACCTTCCTTTTCAAGGATTTTCGCGATAGCCAATTTCAACTTGGATGCGCCGACAACGACATCCTGATGCCCCGCTTGCTGGGCATTCCTTATTCTGGTTAACATTTCCGCTATAGGATCTAACATAATTTTTCGCTTAGTTATTGGTTCACTCGCCTCGATTCGACTTGATTGTCAAATCGAGTCAAAACGGGCTGCCAACTATTCAACTAAGATTATTGGCTGATAACGATTAACATTTATAATTTACCAACTCGATTTCTTTACACCTGGAATCTGACCTGTACTCGCTAATTCCCTGAAGCAAATCCTGCAGATATCAAATGCCCGCATATATCCATGCTTCCTTCCGCATCTCCAACACCGCTTCACTTCCCGGGTTGAAAATTTTGGTGTTTTTCGAGCTCTAGCTTCAACAGATTTTTTCGCCATATCATTTTAAAACTTAATTCTAATTTTCCCCTATTATATTGCTTTTAGTCTTTTTTAAACGGGAACCCCATCAACCTGAACAATTCCAATCCTTCTTTCCGATTCTTGGCGGTCGTAGTGATATTGATCTGGAACCCGACGATATTTTTTACGTTTTCTGCCATAATTTCCGGAAATATCGTGTGTTCTTTGATACCCAGATTGAAATTTCCACCGGCATCGACTGTCGATTCTTTGATGCCCTGGAAATCCCGTACGCGAGGGATGGCGGATCTGACCAATTTTTCAATGAAGTCCCATTTTCTTTTTCCCCGCAGAGTGACCTTGATTCCGACTTCCTGTCCTTCGCGGACCTTGAATCCCGCAATCGACTTCTTTGCCTGGGTCATAACCGGCTTTTGCCCGGTAATCGCCACCATAGTTTTCTTCACATCATCAACCAAACCGGAGTCTTTGATGAATTTACCGATTCCGACATTGATCACGACTTTTTCAATCCTCGGCACCTGCAAGACGCTCTTGAAACCGAAAAGCTTCTTCATCTCAGCCGCGACCTCCTTATTATATTTACTCTTAATTGATTCGTACATATTTTTCTTATAATTCCGCTTTACATTGCTTACAAATCCTAAATTTGTTCTTTTCCGTAACGCCATATCCGACTCGGGTAGGCTTTCCGCATTTAGGGCAAACTAACATGACATTGGAGATATCGGCCTTGCCCGGAATTTCTATCCGCTGTCCGCTCTCGCCTTCCTTCCTGGGTTTGACATGCTTTTTCACGATATTCACGCCTTCGACGACAATCTTGTTTTCAGCGGAAATAACCCGCAAAACCTTGCCGGTCTTCCCCCGGTCTTTGCCTGCCAATATCTTGACTTGATCATTTTTCTTAATTTTCATAAATATGTCTTATTTGTCCTATTAGTCCCGTCTGTCCTATGGTTTTCTAAAAAATTACAATACCTCAGGAGCCAATGAAATTATTTTACTATATCCCTTTTCCCTGATCTCCCTGGCAATCGGACCGAAGATTCTGGTTCCTTTCGGTTCCTTCCCGTCCAAAATCACGGCTGCATTCTCATCGAATCTGATATAGGTGCCGTCTTTCCTTCTGATCGCTTTGACTTGGCGGACGATGACAGCCTTCACTTTCTCACCTTTCTTTACCAATCCTCGCGGTTCCGCTGATTTGATGGAGGCGACGACGATGTCACCGATCTGCGCATATCTTTTTTTCGAACCGCCAAGAACCTTGAAGCATTTCATAATTTTTGCTCCGGAATTATCAGCTGATTTCAATATTGTCTCTGCTTGTATCATATTTTTTCTTAAAACCTGGAACCTATAATCTGCGACCGTTTATGCAAATTTATTTTGCGGGTGCGGATTGCGGGTTGCGGGATCTATACTACTTTATAACGTTTATCTTTGCTCATCGGCCTGCATGGGATTATCTCGACAATATCGCCTATCTTATACTTTCCGTCTTCATCATGCGCCTTATATCTCTTGGTTGATTTGTATTTCTTATGGTATTTCGGATGAGTTTTAAAGCTATCGACAGCCACAACAACCGTTTTTGCCGTCTTATCGCTGACGACGACGCCCTTTTTCTTGATAATTATCTTGCCTTGCTCTAAATTCTTTTCCATTTTTTTTAAAAACTACTTAGTTTCCTTAAGGATAGTTAAAATTTTCGCTATATCCCGCTTGCAATTGCGCATTTCCCGGATATTCTTGACCTGTTTCGCGGCAATATCAAAACGCAGCTTCCTCACGGCCTCCCGTTTTTCACCTAAGAATTTTTTCAATTCTTCAATGCCTTTTTCCCGTATCTCCTTGATTTTCATAATATTGCAAACTTACTTTTTCTTATTTATTCCTGATCTTTAGCGATAAATTTCGACTTGACGCATAATTTATATGCCGCCAATTCCATAGCCTTCTTGGCGATATCGCCCTTCACGCCGTCCATTTCAAACATAATCCGGCCCGGCCTCACAACCGCCACGAAATGATCAACCGTTCCCTTTCCTTTACCCATAGGAACCTCAGAGCCTTTCTTGGTAATTGATTTGTCCGGGAAAATCCTGATCCAGATCTTTCCTCCCCGTTGCACATATCTTGTCATAGCCCTCCGGGCCGATTCGATTTGGCGAGCGGAAACAAGTCCCGTCTCCAAAGCCTTCAATCCGAAACTTCCGAAACTGACTGAATTTCCCCGGTTTGAATTGCCGCGGATCCTTCCGCCTCTCTGGACTTTCCTATGCTTTACTTTTTTTGGCATTAACATATGCGTGTTCTATTCTATGATCTATGTTTATTATTTCTTTTCCTCGTTATTGAATACTTCCCCCTTATACAACCAGACCTTCACTCCTAATGTCCCATAGGTCGTATACGCGGTCGCTCTGGCAAAATCAATATTGGCGCGCAAGGTGTGTAACGGCAACGTACCTTTGCTTGACCATTCCCTTCGGGCCATTTCAGCTCCGCCCAATCGGCCGGACATCTCGATCTTCACTCCCTTGATTGCGGTATTTTTCGTAACTTGATCAAGCATCGATTTCATCGCCCGCCTGAAAGCGATCCGCTTCTCCAATTGCTCGGCGATATTCTGCGCGATAAGCAAAGCATTTTCTTCGAAATTCTTAACTTCCTGGATTTCGATTTTCAAGGTAGTCTTTTTATGTTTGAAAAAATTGGTTTTGACATAATTCTGGACATCTTCAACCCCGCTTCCTCCCCGACCGATCAAAACACCTGGGCGGGCGGTCTTAATGATAACCCGGATCATCGCAGCCGACCTTTCGATTTCCACTTCGGCAATCGCGGCGGCCTTCCACTTCTTCATAATCGCGGACCGCAATTCGATATCTTGTCGAAGATTATCCTTATATTCTTTTTTCCCTCCGAACCATTTGGACTTCCACGTATTCGTGATGCCTATTCGGAGTCCGACCGGGTTTACTTTGTGTCCCATAAATTCAATAATTTAAAATTTGAAATTTGAAATTTAAAACTTCCAACCTTACATTCCGGATTTCCGCCTGAAAATCTTATTCGCCCATCCGGCATTTGGCGCATCAGCGGACTTCTTGATCTTACTATTTTCTTTCGTCTTCAATTCTTTGCCTGTGCCATCAGCTTTAGCGACTTCTTCGGATTCCTTCTTGCTGGCCAGCATTTCTTTTTCCGCCTTTTTCTTAGCATCTAGGCGTGTCTTTTTTTCTTTTTCCAGCTGTTCTTTGGTTTTCCTATTCTTGCCTTCAACCCGTTCTTCCACGACTATCTCCATCTGTGTCGATCTTTTTCTGATCGGTGTCGCCCGTCCATATGCTTTAGGCATCCAACGTTTCAAAGTGATACCTTCTTTGACGACCACGTCCGAAACATACATATTGTCCCTATCGATACCGGAATTATTTTCCCCATTGGCGATAGCGCTTTCCAACAACTTACTGACGAACGGACTGGTCTTCTTGATTGTCGCATCCAATTGATCCAAGGCATCCTTAACATCCATCCCGATAATAAGATCGGCCACCAATTTGACTTTGCGGTTCGGCATCCTTAGGTTGTTTAATTTTGCTGATACTTTCATAAATATGTCTTATATGCGTCTTATCGATCTATTTTTAAGTCTTATTTTTTCTTAGCATCCCCGCCGGCCTTGACAGCCTTAGCTGCATCAAGTTCCTTCTGTTTGGCGGCTTGTTCGATTTCTTTCTGCATCTTTCCTCCGTGCTTGGAGAAAGTCCTGGTCGGTGAGAACTCGCCGAACTTATGACCGACCATCTCTTCAGTCACGAAAACCGGGATGTGTTTTCTGCCATTATGAACACCGAAAGTCAATCCGATCATTTCAGGAGAAATAGCACTGTAACGCGCCCAGATATTCATCGTCGATTTATCCCCAGCCGGCCTGTTTTGGATTTTTTTGATTATCCGGCTATCTACGAATATTCCTTTTTTTAGACTTCTTGTCATTATTTTATAAATCTCTAATTAACCTTCGACTTATTCCCTATTTCCGTTTCTGTCTTCGTTTGATTATGAACTTGTTGCTATAAAGTTTCTTCTTACGAGTCTTCTTTCCAAGTGCCGGCTTACCCCAAGGAGTTTTCGGATGTTTAAGTCCGATTCCCTGTCGGCCTTCGCCTCCTCCATGCGGATGATCAACCGGATTCATAACCGTACCGCGGACAGCCGGCCTCACTCCCATATGCCGCTTGCGTCCCGCCTTGCCGATATTCACCGCATTATGTTCAAAATTACTCACTTGTCCAACTGTAGCATAACATTCGCTATTGACCAACCGGATTTCACCGGATGGCATTTTCACCTGCGCGGTCTTTTCCTCAACCGCCGTCAGGATCGCGCTTGATCCGGCACCTCTTACTATTTGACCTCCTTTACCGGGAAATAATTCCAAATTACAAATAGTCGTACCAGTCGGAATATTCTTAACCTGGGTCCGATTGCCCAACTTGATCGGCGCAGTCGGGGAAGTTAAGATTTCCATACCCGTCTTCATTCCTTCGGAAGCCAAAATATACCGTTTCTCTCCATCTTTGTAATGGATCAGGGCGATAAAAGACGATCTGTTCGGATCCCTCTCGATAGCTGCGATTTTGCCAGGCACCTCTAATTTATCCTGCTTGAAATCAACAATCCGATATCTTCTTTTAGCACCCCCACCTTGATGGCGGACAGAAATCTTGCCGTGCGACCGGCCAGCTTTGCTTTTTATCGGAGACAACAGAGATTTCTCAGGTTTTTTTCCGGAAACATCGGCCGATTTGACAATCGACATATTCCTTCGTCCGGCGTTATTCTTTTTGTATACTTTAATTGCCATAATATTCGCTTCGCTAAATTTTAAATCTGAAATTCAAAATTTTTAATTATTTTACTATACTCCTTTGAATAATTCTATCGAATCGCCCGCTTTCAATGTCACGATCGCTTTTTTACTGCCAGCTTTAAACCCTGGAGTCCGGCCATAACTCACAGCTCGTCGACGATTATTCAGGGTGTTAACGGAAATAACTTTCACTTTATATAATTCCTCTATAGCCGATTTGATTTGGACCTTTGTCGCATCAACCGCCACTTTGAACGAATATTTATTAAGTTCGATAGCGATAGTGGCCGCTTCAGTGATGATCGGCTCAATCAAAACCCGGTATGCGATACTGTTTGCGCCCGCCTTTTCGGTCCGATTGGCCTTATTAGTTCTTTTGCTTGTCTGTTTCATTTCGTTTAATCTCCGTAATAAAATAAATTGTGCGGTTTATTATGCTTTAGATTGGTATTTATCTTCCAAATATTTTATCGAATCCTGGCTCAATACCAGATTTTTGTTATTCAACATATCCAAAACGTTCAATTTCTCAACCAAGATATTGTTAACTTTTTCGATATTCCGGCTGTATGCGCGCAAACCCCTTTCTTCCACGGAAAATCCGATCAGCATCCGCCCCTTGATTTCCAAATTTTTCAAAATCCGCGCCATTTCTTTGGTTTTATTCTCATTCAGTGACAGCTTGTCTAAGACAACCATTTCTCCATCCCGCAATTTTGCGCTAAGCACGGTCGCGATAGCCTTGGTATTCATCTTTTTATTGATCTTCTTCTTGAAATTCCGTTCATTGGTCGGTCCGAAAGCCACTCCTCCACCTCTCCAGGTCGGAGTCCGGCTGGAACCTACCCGGGCGCGTCCGGTACCCTTCTGTTTCCAGGGCTTGATACCTGATCCTGATCGCTCACCACGGGTCTTAGTATGCGCCAACACCTGTCTTTGGTTAGCTCCCAACGAAACGAATACTTGGTGAACCAAGTCATCATTCGCCGGCAACCCGAAAACCGCGTCAGATATTTCAATTTCCTTCACTTCCTTGCCTTCGATATTATATAGTTTGACCTTAGCCATTGTTTTTATTTAACGGTATAAATTTCAATTACAGCACCTGAAACTCCTGGAACAGCACCTTGCAATGCCATCAGATTTTTCTCCTTATCTATCAAAACGATTTTGACATTCTTGCTTGTTACGCGCTTGCCGCCCATCCGGCCAGCCATCCGCTTGCCTTTGATGACATGCTCCGGATAACCCGCACCGATCGAACCAGGCGCACGCAAATCATGCTTATGTCCATGTGAAGCAGCTGACCCCTTAAATCCGTGCCGTTTGACCACTCCCTGAAAACCTTTGGCCTTTCCAAGTCCGCTCACATTGACTTTGTCTCCAATCTCGAACGAATCAACACTGATTTCATCCCCAACTTTCACTTCAGCGGAAACGCCTTTGAATTCTTTTTTATAAACCTTATTCTTGGTTTTCGCCATTTCAACCTGCACCGCCACATATCCATCCGTCTCCTCATTGCGGACCATTGAAACCTTGGAAGAGCATTCTACCAAAGTCACATTCAAAGCCTCACGAGCTTCATTGAAGATCGTAGTCATTCCAAGTTTTTTGCCTAATATGAATTTTGCCATGGTCTTTTTTTACAAATAAAAAATCAGGTATCCACAAGCCAGTTATCTCAGTCATGGGGCTTAGTACCCGATTTAACTTTCTGGTTGAGTATCTCCCGCCTAAGCGGGGACTTTAACTAGTATTTTATATATTTTTCCAAACTACATCTTTATTTCGATATCCACTCCGGCTGGTAAATCCAGATTCGTCAAGCTGTCAATCGTTTTAGGAGTCGGACTCCAGATATCAATAATCCTTTTGTGCATCCGCATCTCATACTGATCCCTAGCATCCTTATTGACAAAAGTGGATTTGTTGACGGTGAATTTCCTGATTTCAGTCGGCAATGGAACCGGACCGGTAATCGTCGCGCCTGATCTTTCAGCTGTTTCAACGATTTGTCTGGCTGATCGGTCGATAATCTTATGGTCGTAGGCCTTGATCTTTATCCTGATCCTAGATTTTGCTTCTTCTTCCTTTTTTATCATTTTTTTTAATGAAAACCGCCTTAGTTATGTGTTTATAAATTTTACTCTATAAGACCGCTTATGTCAAATATTTCCATAAGCGGTCCGAAGAGTCAACTTATTTGATGATTTTCGTAACAACTCCGGCTCCGACCGTCCGGCCACCTTCGCGGATCGCGAACCTCATTCCGTCTTCCATCGCCACAGGAGCGCCCAATTTGACGTTGAAGTTGATAGTATCCCCAGGCATAACCATTTCGGTTCCTTCTGGAAGGATCACTTCGCCAGTCACATCGGTTGTCCGGACATAGAATTGCGGTTTGTAACCCTTGAAGAATGGGGTATGTCTTCCACCTTCTTCCTTGGTCAAGATATATACTTCGCCTTCAAATTCAGTGTGCGGAGTGATCGAACCTGGTTTAGCCAAAACTTGGCCGCGCTCGACATCCTCTTTCTTTATTCCACGAAGCAAAAGTCCGGCGTTATCTCCAGCCCGTCCCTCGGAAAGAGATTTATTGAACATTTCAATTCCAGTCACTACGGTCTTGGCAGTTGGGCGGATTCCGACGATTTCAATTTCCTCATTGATTTTAATCGTACCTCTTTCAATCCTTCCAGTTACTACGGTTCCTCGACCCTCGATTGAAAAAATATCTTCGATCGGCAATAGGAAAGGTTTTTCAGTTTCACGCACCGGGTCTGGAATTTTCTCATCGACTGCCGCAATCAGATCCCAAATCGGCTTAGCCGCTTCATCATCCGCTGATTTTGATTCCAACGCTTTCAAAGCTGAACCTCGGATAACTTTGGCATTATCACCATCAAATTCATATTTTGTCAACAGTTCCCGTACTTCAGCCTCGACCAATTCCACCAATTCCTCATCATCCACCATATCAACCTTATTCAAGAAAACCACGATTTCCGGCACACCCACTTGTTTAGCCAAAAGGATGTGTTCGCGGGTCTGCGGCATCGGACCGTCGGTCGCAGCCACTACCAGGATAGCACCATCCATCTGGGCAGCACCGGTAATCATATTTTTGATATAGTCGGCATGTCCCGGACAGTCGACGTGCGCGTAATGTCTTTTTTCAGATTCATATTCACAGTGAGCAGTCGCGATGGTAATACCCCGCTCTTTTTCCTCCGGAGCCTTGTCGATTTCATCAATTCCCTTTTCCTTGGCTTGTCCTTTAAAAGCCAAGACGTGCAGGATAGCTGCGGTCAGGGTTGTTTTGCCATGATCGACATGTCCGATCGTACCGACATTAACGTGGGGCTTGGTTCTTTCAAATTGTCCTACTGCCATATTTTTAATTTATACTCGAGTTACTCACGAATTTCCGCCAGAGGCAGTTCAGCCTAGGGCTGAAAATCCGGAATAAAAACCCGGATTCGCAAATAATTACGAATTAATTTATTATTTTATTTAACAAAATATATTTTATATCATCTCTCGATTTTTGGCAAGTTTTGTGGATTTTTGCCTGTGGATAACTCAGCTTTTTTTCTTCCAGAACGCCCGCAAATCCACATTTCTCCAGCCGCTTGCATCGTTATCAAATACTATCAAGTAATCTGCGCCTTGTCAAGCTTTTTTTAAATATTTTTCCGTCCGGCCGTCCGCCCTCCGACGATCAAGTCAAGATTTCATCCCTGAAAAATTCGCGGTTCCGAATTTCGCCAAAGGATCTTCCTCCGGAACGCCCTCGACAGACCCATTATCCGTTTCTTGGACCGCTACATCATCAGATAATCTATCTTCTTCAGCCGTCCGTCGGCCTAGCTCAAAGCAGGCGATTATCCCGCACGCCCTGGCCGCGTCCAATCCGAAAGTTTTTTCCAACTCCGCGGCATCCGTTCCAGCCAAGGAAAATTTCGGATATCTGCGCAAGATGTTTTTCGCCAACTCGACCACGTCCAAGTTTTTCGCGCCAGTACGCAGGATAACCGCCAACAATTCCGACTTGGTCAGTTTGTCCGCGCCATAGTGCAGCAACTTCTCTTTCGGCCATTCGATTTTCGCGCCTTTTTTCACTTGCATATTTACATTCTAACACACTTTTTCCATTTTCGTTTTCTGCCGCTTGGCGATTACCAGCCGGATCTGTTCATAACTGATAGCTTCTGGCAATTGCGCCTTGATGGCGCTCAAGAAATGGGCACTGCCAGCGGCCGGCAGGGCGCGCAAGATTTGCCGTTCTTCTTCAGCCGTCACGAATTTTTCAATCGCGAGTTCCCCGCCGGCCAGATACCACAGCACCAGATGGTTGAAAACCGTACTGACACCGAGACTGCGGATTTTAGCAATTTGTTCCGGCGCATAATCCTGTCTATAAAAATCCACCGTAGCCAGGATCGTATCGCTCAAACCATCCTTGCCGCGGATGGCGCGCGCCGCGCCGCGGGCCGTTTTTTTAAGCTCCGTATTTTTCCAATTCAAGCACACATCGCAACCTTTGCAATTTTCCTGATGGGATTCCAAATCCGGATCTTGGAAATATTCCAAAATTATCCGGCGGCGGCAACTTTTGGCGGTAGCATAGTTCAGGATGCCCTCCAGGCGGTCATATTTGATATCCAACACCTGGTTGGTTTCCTGCCAGCCTTTGCCCTGCGCGAGCATATTTTGCTTGTCCAAACGGATGAAATATTTATGGGTCGTGACATCCCGCTTGCTGTGCAGAAGCACGCAATAGGCCAATTCCCCATCGCGGCCGGCGCGGCCGGCTTCTTGATAATAACCCTCCAGACTTCCCGGCATGCCGGCGTGGATGACAAAACGGATATCAGCCTTGTCCACGCCCATCCCGAACGCCACCGTAGCCACGATCACCTTGAAACGGTTTTCCATAAAATCATCCTGGATCGCCTCCCGTTCGCCCGCTTTCATACCGGCATGGTAGGCGCGCGCGGTAATGCCGTTCTTTTTCAGATATTGCGCGATGGCTTCCGTATCTTTTCTGGAAATCGCATAAACGATGCCGGAACCGGCGTTTTTCAAAGACTTCACGATGCGCACGACTTCTTCCAGACGTTGCGTCGGCTTCAGGTCGCATTGCGCGAAAAAACGGATATTAGGCCGATCGAAACCCCGGATAAAAACTTTCGGCTCCCGCAGATCCAAGCGCGCGATAATGTCATCTTTCACTTCCGGCGTCGCCGTGGCGGTGAACGCCGCCACGCTCGGACGTTTTTTCAAAGTCTTGATATATTGGCCGATGGCCAAATAGTCCGGCCGGAAATCATGCCCCCATTGCGACACGCAATGCGCCTCGTCCACCGCGAACAAAGCAATATCCAAATCGGAAAAAGCGCTGCGGAATTCGCCACTGGCGAACCTTTCCGGCGCGATATAGAGAATCTTGATTTTGCCCGCCCGCAAATCCGCCAAACGCCGTCCGATTTCCTGGGCATCCAGCGAGCTGTTGATGAAAGTCGCCGCGATACCGCGCGCCGCCAGGCTGTCCACCTGGTCTTTCATCAGGGCGATGAGCGGCGAGATGACGATGGTGATCTTCTCGCTCAGGATGGCCGGCAATTGGTAACACAAAGATTTGCCGCCGCCGGTCGGCATCAGCGCCACCACGTCCTCCCCATTCATAATGCTTTCAATGATTTCCTTTTGTCCCGCGCGGAACTCCGGGAACTTGAAATATTTTTCCAAATTTTTTTCCAACACTTTGTTTAGTATCTTTATTTTTTTATATTTTTCCGGATTCCGCTAACCCACAACTTATCTATCTTAACACAGATGGACTGCTTGCCTTACGCAAACAGCCCATCTTCAATCTCATCCTTTATTGCAAATATTGTTTCACTTCCTCCAGCGCGCCGGCGAATGCCGGAAAATGATCTTTGAAAATCAGCAAACGGTTGACGACTTTTTCGCCGGTCGGTTTTTTGTATGACTCGGCGATGGTCAGATAATTACTGCCGTTACTGGCCGTCTTCACATCGAAAAAATAGGTTTTGCCTCCCGCCTTCACCATCTGCGCGAAGACCTTGTCTTGTGTTTGCGCGCCCTGCGGCGCATTTTGTGGCTGTTGCATTTTGTTTTTTTGTACCGATGCCTCAAGCATCAGTTATTAAATATTTAGTCAGAAGGCTGCAGCGCTTCTTGATGATATTTTATCACTGCCGTTATCACTGTCAAGTTCCGGGCTGTGGATAACTTTTCCACCTGGAGAGATTCTCCGTGCCAGCCCCTGGCATAGACCGCCCGATCCTACCATTTTATTTGGAATTCCAATTCATTCTGGTCGTCTTTTTCAAATTCGATGGATATCTCCGCCTCGGCCGGAATCCGGATTTTTTTGCCTCCCACCTGGATGGAAAACGGCCGGCCCTTTTCCAGCGCCGCAATGAAACGTTTCATCTTGGTGATATACGTTTTCTTGGAATATTTTTTCTCCATATGTTTATACGAATAATTTGATTATTTTAAATCCGACAGGAGTTCTGAGATATTGCGCGCCGTATTGGGAATTGCGCGCCGCCACGAATCAAAACAAGGCCTTCCGCGCTAGGCCAATGCCTAGGTAATCTTCGCCGAATCCATGCCAATCCCCTTCAAAAAACGGCGGAGCTTGGGATTTTTTATATTGCCATTTTTTGTATGATAATCCTCGGATTTAAATTTCAATTCCTCGATGATGATACCCTCCATCGTGTCATTTTCAAAAAATCCCCCGAAACCATCGCCATATCCAGCTTCAAGTTCCGAAAAATCTTTCCGCGAAAAAACATACGCGACATAATTCGCAAACAGTTCATACTTGAAACTTCCGACAAATGACTCGCTCAAACCGCAAAAATCATTTATCTTTTCCAAGTGTCTGATAATTTCCATATAAAAGCCGATGCCTTTGTTGGAAAAATCATAATTCCCGCCTCTGAAGAAATCTTGCTCTGCCATCTCGTACATCCGATCCCCTATGGCGGTTTTTTCCGCGTCATTGGCATTGCCTGACACGACAAAATTCTCGATTTTCTTTATGTTTTCCAAATCATCGAACCTGATTCCAAATTCAAGGGAAGCCCTTTGGCTCTTACTATCTTGTTTTCCACCGAATATGAATTCCAGCATCTGTGCCGCTGGTGAATTGATTGACTCCAGTCCCTTCAAATAATCCATTTCCCCGGTAAAACGCCGCAGGAGAATCGCATCGTCATAGCTCGGATCATAATTCCTAAGATGCCTTTCGATTTTCCTAATTCCACTGCCATTCCCGAAAAGGATCGTCAATCCTTTTGCCTCCTCAGCCTTTCCTATCCTGTTGGCAAAATAAAATGTATTGGACAAGTCAAAAAAATATTTGATAAACTTTTTTTCCATCTCATCAATTTTTTTATCCAGCTTATCCTTCAATTCCGCATCTTTGACACCGCCGACGAAAGACCTCAATTTTCTTTCGGCTTTTTCATAGTTAATTAAAAAAGTATGCATATCGCCGGTCGGCAGCCTATCTATATCGGCTATTATTTCGGAATAATTGCATTTGTAATAATCAGCGATATCATTTTGTATTTTATGCTCCGCTTTGTCGCTAATGACAGTCGGCGCATTCAGCTTGTATAGTTTATCAAGCGATTTGATTTGCTCCTCTAAGCGCCTGACGAAACTGTCGATATAGATGACGCGCGGGACGAAAGATTCCGAGTTATTGTGGTTTTCTTCATGCCGGATAATGCCATCCCTATCAGGGCCATCCTTAATGATATTTACCACGCTTCCCTGAAGATGCATGCCGATTGATTTGTTTCCTAGTATTTTTTGATAGTCATCCTCCGATAAAATTATATTCACACAAAACCCCGAGGATTGGATTTCAAAACCATCTTTTGGCACATACTTATCAAATATGAATTTTGATATGAAAGCGGGATCTTTTTCTATCTTATTCTTCAAAACCAAAACCTCTTCTTTCTTTTGTATCAGATTTTTTTTAAAGTCCTCCAGCTTTAAAATGAAAGCCACGTCGTCGTCGTTTTTAAGCTCTTTAAGCTCATCAAAGAGCTCAGAGGATTCAAATTCAAGCTGTTCCACCTCTTGTTCCAATTCCTCGTTCGGAACATATTCAAAATTCAGGATATCATCATTTTCAGCCATCTCGCCATTTTCATCATCCCCATCTTCCATTTCCGGTTCAACATATAACCGCATGGTGATCTCGTCTTGCTTGCGCATCACCTCTTGAAAGCGCTTGTTTTTCTCAAGAAATAATTCATACTTGGCCACTTTTTGCGGATCAATGCCGTTTTTTATCTGGCCAATTTCAACCTCCAATTTTGAAATCAAATCTTCCGACGGCAAATCGCGGCTCCCATCGATAAACTTCCTAAGGCTCAAAATAGACTGGACTTTGGATTCCACTTTTTCATATAATCCGTCCCGCGTCTCGATTCGTTTTTCCCTGACTACGCTTTCTTCAAAATTCATCTTAGAAATGCTAGGTTTTTATACTTTTTATCTTAACATATCGCGCGCCTATTGAAAAAATGGGCGAAAGTAAATAGCTTGGCCGGAAACCGACCCCAGGATTTTTTTATAATATTTATCATTGTTTTCACAGGGAAGGCCGGCCATTCCGCCGTGGAGGAAAAATTTAGTCATGCATTTTTGTTAGAAAATTTAATATGTACGGAGGTAAGTATTTAATTACGTAATTATTTTTTATCCAATAAGGTTTTTATTTTCTCGCAAACCTGCGGTGTAAGTTCAGGATCAACTTCTAATTTATTTATATAATTTTCCAACGAATTCTTATCCTTAATAATATAAATACCTGCTTTTCCATCCCAGGAGACTTTTCCATTGGTGAAAACCAAAATCTTTTTTATTTTTACGAACCCGAGTTCATTTTTTTCCAAGTATTTAATCAAAAAATAAATATGCTTTTTAAACTTAAAACGTGGATCATCTTTTGGAGAACGCAATGCCTTATTTCCATTTTTTTCATAAAAATATTCGTCGTCTTCGAAGCAGACTGGATTAGAAAGATTTTTTACTTCTATTGCAATTATTCCCTTATCTCCAATTACCATAAGATCAATATCAAATTTTGTATTTTGCAAGGTGATATTTCTTAAAATATTTTCCTTTTTAACCACTTCTTTCAACCAGGAATAGACTAAATCCTCGCCCTCAAAACCTCTTCGCGCATTTCTCGCGTCAGTGACTTTTTCTATTACCTTCGGATTAGTTAAAGAATAAAACAAGTTAACTATTTTTTCATTCAATGGATAAAAAAAGAATCCCAGCATAAAAAAAGAAAGTATTCCATATTTAGTCGTATCTCGCAAGGATAAATATGTAGAAATTCCAATCGCTAGAAAAAATACGATGACTATGGCAACCAAAAATAATAATGCTTTTGTATATAATTTCCTTGGATATGACATTTAAATTATTTTTTCTTAATTGAAAATCTAACACTTTCTTTCAATGGTGCCAATGCGACAATCTTCTTTCTTATTTTCACCTCTATGGCGTCATCCATCAATAGTTGTTCCAACTTGCTGGAGTTGATTGTGGAAATATCCTTCCAATATTTGCTATCTTTCAAGATATCCTCCAAAACTGCGTAATTTTTCTCATCGGAAGACTTGGTCGGAAAATCATATCCGATTTTTTTGTTGATGATGACTCTCGCTTCAGATCCTTGCAACGCCTCAAAATCATGCTTTTCGGCATATTTCAAAATAGCCTCTTCGATTTTTTCCATCTCTTCATCGATCAGTTCCGCTTGCGTGCGAGCCTCTTTGTTGATCTCTGATTTCTTTCCAACCAGTTCGATGTATTTATTTGATAGTTTCACACCACTATCGTTGAGATATTTATTCTTTGGCAATTTAGCCACTTTGAACAGATGCTTCTTTTTCGGACAATGTTCCCAGAATCCGCACCATTCGCATTTTGTCTCGCGCGCCGGAAAGTTATCCTCTTTTTCCGCCCGATTGATCTCCCCGATCAGTTTGAGCATATCAGCTTTGAGTTCTTCCAATTGCTGATCCGTCCGTTCAGAAATGACATCCTCGCCAAAATTTACATAATGCCAAATCAATTTCACTCGCTTGGCTTCTTTAAATTTCTGTTTAATTGCAATAGAATACAATGCTAATTGCCGATCCTTATCAGCATAGGCTTGCTCCATCATAGAGCCAGTCTTATAGTCATGCACAGCATAGACCCCATCCTTCTCGCGCGCCAAGCGATCCACATAACCAATAATTTCAATCTCACCCCATTTCAGATTGATTTTCTTTTCCACGCCCAAAGTCTGGTCCTGGTCAAATGGCGCATATTTTTCATAATAATTCTGGATACATTTCCGACCGGTTTCAAAATAATGTTCGGCTTTGAATTTTTCATCATTGATCACAATCTCATCATTCCACTCCGTTTGCCAATTTTTGTCATATGCCGCCAGCAATTCATCCAACGAATTCAGTTTTGATTTCAACAAATCACCATATAGCAATTCCAAAACATTGTGCACCTGACTTCCCATGAAAGCCTCAATCGTCGTCTCACTTTCAGTTTTGATCTTAGTCAAATATTGCAATTTGTATTGCAATGGACAGCGCTCATAGGTTTGCAGTTTTGAATGGGAAAATTGTTTCATTTTGCTATTCTTCTCTACTTAAAATCTTCGGCCTTTTATTAATTTTTATTTTACAGTTGACTTTTTCCAAAATTATTTTATTTCGTAAACCATATCCTTTCTTTCCACCACCACTTTCCATCCGTTTTTCCTGGCTACGGCATAGAGCGCCCTGTTGGGATTGAAGCAGATGGGATCACTGACAATTTTCAACATCGGAATATCAGCTTCCGTGTCGCCGACCGCAACAGAATTTTTGATGGTCAATTTTTCTTTTTCCACCACTCTTTGCAAGACCTTCGCCTTATCGCTTATTATCTCCTCATGCATAGTCCGTCCGGTAAACAAACCTTTTTTATCCACTTCGTATATCCTGCCATACGACTTGTCAAATCCAAACTCTTTGGAAAAATCATCCACAAGTACCTGTGGAGAATTTGAGATAGCTACCAGATAATAGTTTTTCTTTTGCAGTTCCTTAACCAAGTCACGGGTGTATTGATAGGTCCGGTCTTTTTTTGCGGATATGATCTTTCTAGCGATCCTAACAATATCTTTATGCGAAACTCCCTTGATATTGGACTCAAAAGCCCGGACTACTCCGCCGATATATTTTCCATAATAATCCTTCCTATCCAGCCAGTTTTTATAATGTGACGTGTAATGTCTCCTGATAGACGGCTTGAATATGCCGCTATCAATCGATGCTTCGACTATCTCAATCAGCAAACTAGATCTAAAAATCGTCCCATCTATATCAAATACAGCAACTTTTTTCATATTTTTTTAAAATTTTATGGCTTTTTAGATTTTAATATTCAGAAATAAATATTTATTAAAAAAGGTGCCTGACCCCATTTATCTTTAGCGGTGATTTCTTTTTTATGTTAGACATTTTTTATTTTTTAGGTGGGTATTTTAATACGTATTAAGATAAGTATTAAATCCTGCTTCCATTTTACGCCCAAACCAAGCCTTTGGCAAAAACAAGAAACAGGGCTTATCCTGTTTTTAGATTTTTTTCGCATATATCAGATAAAGGCTCCTGACCCCGTTTCCTTCGGAATTTATCCGCCTCGGGCGGAGAATGTCAGAATATTGTATTGGTAATGTGTTGGTGGGGTTTTGGATCTTGGTTGGGGCTTGGTTCCGGACCACATTTGCCGGCGTGGGAAGCGTGGGGACTGTTTTCAATTTCTTGGTTTCTGTCCAACTGTTTTTTTAATTATTTATCCCGCCCGCCTAGACTCGATCTAGTCGAGGCTGGTCAAATATTATTTGACTGGGACTAAATTGATTCATGAATTAAAATTGAGAACTTTTCTTTCTATTTTCTTAGCAAAGTTTTTATCTTCTCACAAATATCCGGTGTAAGTGCAGAATCAATTTCAAGATTATTTATATAACTTGCCAACTTCTCTTTGTCTTTGATAATATAGACTCCCGTATTTCCATCCCAAGAAACTTTTCCGTTAGTAAATATGATGGCCTTTTTTATCCTCACAAATCCAAAATCATTATCTTCCAAATATTTCCGCAAAAAATATATGTATTTTTTAAATTTAAAGCGCGGATCTTCTTCCGGTGAAAGAGATATTTTTCTTCTATCCTTTTCATAAAAACATTCATCATCTTCAAAGCGGACTGGATCAGTAAGATTCTTTACCTCTATTGCAACTATTCCTTTACTGCCTACTAATAAAAAATCTATATCAAAATTTCTATCTGGCAATGTGACATTCTTCATAATATCTTCCTTGTCGACTATTTCTTCCAACCAAGAATTCACTGAATCCTCTCCCTCAAATCCTCTTTTACTATTCTTAGCATTCTTGATTTCTCGCTCTATTTTCGGATTAATTAGAGAATAGATCCAATCAACCAGCTTATTATTCAATGGAAAACAAGCAAAGCCGAGTATGAAGACAAGCAAGACTCCGTATTTAGTCACATCCCTTAGAGAAAAATACATAGAAAGACCTATTTCTAAAATTAAGATTATTGCTACAAAAACCAAAAACATTATTGCCTTTATATATATTTTTTTCGGATAGGACATTATTTTTTATTTAAAAAATTTAATTACTAAATTAATTCATGAATTATAGTCGAGGACCGTCCCTACTGTACATTGAAACCTTGAAACTATGAATTATTTTATAAAAAGGTACCCGACCCTTTTTAATCAACTATCTTACTCCTAACAGCCTCTATTAAATTTTTTCGACTCTCACCATTGAAATTATGATTTCCGTCTATACCAATAATCTCCACGCCTTTCACATCGGCAAAGCTTCCTGCAGAAAGAATCTCGTCTTGGTTGGCGTTTATAATAACCAACTCAGTTAGTCGCGAGAGCTCAGAATATAATTTGATCGGATCAACATCCTTCCGTTCTTCCCAATATTCCGCCGGAATAATAGTCGTGCTTCCGTCTGCTCTGGACAATTTTGACACCCCTTGCATATCGATCACCGTTCCTGGGCGAGATCGGAATATTTCAACCATCCGATCGGTATTGGAAGTCGCCGGTGGCGCGATCAGAACTATTTTGCGAATCCCAAGCGGTTTTGCCAAGGCAACTGTGATTGCCCCTTGCGAATGGCAAACAACATCCACGATCGCATCCGGATCGTTTATTCGAGCTTCTTCCAGATTTTTTTCAAATATTTTGGCTTGCTCGCTAAAGGGTTTGACTGTGACCGAATTATTTTCCTCATCAATATCGTTATAGTCAAACATAACCGATTTTATATTCGGCAATGAATCGGCGATGTCCGTGAAAAGTCCGCGTCCGTCCTTTTTCACTCCAAACCCGTGGGAAAAAATAATTACATGGTTTCGTGACATAATTGGATGCACTAATACTTATTTTTTGTTTTTATTATACCACGATGACATTCTGTCTTTCTGCAGAATGTGGGAATGTTGTTTTTTTATCTATTCCCTTCCGATCTTGTCCAGCAATCGATCAAAGGGGAAATTTTCAGTATAGATAATCGGGTTTTCAGCTTCAGTCGGACGTTCGAAATTAATGGCATCTTCTGTCAGCCAGCCCGAGGGAACATCATGCCTGTCGCGAGTTATTTTGTTGCGCGCTTTCCTTTCCCTCAACACTTCAACGGGAATATCCAGATACACCAAAGAAAAATCGACACCTATATCTTTCGCTACGGCACGCAAATCTTCACGCTGGCGGAAAAGCAAGCAGTTGTCATCAAAAACTACCGAATTGCCGATGAGCATTTGATTCTTGGCTCCTTGCACAGCAACCGGCCAGAGATTGTTCCACAGCGAATCGTCATCTTCGTCCGGCGTGCTTTCAAGGGCTAATATTTTTTCAATGGTAAAATAGATGCGATCGCGCCCGACTATTTCCGCTCCAAAAGACTCGAACAATTTCTTGGAAAGTGTCGTCTTTCCGGAGAAAGCTTCCCCGCAAAGAATAATGAGACGCTGTTTTTCCTTTTTCATATCATTTTTAATGCTAAATTTATTGTGGATTATCCCACACTGGCATTCTGGCTTTCTGCAGAATGTGAGAATGTCGTTTTACTAGAATGTTCTTATGAATTTCAGGAATCGCTTGCCGTAGGGAGACAGAGAGTGTGCGATCCCCCGGCCTTGGCGGGACTTGTTGATCAATCCTGATTGCTCCAATTTTTTGACATGTTCCGAAACGGTTTTGACGTTGCCGCCAAGCGATCCGCAGATTCCGTCCAGCGTAATTCCGTCATTGTCAGCCACGATGAAAAGGATCGCGATCCGCCGATGATTGGCCACACCTTTCAAATGGCGCTCCATCTG
>JAUXSK010000009.1 GCA_030679995.1 Candidatus Moraniibacteriota bacterium
TGCCCGCCAAAGGCGGGAAATCCTAAATTCTAAATCTCAAATTTCAAATAAATCTAAAATATAAAATTACAAATTTCAAACCGTTTTGAATTTAAAATTTTGGATTTATTTGGAATTTGTAATTTTATATTTTAGATTTCAATTCTCGTTTGATATTTCTTTCGACTTCTCTTTTGCTTATATCGGCTCGTTTATCAAACTTCTTCTTTCCTTTGCCTAAGCCAAATTCAAGCTTCAATAGTCGTTTCCTAGTATACACTCGAATCGGCACTAATGTCAAGCCTTGAATCCGCACTTTACCCGTTAAATGCTTGATTTCCGACCTGTGCATCAACAGTTTTCTTGGCTGGGTCGGATCGTAGTTTTTTACCCCGCCGGCCTGCTTGTAGGGCGTGATATGGGCATTGGTTAGAAAAAGTTCGGAACCTCTGATAGTGACGAAGCTTTCCTTGAGGCTGATATGGCCCATTTTGACGGATTTAACTTCCGGTCCTGACAAAACCAAACCCGCCTCGTATTTGTCCGAGATCTCATAATCGAAATTGGCGCGTTTGTTGAAAGCCAGAGTTGCCATATTGATAGCTTATCATCTTAATGCGGGATAGTACAAGGGTTATTTCGGTGAAAACCCTTTATTTTTTCCTGTTTCTGCGGTAGGATGGAAATATATGAGAAAAGAACTGGAAAAAATCATCCAAAAGGCGGTAAAAGATTTGTTCGGGCTGGAGCAGGTCGGTTTTGCGGTGGATTATCCTAAAGACGAGAAATTCGGGGATTACGCGACCAATGTGGCCTTGGTTTTGGCGAAGAAGGTCGGGAAGGGTCCGATGGAAATCGCAGATCAGATTAAAAGTCAAATATTAAATATCAAATACCCGGAATTTGGTAAGATTGAAGTGGTTGCGCCGGGGTATATTAATTTCTATTTATCGGGAAAATTTTTACAGGACGAGGTGGCGGAGATAAATAAAGAGATAGATGATTTTGGAAAAAGCGAAATCGGCAAAGGCATCACGATAAACAATGAATTTATTTCAGCTAATCCGACCGGACCGCTGACAGTAGGGAATGGTCGCGGAGGCTTTTGCGGGGATGCGATTTCACGCGTGTTGCGCAAGGCCGGTTTTGTGGTGACGAATGAATATTATATCAATGATGCGGGCGGCCAGGTGGTGAAATTGGGCCACAGTGTCTTGAAAGACGAAGAAGCGGCGTATTCCGGGGAATATATTGATGGATTGAATAAAAAATACGGGCATTTGGCTGACGTGCGGGAAATCGGGCAATTGGCGGCGAAAGAAGTTTTGGAAAACATAATCCAAAAAACAGTGAAGGAAAAAATGCGGATTTCTTTCGATGAATGGATGAGCGAAAAGAAGATCCAGGATGAAGGTTTCGTGGAACGGGCAATTGAAATTTTGAAAAACAAAAATTTGGCATATGAATCCGAGGGCGCGTTGTGGCTCAAGACCACTGAATTCGGTGATGACAAAGATCGCGTACTGATAAAGACCGACGGGCAGAAATCCTATTTTGCCGGCGATTGCGGGTATATGTTGAACAAGATCGAGCGGGGATTCGGGCGTCTGATCATCGGTTTGGGAGCGGACCACCACGGTTATGTGGCGCGGTTGCGCGCCGCAGCCAAAGCCTTGGGTTTCGCAGGGGATTTCCGTTTCATTATTTCCCAATTGGTGCGGATCACCAAAGACGGCAAAGAGGCCAGGATGTCCAAGCGGGCCGGCAATGTGGTGGAAATCGATGAATTGATCGAAAGGGTCGGACACGATGTGACGCGCTTTTTTTTCCTGATGTATTCGCCGGACACGCATATGAACTTCGATCTGGGCTTGGCCGAAGAGAGATCACAAAAAAACCCGGTTTTCTATGTGCAATACGCGCACGCCAGAATTTGTAGTATACTTGGGAAATTCGAAGCCCTAAATCCAAATTCCAATCCGCCGGCTGGCGGATCAAAATCGGAAATTCAAAGTTTAAAACTTTCATTATTGACTCATGAAAAGGAATTAAGCTTGATGCGGGAGCTGGATAAATTCCCGGAACTGGTGGAAGAGTTGGCGCAAAGTTATGAAGTGCATAAATTACCATACTACGCTATCAAATTGGCGGATAAATTCCATTCGTTCTATAATGAATGCAAGGTGATCGACGAAGGGAATTCGGATTTGACAAAAGCCAGAATTAGCCTTATAACGGCAGTGAAAATCGTTCTGGCTGAAACTCTGGATCTGATCGGGGTGGATGCGCCGGAAAAGATGTAATTAAAGTACGCACATAGGACTTATGAGACCTATCGTGCCCAATAAATATATGAGAATAGGTATTGACGCGCGGACAATTTTGAACCCGGACAAGGGCGAGGCGATCGGCGTGGGCCACTATACCTACCAGTTGATCCGCCATCTCCTGGAAATCGACCAAGAAAACGAGTATGTCCTGTTTTTCGATTACCGCGTCCGCGAAAAGGATGTAAAAAAGTTTTCCAAACCGAACGTAAAAATAAAATTCTATCCGTTTTCCGATTACAAGAAATTTTTGCCGGGCGCGTACAACGAGATTTTGGGTACGGCGACTTTGGTAAAAGAAGATTTGGATGTGATCCATACGACTTCGCCGTTGAGCCGGATTCCGGTAAGTTATCGTGGCAAGACGATCGTGACTGTGAACAATATGGCGGCCCACAAGGTTCCGGATGTCTTCCCTCGGTTGTCGGTGGCGAAAAACAAGATAGATTTGAGCCTGATGGCAGGGAAAGCGGATAAGATCATCGCCGTTTCGGAATCGGTCAAAAAGGATCTGCAGGACATCCTGGAGTGTCCGGCTGGAAAGATAGAGGTTATATATAGCGGTTTTGATAAGAGGTTTTCTGATAAATCGGCGGATACGCGGGAGGCGGTTTTGGATAAATATGGTATCAAAAATGACAGATATATGCTGTTTTTGGGAACCATTGAGCCGGCCAAAAATATCGCGAGGCTTTTTGAGGCTTTCAATATATTCAAACAGGATTATAAGAATCGGGGGGCTAATTTTGAATATAAACTGGTGATGGCCGGCAAGAACGGCTGGCTGGCGGAAGAATATAAACAGATGGCGCAGGATTTGGGTATTGGCAAGGATGTGATTTTCACCGGCTATATCATCGGTGATGAGATCGTTTCGCTTTTTTCGCAAGCTGATTTTTTCGTGATGCCGTCGCTCTATGAAGGATTTGGCACGACCGTCTTGGAGGCTTTCGCGACCGGTACACCGGCGATCGTTTCCGGTGTTTCTTCTATTCCGGAAATCGCCGGCGATGCGGCGGAATTCGTGAATCCTTTGGATGCGCAGGATATCGCGAGGGCGATGCTGAAATTGGCGGAAGATGAAAATTTGAAACAATCTTTGCGCGAGAAAGGTAGGAAACAGGTGGAAAAATTCAATTGGGAAAAGTGCGCGCGCGAAACCCTGGAAGTTTACAAAAGTTTTTCTTAGAACGGTTTATCATAAGCTTTAGGCGAAAAAAAGTTTAAAAAGGCTTTGTTTTAGTTAAAAACAAAGCCTTTTTTACTTTGCTATTGTCAAATTTATTATTTTATGTTATAAAGACCAATCAGATACGGATGGTTTTTTAAAAATTCAAACAGAGATAGTTATCTCGATTTATCAACTAATAACCCCTGGAGGAGAAGGTATGCGGATAAATAGATCGAAAAAAGCAGAAGTCATATATCGTGAAGTTTTTCGTATTGTCGATGCTATGGAGGCGGAGATGGTGAGGAAGGAAAATGAAAAAATATTTTTGCGTTTATGGAAAATATTCCATAAAAAACCGGAGGCTTTCGCACGCAAAATAATCGACTTTCTGGAAGTGGCTGCTGGTGATTCCGAAGAAACATTGGCGGAATCAAAAGATTTTATTCAGGAATTCTATGAATGGATGATGGAAATGTTGGGTGATGACTATGGAACGTCCGTCGAAATGATACGTAGGTTCCGTTTGTTTTCCGAGGTGGAATGCCTGTGGCAAATTATTTGCTGTAACAGGCGGCTTATCTCAGAGAAGCAATTCACTAAATTACTGGCTCGCAGAAAGTCCATATTATTATTTTCTGAGGTCAGGCCGAATAAGGCGCTGGCGGAGAAAATAAAAAGCCTCCAGGAAGAATGGAGGCAGGCCAGAATCGCTTATGTTGAGGAAAAGCGATCTACGGCTGAAATAAAGAAAAGTTCGATGGAAATTGTTAGCGTCCCAATCGAAACAGGACGCAGGAAAGTATTTAAGGAAAAAGAGCCGCATCATTCGGGGAAGGAGAGATTAAGAAGTGGGATTAATGAGCTTCTTGGAGGCAAGTTTGTTTCAGGAGTTTGGATGCTCTCCAAAACCGAACTTTCTAATTTGAAAAAAACCATTTCATTGTTAGGCGTTGGAGTTGCGGAAAGGTTGTTGATGACTAAAAAGCACCTAGCAAACAATTCTCCTTTTATGGATGCGATTAATTCTGATGATGACGGGCTAGGACGTCTCATTTTGGACAGGAATGGGGGTTCAGCAAAAATAAAACCTGTTTCTCAATTTGATCCAGGCGAGGCAGATATTTTTTCTTTTCCTTCAGATACGTCAGTTGTCATCGTGGGAGGATGTCGAATTAAAAAATGGCAACTTCTCTCCCAAATTATTATGCGGATGGGGGCTAGAGATTGCCAGTTTGTTTTCTCTGAAAATTTAGAGAAAATCGGTCGGATAACTGAAGATAAGCTGATAATATTTTTGGCCAACATAAATTCGCACAAAGCAGGGAATAGGCTTTGCGGGAGAAAAAAAAATTTGCTGAGAATTTATTCCAGCAATGCATCTACCTTCGGAGAAGTCGTGGCCAGAGAATATCTTGCTGCCAAAATATCCGGCAGGATAACATAGGCCGATAAGCCTAAACCGCCTGGAACATAGTTATGTTCCAGGCGGTTTTTAATTGACTAAAGAGGTTTTTATTGTTAGGATTGGATTGGGAAGTTTTTAAAAGCCTTTAGATGAAATTATCAGTTTCAGATCTCTTTTTTAAGAGAAGGTTGCGGGAAGAAATTTAGCTTTTTTCAAGGCTAAAAAGTAGAACCCGCCGGGTCTGCCCGTAACAGCTGGGAATTAAGTCCTGAGTGATCGGGAGAACTAAGGTGGTACCACGGCAATCGTCGTCCTTATGCATTTTTTGCGTAAGGATTTTTTGTTTTTTTAGGATGCAATTTAAATAATTATAAAATAAAGATATGTTTAAAAAAGTAGATCCAAAGTTGACCTTTCCTCAGATGGAAGAAGAAATTTTGAAGTTTTGGGAGGAGCAGCAGATTTTTGAAAAGTCCTTGGAAAAAACCAAGGACAAGCCAGCGTACGCTTTCTATGACGGGCCGCCTTTTGCGACGGGAACTCCGCATTATGGCCACATCGTGGGCAGCGTGATGAAAGATGTGGTGCCGCGGTATTGGACGATGCGCGGGCGTTATGTCGAGCGCAAGTGGGGCTGGGATTGCCATGGCTTGCCGATTGAGAACATCGTGGAAAAAGAACTGGGCTCGAAAAAGAAAAAAGACATCGAAGAAATGGGCGTGGAAAAATTCAATGGGCTGTGCCGGAGCAAGGTTTTGGGATATGTGGATGAGTGGAAGAAAGTGATCACCAGACTCGGCCGTTGGGCGGATATGGAAAACGCCTACAAGACGATGGATTTGCCGTATATGGAATCGGTTTGGAATGTTTTCAAACAGTTGTGGGATAAAAGTTTGATTTATGAAGGCTACCGCTCGATGCATATTTGCACGCGCTGTGAAACGACTTTGTCACAGCAGGAGGTTTCGGAAGGGTATAAAGATATCAAAGATTTGTCAGCGATCGCGAAATTTGAACTGGTGGATGAACCGGGGACTTTCGTTCTGGCTTGGACGACGACACCGTGGACTTTGATTGGGAATGTGGCGTTGGCGGTTGGGAAGAATGTTAAATATACAAAAGTGAGAGTGTATGCTGACAAGAGAAATGAAAAGGGTAAGCCAATTTATGAAAACATTATAGTTGCTAAAGATATCTATGAAAAATGGAAAACTGAATTTTATAAAGATGGTGTTAATCAAATAGGAGTAAAATTATTTGGATTGAAGGATTTTTCGTCAGTAAAAGGAGAGCCTATGGTAATTAATGAAAATGAGATTATTGACGAGATGGAAGGAAATGCTTTGGTTGGTAAAAAATATAAACCATTATTTGACTATTACCAAAACAAAGGTTTGCAAAACGAGGAGAACGGTTGGAAAATTTATGCCGGGGATTTCGTGACGACGGAAGATGGGACGGGCGTGGTGCATATCGCGCCGGCGTTTGGAGAGGATGATTTGAAATTGGGACAAAAAGAAAAGTTGCCGTTTGTGCAACACGTCGGATTGGACGGCGTGATTAAAAAAGAAGCCGGAGAATTCGCCGGACTTTCAGTTAAGCCGATGACCGGAGAAAAAGACAGTCATCAAAAAACCGATATCGAAATCATCAAATATTTGGCGCACAATAATCTTCTTTTTTCCAAGGAAAAATATGAACATAGTTATCCGCATTGTTGGAGGTGTGATACGCCGCTTATCAATTACGCGACAAGCTCCTGGTTTGTGGCGGTGGAAAAAGTGAAAGAGGAGGCGCTGGAATTGGCCAAGGAAATAAATTGGACCCCGAAGCATATGAAAGAAGGGCGGTTCGGAAATTGGCTGGAAGGAGCGCGCGACTGGTCGATTTCAAGGCAAAGGTTTTGGGCGAGCGTGATGCCGATTTGGGTTTGCGATCAATGCGGAGAAGTTAGGGTGTTTGGGGGCGTTGGGGAGTTGGAAGAAATTTCCGGAGAAAAAATTACCGACATCCACAAGCATATCGTAGACAAGATCACTTTCGAATGTGAAAAGTGCGATGGGAAAATGAAGCGGGTGCCGGATGTTTTGGATACTTGGTTTGACAGCGGATCGATGCCGTACGCCCAGTTGCATTATCCTTTCGAAAACCAGGAAAAATTCGAAGCCAATTTTCCGGCGGATTTCATCGCGGAAGGACAGGACCAGACCCGCGCTTGGTTTTATTATTTGCATATTCTGGGAACGGCTTTGCAAAGCAAACCGGCTTTCAAAAATGTGATCGTCAATGGGATCGTTTTGGCGGAGGATGGGAAAAAGATGGCCAAGCGGCTTAAAAACTATCCTGATCCTTCGATGATGTTCGACAAATACGGCGCGGACGCGATGCGGATGTATCTGATGAGTTCGCCGGTGGTGGCGTCCGAAAATCTGAATTTCAAAGAAGCGGACGTGGCGGACTTTATGCGCGGGATGTTCCGGATGCTATGGAATTCGTATTCTTTTTTCGTACTCTATGCCGATATCGACGGTTGGAAGCCGGCTGGATTCAAAAAACCGGCCGGACTTTTGGATAAATGGATCGTGTCGGAACTCAATGTCCTGATCGGGGAATACAACAAACATATGGAAGCGTACGAATTGAACTATGCGGCGCGCCTGTTCCCAAAATTCATCGATAATCTGTCTAACTGGTACATCCGTCGCTCCCGCAAGCGATTCTGGAAATCAGAAGATGATGGCGACAAAGCGGAAGCCTATCAAACTTTGCACTATGTCTTGGTCGAGTTGTCCAAATTAATGGCGCCTTTCGCGCCGTTTATGGCGGAAGAGATTTTCAAAAATCTGACCGGCAAGGAATCGGTGCATTTGGAGGATATGCCGGTGGCGGACGGATCGATAATCGACAACCAGGCTAATGAGGAAATGGCTTTGGCTAGGGCATTTGTGAATACTGGCTTGAAATTGCGGGCGGAGGCCGGAATAAAGGTCAGACAGCCGTTGTATAAATTATATATCGACAAAGAAATCAATGCCGAGCTCAAGAATATAATCAAGGAAGAAGTCAATGTCAGAGAGATCATAGTTGATCCGGCAATCGAGGCAGTTAGGATTGATACGACAATCGATGAAGAATTGAAACTTGAAGGCCAGGCCCGCGAGATCATCCGGTTTATCCAGGAAATGCGCAAAGAGGCGGGCTATGAGGTTGACAACCGCATCAAAATATGCTATGCTGGCAAGTCAGCCGTGTTCGAAAAATTCGGACCGCTTATTACCAAAGAAACTTTGGCGACTGAATTGCTGGCAGGGGATCTTGAAGATTTTGATTTGGAGAAAGAGATCAAGATTGGAGAGGATCAGATGCACATTAAAATAAAACGGGGGTAGGCGGCATGAAAAGAAAAAAATATGATTTGGATGAACGGCTGAGGAGTCAGGTCATCGTCGGACTAGAAGAGGAAAGGGATGGATTATTTGTATGGAATATGGCTGGTACAATGTTTTTTTTGGTGATGGCCGTATTCCTGTATAACATCTTCCCTGTTTTTAAAAGCGGTTATTTTATACTGGGGATGATGATGATAGGATTTTTCATTCCGTACCCCTTAGTTTTCCTAAGGAGGAAACTAAAAAGAAAAAGAAAAAATCATCACTGTATCAAATGATGATTACAGTCCTGCCGGCGCGTGCGCCAGCAGGACTAGTTTTTTTCTCTAGGCGGATAAGGTATAATCGAAGCATTATGGAATATAAATATAACGGCATAATTTTAAACAAAAAGGACGTCGGAGAGGTCGACCGCATCTATACGATTTATACCCTTGAAGCCGGCAAAATCCGCGTATTGGGCAAAGGGGTCAGGAAGCCCAACGCCAAATTGGCGGGCAATCTGGAATCAGTCACGCAAGCGGAAATTTTTCTGGCCAAGAGCCGCGGGATGGGAAAGATAACCGGTTCGATCGTCATCGGCAATTTCGCCAATATCAAGGCGGATCTGGATTTGGTCAATAAGGTTTTTTATGTTTTTAAAATATTGGCCCGACTTATTTCCGATGAGGAAAAAGATGAAAATATTTTCCGGCTTTTGGAAAAATATTTGGCGGTTATGGATGGCTTATCCGGCGAGGAAGATAGGGCCGGCATCATAACTATCGGATTGATGTTTAAGATATTGGATGAGATGGGCTATCGATTAGAAGTGGAGAAATGCGTGTATTGCGAAAAGAAATTGCTTTTGGAAAAAAATTATTTCAGCATCGCGCGCGGAGGAGTGCTGTGCGCCAAGTGTTTCCAGTTTGAAAATAAAAAAATTCCGGTCAGCAATGAATCCATCAAGCTTATCCGGATATTTTTACAGAACAAGCTGGAGAATCTGATAAAATTAAGGGCATCCCGGCAGGAAATCAACCGGCTCCAGGTGGTCCTGGGAGAAGCGTTGGATTGGGTGGGTGGTTCCAATATCCGGTTGTGACGATAATTTTATGAATTTGACCGGTGGTCGCGGCAGAATCATCCGCCGCAGGTTTGATTAGCTGGCCGTTTTTTGGTATGATTCAATCAAGAAATTAAAAAGCTATATCGCTGGCGAACTATGTCTCTTTCAGAAATAAAAAACAAGCTATATAAAAAAGATCCGGATAAGAATCTGATGCTTCACGATGAAAGCGAGTTCGATGCGAGGAATAAGAATGTAGCTCCAGGCAAGACTGGTGCGGATATGGAAGATATTTGGCGGCGGCAGGCTCCGATTCCGCTTGAAAAGAAAAAAAACGTTTTGAAAATAGGTGGAATCATTCTAGGTGCAGTGGTCGTTATCATCTTGTCGATGGTAGCGGTCTATCAGATACGCAAGGCTTCATTCGGCGAGGACCGGGTCACGGTCACTGTTGACGGTCCGAAAGAAACAAGAAGCGGGAAATTGCTGACATACGAAATAACATATAACAATAATAATTGGGCGTCATTGGATGACGCGGTGCTTAGGATAAGCCACCCGGAAAGTTTCAAGCCCGAAGAAAGCGCGGTCTATAAAACGGAAAGCCCGACGGTCAGTCTGGTCGAGCTGGGAAAATTGGACGGGCATGCGGCCGGCAAAATCGTTTTCAGCGGTCGGGCCTATAGTCCCAAGGGAACTTTGATGTACATAAAATCCGCTTTGTCATATAAGCCGTCCAATTTCAATAGCCAATTTGTAGCGGAGGGGCAAATCGGAGTCAATGTGATTTCTACGCCTATGACATTGGAAATTATGGCTCCGCAAGGTATGGCGAGCGGAGATGCCCTGGATTACCAAGTGAGTTATAAAAACGTAGGCGCCGAAGATTTCGAAAATATCCGGATCAAAGTCGATTTTCCGGAGGGCTTCATTTTTTCCAAATCCGACCCGTCGGTTTCGGAAGGGAACAATATCTGGTATATCGGACATCTTTCCGCCGGAGACGCCGGGAAAATCGTAATCAGCGGTAAGCTGCAAGGCGAGCGGGATAATATCAAAAAAGTCGCAGTTTATATCGGTACTATCAACCAAGGGCAATTTGTCACTTATAATGAGGAATCGACAACTACCAAGATCGCCGCATCGCCTTTGGTGATTTATCAAACAGTCAACGGGTCGACGAATTTTTTCGCCAATGCGGGGGACACCCTCAGGTTTGAAATACATTATAAAAATGCGAGCGATCTCGGTCTGGGCAATGTCAATATTAAAGAAACCTTGAATAGTCCGGTTTTGGATTATTCGACTCTGGAAACGGATGGCGGAGCCTATGATACCGATAACCGGACGATCGAATGGAAGGCTGCGGATCATCCCGCGCTGGCCAATTTGGCCCCCGGACAGGAGGGTACGATCGCTTTTTCGGTCGATGTCAGCAACACTATTCCGTTGCAAACCGTAAACGATAAGAATTTTGTGATTTCAAGCGTCGTGCGGATCGACAGTCCGGACATTCCTACTCCGATCGAGATGAATAAGATCGTAGCCGGCAATAAGATGGATATAAAATTGAATTCTAAATTGACTGTCGATGTCAAAGGCTATTATAACGATCCTTTCATCTCCAACGCTGGTCCGATTCCGCCGGCTGTCGGGCAGGAAACGACCTATACGATCCATTTGAGAGCTGGTAACGTTTCCAACGATGTGACGGATGCCAAGATCGAAACTGTCTTGCCGACAGGCGTCGTAATGACAGGCAAGACATATCCGGAAGGCGCCAATCTTGAATATAATGGACGGACGAATTCGATAGTCTGGAATATCGGTACGATGAAAGTCGGGGAGGGTATCATAAGCCCTTTGCGGGAAGTGGCCTTCCAAGTGAAGATCAAACCATCGCCCAATCAGGCGGGTCAGATGGTGGATATTTTGCAATCTGGGATATTTTCGGCCAAAGACTCATTCACGCAGGAAAATTTGACCGCGCAATTCAAGAGTAAAAACACGATGTTGCAAGAGGACCAGTCCATTGACGCTAGCGGATGGAAAGTAGTACAATAGTTTGACGATTATGAAAGATAATTTTGAAATAATTTCGCAAGGCGCTTTTGCCAGAGTCGGAAAACTTAGGACTAAAAACGGAGAAATCAACACTCCGTTTTTTATGCCGATCGCGACCAAAGGCGCGGTTAAGAATGTTTTGCCGCGCGAGCTCAAGGAAATCGGAGCGGAAATCGCCCTGGGTAACACTTACCATTTATGGCTTCGGCCGGGGGACGAGTTGATCGCGCGCGCCGGCGGTTTGCACCGGTTTATGGATTGGTCCGGGCCGATCCTGACCGATTCGGGCGGTTTCCAAGTTTTTTCATTGGGTGCGCGCGCCAAAAAGAACTTCGGGAAAAACGGAGTGCGTCTGACTGAAGAAGGTGTCTATTTCACCGATCCGGTCAATGGCAAAGAGCATTTTATGAGTCCGGAGAAATCGATTGAGATCCAATTGAATCTTGGATCGGATATCATTATGGTTTTGGATGAATGTCCGCCGTATCCTGCGACTTATGAGTATGCGAAAAAATCTTTGGAATTGACCACACGTTGGGCGGCGCGCTGTTTCAAATATTTCTATGGATATGTTGATAAAAACAAGGACAAATATGAAAACGGACGGCCGTTGTTATTTTGCATAGTGCAAGGTTCGGTCTATGAAGATCTGCGTGAGGAATCGGCCCGGCAATTGTCGCAGTTGGATTTCGCCGCGCTGGGCGGTCCGGCGGACGGCTGGAACGGTTACGCGATCGGCGGGGTGGCGGTCGGGGAACCGCGGGAGAAGATGTATGATATTTTGCGCTGGGTAGTGCCGGTCTTGCCGGAAAACAAACCACGCTACTTGATGGGGCTCGGCAAGCCGGAAGAAATCGTGGCGGCGGTGGGAGCGGGCGTGGATATGTTCGATTGCGTCATCCCGACGCGGGAAGGCCGGCACGGGCGCTTGTTTATCCGGAAGCACGATGATTTATCCAAAGCGGATTTTTACGAAACCATCAATATCAACAATGAAAAATTCAAAGAAGATTTTTCTCCGGTCGATGCCCGATGTGATTGTATGCTTTGCCGGAACTATACCCGGGCCTATCTGCGCTATCTCTTTTCCGTCAAAGAACTGCTGGCGCTCAAGCTGGCCGCCGTCCATAATTTGAAATTCTATCTGGACCTGATGGACGGGTTGAAAAAATAAGCCGGTCTGAGCTTGACAAAGCCTCTCAGACCTGCTATAATGGTTACATATGACGGGTGAATCTCCTTGCGGAGAACCCGTTTTTATTTTGGAAGCCCTAGGTTTCCATAAAAAACAAAAATAAAAATCAAAACAAAAAAGAGGTAAAAAATCAAAATCAAGGGATTCCTTGGTTTGCTCCCGTCCCATGCGGACAGGGAACTCATAAGAATCAAACCCCGTTTATCGGGGTTATTCTTTTTTTAAAATAAAAAATCGCCCCAAGCGGAGCGATTTTAAGAAAATGCCGATTAAATTTCCGATAGGATAGTGTAAACAGAATCCTGTTTGATCTTTATCACAGCTAATTGGCCAAATACGGCTTTGTCGGGAAGGGCTTGGGCATCTTCAAGAATGAAGACGGGTTGATATGAATTTGTCATTATGGTCATTTCGTCCCCACTGACGGTACATTTGATGTAGGCTTCGACTGTGAGGGATATGCCGATGGAAGTGCTGCTTTTTCCGGCCGCTTTCAAAGAAGGGGCGGATAATAAAAGCAAAGTCGCCAAGAAAAAAATAAATATGGTTAATTTGTGATTCATAGGGGCTTTTTAATTGAACAGAAGAGTCTAGCACATTTTTATGTTTTTGTCAAGACAAAGGGGTATGGGCGCCCTGCGTTGACCGGGCAAGAAAAAGGGAGTAGATTGAAGTGTATGAAAAAAATCGAACTGTTGGCTCCGGCCGGCAATCTGGAAAAATTGAAATACGCTATCGCTTATGGCGCCGATGCGGTCTATGCCGGCGTGCCGGATTTTTCATTGCGGGTGCGGATCAATAATTTCACCCGGGAATCCTTGCGGGAAGCGGCGGAGTTCGCGCGCAAACACAAAAAGAAAATCTATATCACTTTGAATATCTATGCTCACAATGACCACCTTGAACGCGTCAAGGAACATTTGAAGTTTTTAAAGACGCTGGATATCGATGGCGTGATTGTGGCCGATCCGGGCATCATCAGGCTGGTCAAAAAACATCTGCCGAAAACGGAAATCCACCTGTCGACCCAGGCTAACGCGACCAATATCGAAGCGGTGAAATTTTGGGCGGAAATCGGAATCAAACGGATCGTTCTGGCGCGCGAAGTGACGCTGGAAGAAATCCGTGAAATCAAGAAAGCGGTGCCGAAAATGGAATTGGAATATTTCGTGCACGGCGCGATGTGTATGAGTTATTCCGGGCGCTGTATATTATCCAAATGGATGAGCGATCGCAGCGCCAATCTGGGGGATTGCACCCAGCCTTGCCGTTGGAAATATACTGAAAAATCTAAAATCCAAAATATCAAATCCCAAATAAATTCGAAATCACAAATCCAAAATCCAAAAAATTGTGGAAAAAATAGTAATGATGAAATATTAGCTGCTAGTGTAATTGATGATCAGAAAAGATTCGAAGTTGATTTGGAGGAGGATCAGCACGGGACATATTTTTTCAACAGCCGGGATATGAATTTGTCCGGGCACATCCAAGACCTAGTCGAGGCGGGCGTGGACTCTTTGAAAATCGAAGGGCGGGCCAAGAGCGTGTATTATGTTTCGACCGTAGTCGGGGCGTATCGCAAGATCATCGATGCGCTGGGCAAGAAAAATTTAAAACAGATTATCAGAAAACAACAAAAGGAATTGGACACCTTGGTGAACCGCGGTTACTCAAAAGGTTTTTTGTTGGGGAATGAGCCGGAGCATAATTTCACAGGTGGCCTGGATGGTACGGGATATAAATTCGTAGGACAGATAGAAGGGCGGCGAAAAATCGGCAATAAAATTTTCTCGGTCGTTTTTATGCACAATGGGATATCTTTGGCGGATAAATTGGAATTGGTCTCTCCGGAGGGAAGCCGAAAAATCAAACTTAAGAAAATCCTGAACCACAAAATGGAAGAGGTATCAGAGGCGCACGGCGGACATGACAAGCGTTATTTTTTTGATTTTGATGGGAAAGAAGTTGCCAAATTTGGATTATTAAGGAAGAATGGAGATAGGTAATAAAAGTATGTCCTTGTAGCTCAGTGGATAGAGCGTCTGGTTCCGGTCCAGAAGGCCGCAGGTCCGATTCCTGCCAAGGACACCGAATTTGATTTTTCAGGATTGTTTGATATAATGACCATATGAAGCGATGATGGGGGTTTGGCTCCCCGGAGCTGATAGGGCATAGTCAAGGCGGTTCGACGAAAGTCGGACAAATCAGGTGGAACCGCGGACCAGATAAATGGCTCGTCCTGAACATACTATTTTTATTGTATGTTTGGGATGGGCTTTTTAAATTCTAATTATATTATAAATTCAAAAATAATTTTTAATTATCTTGGAATTTAACTCGAACCGCGGATTTTATAACTGAAATTTTTCCTCATTCAACATGCCTACAGAAAAATTTCAGATAAAATCCGGATTCTCAAACAGAAATTCCTCAAAAATTAAAAAATTATTTTAAAAAATATGGCAGAAATAAATCAGATGGAAAAATTGGTTTCGCTTTGCAAAAGGCGGGGATTCGTTTTCCCGAGTTCGGAAATCTACGGCGGTTTTGCCGCGATCTATGATTACGGCCACTATGGGACATTATTGAAAAACAATATCCGCGACGCGTGGTGGAAACATATGGTGCAATACCGCGATGATGTCGTCGGTCTCGACAGTGCGATTTTTATGCACCCCAAGACCTGGGTGGCTTCGGGGCACGTGGACAGCTTCGACGATCCGCAGATCGATTGCAAGAAATGCAAAGCGCGGATGCGGGCCGACCATATTTTGGAGGTTTTCGGCATCAATGCCGACAAACAGCCGCTGGAGTTCATCAATGCGGAAATTAAAAAATTAAAGGAGCTGGGAAAATTGAAATGCCAGGCTTGCGGATCGACTGACGTGACGGAAGCCAAGCGTTTTTCCCTGATGGTGAAATCCAATTTGGGTTCCCCGACGGATGCTTTGAGTGAGGAGAACGTCGTCTATCTGCGTCCGGAAACTTGCGGGGGGATTTATCTGGAATACAAAAACACGGTCGATTCGACGCGGGTGAAATTGCCGTTCGGAATCGCCCAAATCGGCAAGGCTTTCCGCAATGAAATCGTGGCGCGCCAGTTCATTTTCCGTACGCGGGAATTCGAACAGATGGAGATGCAATATTTCTTACATCCGTCGATAATGAAGGAAAAATATGAAATGTGGAAGAAATTGCGTTGGGATTGGTATCTTGAATATGGGATCGCCGGTGAAAATATCCAGTGGCATCAGCATGAAAAGCTGGCACACTACGCTTCTGAGGCCTATGATGTCGAATATGATTTCAAATCCCTCGGCGGCTTCAAGGAAATCGAAGGCGTCCACGCGCGGGGAAATTGGGATTTGAGCCAGCACGCCAAGTTTTCCGGAGTGGATCTGAGTTATTTGGATGAAAAAACCGGTGAGCGGTTCGTGCCGCACATCATGGAAACCTCAGTCGGTCTCGGGAGGTTGTTTTTGATGTTTCTGGATAAAGCGTATACGGAAGAGGAAATCAAGGAAGGCGAGGTCAGGACCGTTTTGAAATTGGACAAACGTTTGGCGCCGATCAAAGTGGCGATTTTTCCGTTGATGAAAAACAAGCCGGAATTGGTATCCAAGGCGCGGGAAATTTTCGATGGTTTGAAGATGCGATGGATGTGCGAGTTCGATGACAACGGGAATGTCGGCAAACGCTACCGTCGGCAAGACGAAATCGGCACGCCCTATTGCGTGACGGTGGATTTCGATAGCTTGGAGGACGGCGCGGTGACGGTGCGCGACCGCGACACGATGCGGCAGGAGCGGATCGGAATTGAAAAACTGGAAAGTTTTTTCTCCGGGAAATTTTATAATTAAAAATTAATAAATAAAAATATGGATCTACGGGAAATATACAAACTGGCTATCGAATTCGGGATTAAAAACGATTTGCGTGGCGAAAAGGAAGTTATAAAAAAATTGGAAAGGATAAAGGGGCAATATGATAAACTGTCTATGGAAGAAAAAGAATCTTTTGACCAGGAGAGGCTGACGAATCCTTTTATGGATTCGACCATCCATTATGACAGTGGAAAAAAAGTGAAGACCGTGATGGCCGGGATCGATATCGATGCCGGGGAGTTATTGATCGCCAAGGAATTGGGAGTGGACGCGGTCATCGCACATCATCCGGTGGGCAAAGGACTGTCGTATTTGGATGATGTTATGCATCTGCAGGCCGATGTGCTGGCCCAATACGGAGTGCCGATTAACGTAGCTGAAAGTCTGATGAAAATCAGGATCAGCGAGGTTTCCCGCAGCGTAAATCCGTCCAATCATTTCAAATCTCCGATGGCGGCGCAAAATTTGAAAATCAACTTCTTAAATGTGCACACTCCCGCGGATAACGCGGTGGCTACATTTCTTAAAAATCTGATTGAAAAGAAAAATCCTGAATATGTGGGTGAGATAATCGAACTTTTGGAAAGCGTGCCGGAATACAAAGAAGCGAAAAAATACGGTCTGGGTCCGACTTTGTTTGTTGGAAACAAGGAAAATAGAACTGGAAAGATTGCAGTTACGGAAATTACCGGAGGGACTGAAGGCAGTCCTAAGATGTATGAGAAAATGGCCAATGCCGGAGTGGGCACTATAATCGCTATGCATCAGAGCGAGAAACACAGGGAAGCGGCAGAAAAAGCGCATATTAATGTGGTGATTGCCGGGCATATTTCATCGGATAATATCGGGGTTAATCTGTTTTTGGATGAATTGGAGAAAAGGGGCATCGGGATCATCCCTTGCTCAGGTTTAATTCGCGTAAGCAGGAATAAGAAAAGAAAATAGTATGAATTATAAAAAAACGATATTGAAAAACGGCTTGCGCATAATCATGGCGCCGGTCAAAGGCACGGCCACGGCCACGGTCATAGTGATGGTGGGCGCTGGTTCACGCTATGAATCTCCGCGGGAAGCCGGACTGTCGCATTTCATCGAGCATATGTTGTTCAAAGGTACGCAAAAAAGGCCGACCTATCTGCAGATCGCCGAGGAATTGGATGCGATCGGCGGGGAATCGAATGCTTTTACCAGCAAGGACAAAACGGCGTATTATGCCAAGGCGGATGCCAAACATATCGGAACGGCATTGGATGTCATCGCGGATATGTATTTGAATTCGACTTTGGAAGAAGCGGAAATAAAAAAAGAAAGCGGCACGATCATCCAGGAAATCAATATGTATGAGGATTCGCCGATGCGCAACGTGGGCAATATCTTCGAACAGCTGATGTATGCGGACAATCCTCTGGGCGGCGACATCGCTGGCAGCAAGAAAACCGTCGCGTCTTTCAAGCGGAATGATTTCATCGATTATATGGAGCGGTTCTATGTGGCGTCGGACACGGTGGTGTGCGTAGCCGGAAAATTCGATGAGAAAAAAACCATCGCGCGGTTGGAAGGATATTTCGCCGGTATGCGCCAGGGTAAAAAGCCGGTTATGAAGAAGGTGGTTGAAAGCCAAAAAAAACCAGAAGTGAAGATAAGATTCAAAAAAACCGACCAAACCCACCTGGTGCTGGGCGTCCGGGCTTATGACGACAATCACAAGGACCGTTTCATCTTGAATGTGATGTCGGTCATCCTGGGTGGCAATATGAGCAGCCGCATTTTCGGTGAGGTGCGTGAAAAACGGGGATTGGCGTATTATGTCAGGACTAATGTCTATGCGTACCAGGATTGCGGATATTTGGCGACTTCGGCCGGAGTGGAACACAAGAATTTGGAACTGGCAGTCAAGACGATATTGGACGAATACAGGAAAATCGCGGCTGAACCGGTCGCGGAAAGCGAGTTGCGAAAGGCTAAAGATTATATCAAAGGACGCAGTATTATGAATCTTGAGTCTTCGGACGAAGTGGCGATGTTTTTGATCGAACAGGAAATCGACAAGAAAAAAATAATGACGATGGAGGAGATTTTTTCCAGGATTGACAAAGTGACAACAGGTGACATACTGAGGGTAGCCAAAGATATTTTCAAAGAACGAGGGCTTAATCTGGCTATAATCGGTCCGCATAAGGACGGAAAAAAAATCCGTAAATCCTTGGTCTTATAAAATCCATAAGTATATGATCGAAAAAAGACAAGTGGAAATTTCCATGGGAGTGGTATTCCGGACGGCTATGCTTGCCATCGCCATTTGGTTTTTATATATGATCCGGGAAATCCTAGCCTTGCTTTTTATGGCGATTCTGATTGTGACGGCCATCGATCCGGTGGTGGACTATCTGCAAAGAAAAAAGGTTCCGCGGACTCTCGGCGTGCTGGTCGTGTATGTGCTGCTTTCTCTGGTGATCGGCCTGTCTATCTCATTTCTTGTGCCGCCGCTTATCAGCCAATCCAAGGATTTCATAGAAAAGATTCCTGCATATCTGCAATCAGCCGGAAGCTATCCGGGTATCGCCAGCGATTATTTCCAAAGCCATAATATGGTTTTGAATGTCCAGCAGATCGCGGATAATTTCAACAATGGGATTTCCAATCTTCCCCAACAAATATTTTCCGGGACGATAGATTTGGTCGGCAATTTCATTTCGATTATCGTGGTCCTGGTAATGGCTTTCTATATGACCGTCAAAGAGGATGGCATCAAAAAATTCATCGTTTCGATTACGCCGGAAAAACACAGGGATTACGCGGTTTCACTGACCGATCGGGCGGAGCTTAAGATCGGCAAGTGGGTGCAAGGCCAATTTTTCCTGATGTTGATTATTTTTCTATTGGATTTTGTCGGCTTATCCATAATCGGAATCCCATATGCTTTGCCACTGGCGATTTTTGCCGGCATTATGGAAATCGTGCCCTATGTCGGGCCGATCGTATCGGCTATTCCTGGAATTATTCTAGGGTTGCTGATTTCGCCGATGACGGGTTTGATAACGTTGCTGCTATATTTTTTCGCCCAGCAATTCGAGAGCCACATCGTCGTTCCGCAAGTGATGAAAAAAGCGGTCGGGCTAAACCCGATCGCGGTTATCCTGGCCTTGCTCATCGGTTTGAAGCTGGGCGGGGTCCTGGGTGCCATCTTGTCCATACCGTTAGCGACCGTCATCAGTGTTTTTGTTGAGGACTTTTGGAAAAAGGAATAGTCGCGGGAGATGGATTGAAAATCATCCTAGCTGTTTTTGCGAATGTTTTTTTGTCGGGCAGTTGAAAAAAAGCCGCGATTAAGCTAGACTGGATTTATGGATACAGGCATATTATATATCGTGGCCACGCCGATCGGAAACTTGGAAGACATCACTTTCCGGGCTGTCCGTGCGTTGGGTTCGGTCGATCTGGTGGTGTGCGAGGATACACGGGTGACCAGACGGCTTTTAGACCACTACGGGATCAAGACCCAGGCTGTTTCTTTTTATCGGAATTGCAAATATGGCGGAGCGGTCAAGCCGGTACCGAAGCTGGATTTTTTGATAAGCGAATTGCTGGCAGGTAAAAATCTGGCCTTGGTGACGGACGCCGGGACGCCGGGCATTTCCGACCCAGGAAACCAGCTGGTGGCCGCGGCCGTCGCGGAACAAATCTCCGTCATTCCTGTACCGGGCGTATCGGCAGTAACGACGCTGGCCAGCGTTTCCGGAATCGATTTGAGCGAATTCGTTTTTCTGGGTTTTCCGCCGCACAAAAAAGGCCGGGAAACTTTTTTCAAAAAAGTGATAGGATTTTCTTTGCCGGTCGTGTATTATGAATCTCCGCACCGGGTCTTGAAAAATCTGGAATTGTTGCAGAAAATGGAATCCGAAAAGCAGGTCATACTCGGACGTGAGCTGACTAAGATGTTTGAAGAAATCGTGCGGGGTCCGGTTTCCGAGGTTCTGGGATATTTCCAGCAGAACCCGGGCAAGGTGAAAGGCGAATTCGTAATTATTGTTTATTAGTATGTCAGATAAATTTTATATCACTACGCCGATATATTACGTAAACGCCAAACCGCATATCGGCCATGCCTACACGACGATCGCGGCCGATGTTTTAGCGCGTTTGCGCCGGTCCCAAGGCTGGGATGTTTCTTTTCTGACCGGCACTGACGAACATGGACTTAAAATCCAGAAAAAAGCGGAGGAAAACGGCAAGGATCCACAGCAGTTCGTGGACGGTATCTCCGAAGAATTCAAGGGGCTTTGGCGGAGTCTGAATATCGAGTATTCCGGCTTTATCCGGACCACGGACACCCGACATATGATGGCCGTGCAAAAAGTCTTGCAAATCTTGTATGACAAAGGTGCTATCTATAAAGGTAAATATTCCGGAATGTATTGCGTCGGATGCGAGCAATTCAAGAGCGAAAACGAATTGATTGACGGGAAGTGTCCAGATCATGACACTATGCCGGAAAGGATGGAAGAAGAATGCTATCTCCTGAAGATGGCCGATATCCAAGACGAGCTTATCAGAAAAATAGAAAGCGATGAATTTCGGATCGCGCCGGAGAGATATAAGAACGAGATTTTGTCTTTTTTGAAAAACCAAAGCCTGAACGATATTTCCATTTCTAGGAAAAATGTGCGGTGGGGAGTGCCGTTGCCTTTTGATTCCGAACAGACGACGTATGTCTGGATCGACGCCTTCCTGAATTATCTTACCGGAATCGGCTGGAATGGGGAAATTGACGACATTCCGAAAGAATGGCCGGCGGACGTGCAATTTATCGGAAAGGATATTTTGCGGGTGCACGCGACGATTTGGCCGGCGATTTTGATCCATCTCGGCATCGGGTTGCCGAAGATGCTTTTTACGCACGGGCATATCTTGTCTGACGGGAAAAAAATGAGTAAGACCTTGGGCAACGCGATTTCCATCGAGGAGATGCTCGAAAAGTTCGGGGTGGACGGCACGCGCTATCTCCTATTGTCGGCTGGTCCGTTCGGGCAAGACATCGATGTGACGATGGAAAGGATGATTGAGAATTATAACGCCGATTTGGCCAATGGCATCGGCAATATAACGAGCCGGATAGTCGCTCTGAACCAAAAAATGACAGGGGGTTTTGTCGGAATGGATTTTTTAAAAAAAGATGTGGTGGCATATGATGATGGGACATTGCGAGAAAATCTGAAAAATTTAAGATTGGATTTGGAGTTGCGTGACATAATGATCCATGTCCAGGAGCTGAATAAATATATAGCCGATAATAAGCCTTGGGAAGTTTTTAAGAGTGATGAAAGGAAATTTGCGGTGATAATGGAGCATTCGTCCCGGGGACTTATGTTTATTGCCAATAAGTTGCTCCCGTTCATGCCGGCCACGGCGGAAAAGATCAAAGAGGCCTTGGCGACAAGGCAAGTGGAAATATTGTTCCAGCGCATTAAGTAAGTTTTCATTCCAGGTAAAAAACAAAATGAAAAAAATAAAAATAATTTCGATGTCCATTATGTTGGCGGCCATAGTTTTTTCCAGCCAAGTATCCTTGGCCGCGACGACTGTCAATTACGGGACGACTACTTTTTTTTCCGATGAGAAAGATGTCAAACCGCCGGTCGAAAAGCCCATATATGATACCGGCATCAGGGGTGGGAAGGAACCCGGAAGCAGTGGCGGGGAGGATGTTGTCGATAGCGAAGGATCGTCATCCGGCGGCAGCCTGTTTGACCAAGTCATCACTGGAGTGAGTTCATTTTTCAGCGGTTCATCGACTTCGGACAGTCCGGCGGAAGGATCGCTTTTCGATTTACAGAAGGACTTCGGCCGTGATTCGGACGGGTATCCGGCCGATGGGACGGGGGAATTCATTATGGGCGCCAGGGGCGAGAGTTATGAAAATATGGATATCGATGAATATAATAGCCGGATCGCCGGAAAATTTAATTTCAAGGACAACACTTCCGTATCAGCGCCCAAAAAAAGCAAATTACTTTTCACCAATATCATCGTTCCAGTCGATCTGACGACCCAATATGTCATCATAATAATGGTGATATTGGTGGCGATCGGATCGGCAGTCGGTTATTATTTTTGGAAAAAAGAAGTGGAAAAAATGAGCAAGAAACCCAAAGACGAGGATTATGATTGACACCCATTCCCATCTTGATGACAAACGGTTTGACGGAGACCGCGAGGAAATTATTTCGCGGGCTTTTTCCGGCGGAGTGGAAAAAATCATCAATGTCGGAGCGGATTTGGAAAGCAGCACGCAGTCGGTCGGATTGGCCGGTAGAAATAAAAACATCTTTGCGGCAGTGGGTTTGCATCCGCATATTTTCAACCAAGCCGGGGAATTTTCAAAAAAAATCCAAAGCTTGGGGGGATTGGCAGCTGATAAAAAAGTCGTGGCGATAGGCGAGATCGGTTTGGATTATTTCAGCCATACGGGAGAAAAAATAACGGAAGCGCAGAAAAAAAACCAGCAGCAAGGATTCATCGCCCAATTGGAATTGGCCCGGGATTTGGATTTGCCGGCCATCATCCATTGCCGCGCGTCAAAAGATGACCCTATCGATGCCTACGAGGATGCCTATAGGATAATCAACGTGTTCCATAGTATGCGGGTGGTTTTCCATTGTTACGGCGGCGGCTTGGAATTCACAAGAAAAATCATACAAGAAACGGATGCCTTTTTTTCTTTTACGGGAAACATCACTTATGTCAAAGCCGGTTCTGAGGCTATCGAAGTGTTGAAAGCTATCCCATTGGAACGGATGATGTTGGAAACGGATTGTCCATATCTGGCTCCCGTGCCGCACCGGGGAAAGCGCAATGAGCCGGCATATATCGCATATGTGAAGGAAAAAATCGCGGAAATAAAGGAAATTCCAGCCCAAGAGATTGATCGGATCACGACGGAAAATGCCAGATTATTTTTCAAATTAGGCTAAGATTTTTAAATTTGCCAGGGGATTTTCAAGTGAAATTTTCGAGTGGTTGACTTTTTTTAAATTTTGCGGGAAAATAGACAGTGATGTTGCTTTGCTATGCATAGGCGCATTAAAAGTAAAATAATGGATAGAGAAATTGGAAAAGATGATAGCTTCTCCGCTTGGTCATTTGCCTGGGAATTAGGGTATTCGATCGCCGTGCCGCTAGCGGCATTGGCTTTTGCTGGAAGATTTCTGGATAAGAAACTGGGAACATCGCCGTTTTTACTGCTTGCCTGTATCCTCGTTTCAATCGCCATTTCGGCATATATAGTCTACAAAAAAACAACCGATATAATGAACAGAAAATAATGGAAATTTCACTCGCACCAGAAATAATATTCCATATCGGATCTTTTCCGGTTACCAACTCGCTCTTGATGACGCTTATTTTAAGCGCGATTATTATCCTGACCTCCCTCAATCTCCGAAACAAGCTGAAGCTTGTGCCCAAAGGCTTCCAAAACATATTCGAATATGTTATGGAAGCTTTTTTGGATCTGATCGACAGCGTTACGCAGAACCGCGAGCAGACCCGCAAATTCTTTCCGCTGGTGGTGACTATTTTCCTGTTCGTGATACTTTCCAATTGGATCGAACTTGTTCCCGGATTGGGAACTATCGGCATCAATGAAACGCATCATGGCAAGACGATCCTAGTCCCTTTCATCAGGAGCGCTTCGGCTGATTTGAATATGACATTGGCGATCGCGCTTATCTCGGTTTTCACGATCCAATTTATGGGCATCGCCGCTATCGGAGCGGCCAGATATGCGGGTAAGTTTTTCGTGAATCCTTTGCGCAAACCCTATTTTATCGGAACTTTCGTGGGAATTTTGGAACTGATCAGTGAGGTCGCTAAAATAATCTCTTTTTCCTTCCGTCTTTTCGGGAATATTTTTGCCGGCGAAGTGCTTCTGATCGTTATGTTGAATTTGGTCCCATATTTCGTGCCGCTGCCTTTTTTGTTCCTGGAATTGTTTGTCGGATTCGTACAGGCGCTGGTTTTCGCGATGTTGACGCTGGTATTTTTAAAGATGGCGGTGACGGCGCATGAACATTAATGCGTGATTGCTGGACGGCTATATCGCTGAATCATTGGAATGATTTAACGATGCAGCGGTTTAATAATTTTTTTAACAAGCTTTTATCTGCTTAGGGACCATGGAGCAAATACGTGGCTTAGGCGGTTTAAGGGCATAAAAACACATATGGATGCAGAAGCAGCAAAATCCTTAGCGGCCGCGATCGCGATCGGAGTCGGGGCGATCGGACCTGGAATCGGTATCGGTTTATTGGCTTCCAAAGCGATGGAATCGATCGGTCGGAATCCTGAAGCGACTTCAAAGATCCAGACCGCTATGATCCTGGCTATCGCCTTTACAGAAGCCATCGCGATTTATGCTTTGGTCGTGGCCTTGATCATCAAATTCGTCTAATCAGCGGACAGGGAGCAATGAACAGCGAACATATTTCCTGTTCATTGATCTTTGCACATTGGTTATCGTAAAAATTAACTACAAAAAAATGGAATTATTGGATAATTTGGGAATCGATGGAAGGTTGTTGCTGGCACAGCTCATCAACTTCGTAATCCTGCTGGCCGTGCTGTATAAATTCGCTTACGGTCCGGTTTTGAAAATTTTGGAAGAGCGGACGAAAAAAATCGAGAATGGTCTGAAAGATGCCGAAGAATCCCACAAGAAATTGGCTGAAATTTCTGAAAAGGAGGCGGCGGTCTTGGTGGAGGCTAGGAAAAATGCCCAGCAAATAATTAAAAAATCGGAAGAAGCTGCCGTCAAGAATGCGGAAGAAATCATAGTGTTGGCTAAGGACCAATCAATCAAGATGCTGGAGCAAGCCAAAAAGCAGATTGAGCAGGAAAAGGAGAAGATCTTGGCAGAAGTGAAAACTGAAGTGGCCGAATTGATAATGGTCGCGACCGGGAAGATTATCGATGAGAAATTGGATAGTGAAAAAGATCGTGATTTAATCAATCGAAGTATAAAATAATGCGCTTGTCAGTCAATCAGTATGCGAAAGCCTTGTACGCTTCAGTCAAGGACAAATCCCAAGGCGATATCGGCTTGGTGGTGGCGAATTTGCTGAATCTTTTGCGAAAAAATGGACAGATGAAATCAGCTGGGAAAATCATCGATAATTTCTCAGTCATTTGGAATAAGGAAAACGGGATCGTCGAAGCGGAAATAACCAGTCGGGAGGCGCTGGATAAAGCGTCGCAAGACGGAATCAAGGAATTCATAGCCGGAAAATATGCGGCCAAGGAGGTGATAGTCAGCAATATTGTCGATGAGGATATCCGAGGCGGAATAATAATCAGGATCGGGGACGAATTGATAGACGCTAGCGTGCGGAGAAGATTGACTGACCTGGGTAAAAGTTTGGGAGCTTAAGAATTTCCAGCAATCAAATCATCTGTTAAGTCATTATTTTAAAATAATTTAAATAAATTTATGAATACGAAGGATTATATCGTCGATCAGCTGAAAAAACAATTGGAAAATTTTGAAACTGCGACACAGACTGAGAAAATCGGGACGGTAGTGGAGGTCGGGGATGGCGTGGCGAAAATTTCCGGGTTGTCCGATGCGATGGCCAGTGAAATGTTGGATTTCGGCAACGGGATTTTCGGTGTGGCTCTCAATCTAGAGGAAGGCGCCGTGGGTGCGATGATTCTGGGATCTTATGAAGGTATCAAGGAAGGGGATATCGTCAAATCGACCGGCAAAATCTTGTCGGTGCCGGTGGGCGATATGATGATCGGGCGGGTAGTGAGCCCGTTAGGAGAGGCGATTGATGGCAAAGGCGAAATAAAATCCGAAACGTATTATCCGGTGGAAAAAATCGCGCCGGGAGTTATAACCAGAAAATCGGTAAGCGTACCGGTGCAAACCGGTATTAAAGCGATTGACGCGGTTATTCCGGTCGGACGCGGCCAGCGGGAGCTTATTATCGGGGACAGACAGACTGGTAAAACAGCGGTGGCGGTCGATGCGATTATCAATCAGAAGGGACAAGATTTGATTTGTATTTATGTGGCTATCGGTCAAAAGGAATCCAAGATCGCGAGGATCGTGGCGGAGCTGGAAAAACGCGGGGCGATGGAACATACGATTATGGTCGTGGCCGGCGCCTCTGATCCAGCGGCGCTATCATTCATCTCTCCATATGCCGGTTGCGCGATGGGGGAATATTTTTTAGACAAAGGCAAGGATGTTTTGATAATCTATGATGATCTGAGCAAACACGCTTGGGCCTATCGCCAAATTTCCTTGATTTTGCGCCGGCCACCGGGACGCGAAGCTTATCCGGGGGATATTTTTTATCTGCATTCAAGACTTCTGGAAAGATCGGCGCGCCTGAATGAAGATTTTGGCGGCGGCTCAATTACGGCTTTGCCGATCATTGAAACGCAAGCGGGCGATGTTTCAGCTTATATCCCGACCAATGTCATTTCCATTACGGATGGCCAGATATATTTGGAAACAGATCTTTTCTATAAAGGCATCCGCCCGGCGCTGAATGTCGGTTTGTCCGTTTCCCGCGTAGGTTCCGCGGCGCAGACCAAGGCGATGAAAAAAGTGGCTGGAAAGTTGCGGCTTGATCTGGCGCAGTTCCGTGAGTTGGAAGCGTTCGCGCAATTTGGATCGGATTTGGATGAAAATACCCGCCGCCAAATCGAGCGTGGAAGAAGGACGGTTGAAATTTTGAAACAGGACCAATATGAGCCGATGGCGATGCAAAACCAAGTCGCTATCCTCTATGCCTTGACCAATGGATTTTTGGATGATGTAGCGGTGGAAAAAGTGAAATTTTGGGAAAATGATTTCCATAAGTATCTGAAATCCAATTCGAAAGAGATGTTGGAAATGATCGCGGAAAAGAAAGAGTTGAACGAGGAAGTGGTGGCGGCTTTGGAAAAAGCGATCAAGGAATTCAAGGAAATTTATCAGAACGGGAATTAACAATTTTAAATTATAAATTTGAAATTTTAAATCAATATTTAATTTCCAAATGAATAAATTTTTACTCATTCAGAATTCATTTTAAATTTAAAATTGAAAATTTAAAATTAATCAGTTATGGCATCAACACGCGACATCAGACGACGCATAAAATCCGTCGGCAATACCCAAAAAATAACCCGAGCGATGGAGATGGTTTCGGCTGCCAAGATGAGGAAATCGGTAGCGAGCGTTTTGGCGATCCGGCCGTATGCCCATGCCGCTTGGAGCGTCCTGACTAATTTGTCGCGGGCTTTTGCGGAATATAGGTCGGGGCTTTTGGAAGTGCGCAAAGTGAGACGGGTCCTGGCTATCGCCATAACGTCGAACAAAGGTTTATGCGGGGCTTTCAACGCGCAACTTTCCAAGAAAATACGTGAAGAAATAGCCCATCCGGAAAATTTGATGATCAATAGGATCGGAGATGAAAAAATCATATCCAAAGCTGAGGAAATTGAGATTGATTTTGTTACGATCGGCAAGAAAGGCGAGAATACGGTGCGCAAAGCCGGAAAAAATATCATAGCTTCTTTCAACGACCTGACGTATTTGCCTAAAATTGACGATGTGCGTATCGTAAGTAAAGTGGTGATGGATGACTACTTGGCTAAAAAATATGACAAGGTGGTTATTTTTTATACTGATTATGTTTCGGCGATGAACCAGCAGACGAAAGTCCGCCAGCTTTTGCCAATTTCGAAGATAGACTTGGAAAAACAAATCGCTGCAATGGATGTTCTGGCGAAAGAATATGGACTGGACGAACCTGTGCGGGAATATAAGGTTGAGCCGGCTCCGGAAACCGTTTTGGAATATGTTTTGCCACGGTTGATCGAAATGCAGATTTATCATGCGATTTTGGAATCCAATGCTTCCAAGGAATCGGCGCGGATGATGGCGATGCGCGGAGCGACGGAAGCTGCCGGAGAGATGCGGGATGATCTGACATTTGCCTATAATCAGATCCGCCAGATGAAGATTACGCAAGAAATAGCGGAGATTTCAGCTGGACGGGCGGCGCTGGAAAGTTAAATTATAAATATGCCCAAGGCGGGAAGGAATTGCACAAGATATGGATGCGGGAACGAAGCAGGCGCTCCCAATGTCGGGAAAGAAAAATTTAGGAGCGGAAACTTTAAATAATCAAAAGCATAGATCGCAGCAAATATCGGTTTTATCGCATTGGTAGCGGATGTTCGTGCAATAATTTTTTTAAATAATTTTTAGTTATTAACGTATATGAAAAATGTAGGAAAAATCACCCAGATTATCGGACCGGTAGTGGATGTGGAATTCGCGGATGGTCTGCCACGGATTTATGACGCGTTGGAAATCAAATTGGATAATGGCGAGCGGTTGGTTTTGGAAACCCATCAACATACGGGCGGCAACAAGGTCCGTGCGGTAGCGATGGGTTCGACTGACGGGCTTAGGCGTGGAATGGAAGTGACGGACACCGGAGCGGCGATTTCAGTGCCGGTAGGCGCGGGCGTATTGGGCCGGATGTTCAATCTGTTGGGAGAAACGATTGATGGAATTGATGCGGAAATAAAAGTTGAGCGAAAAGATCCGATCCATCGTGATGCGCCGAGCTTCGCGGAACAGTCGACGCAGGCGGAAATTTTGGAAACCGGAATAAAGGTTATCGATCTTATTTGTCCGTTCGTGAAAGGTGGCAAGGTCGGCTTGTTCGGCGGAGCTGGAGTGGGCAAGACCGTGGTTATCCAGGAGTTGATCAGGAATATCGCGCAGGAGCACGGCGGTTATTCGATTTTTGCCGGAGTGGGAGAGCGGACGCGTGAAGGTAATGATCTATACCATGAGATGAAGGAATCAGGCGTGCTTGATAAGACCGCCCTGGTGTTCGGCCAGATGAACGAGCCGCCGGGAGCGCGCCAACGCGTAGCCTTGTCGGCTTTGACGATGGCGGAATATTTCCGTGACACCGAGGGTAAAGACGTGCTGTTTTTCGTGGATAATATTTTCCGCTTCACTCAAGCCGGATCGGAGGTTTCGGCGCTTTTGGGACGTATCCCGTCAGCCGTGGGATACCAGCCGACCTTGGCCGAGGAAATGGGAAAATTGCAGGAGCGGATCACATCGACCAAGAAAGGTTCCGTAACGAGCGTGCAGGCAGTATATGTTCCGGCTGATGACTTGACCGATCCGGCGCCGGCGACGACTTTCGGACATCTGGACTCGACTGTAGTGCTTTCACGGGGCTTGTCGGAATTGGGAATCTATCCGGCAGTCGATCCGCTGGATTCCAGTTCGACGATCCTTGATCCGAAAATCGTGGGCGAGGAGCACTATGCGGTAGCGCGCGGAGTGCAGAAAGTTTTGCAGCGGTATAAGGATTTGCAAGATATCATCGCGATTTTAGGAATGGAAGAATTGTCCGACGAAGACAAAGTGACAGTGGCTCGGGCCAGAAAGATCCAGAAATTTTTGTCGCAGCCGTTTTTCGTGGCAGAGCAATTTACGGGTACTCCTGGGAAATATGTGAAATTGGCGGATACCATCAAATCGTTCAAAGCTATTTTGGCCGGCGAGTATGATGAACTTCCTGAACAGGAATTCTATATGAAAGGGATGATCGACGAAATAAAAAAATAAAACATTTTTTATTTCACAATTTTAAATTAAAAATTTGAAATTTTAAATAAATATTTAATTCCTAAATGTTTAAATGATTAAAAATTTATTCATTGGGATTTCATTTTAAATTTAAAATTGAAAATTTAAAATTAATCTTATGGGTTCACGAATAAAATTTAAGATTGTCACTCCCGAAAAAACCGTTTTTGAAGCGGAGGTTTTCCAGGCGACTTTGCCGGTGACGGACGGGGAAGTCACTATCCTGCCTAATCATAGATCATATATCGCTTCGCTTAAGGCCGGGGAAGTCTGCTTGAAGTCTGATGCGGGAGATGTTTGTTTGGCTGTTTCGGGCGGATTTATCGAATTCAACCAGAATAATCTGGTGGTTTTGGCTGATACGGCTGAACGGGCTGAAGAGATCGATTTGGCGCGAGCTGAGGAAGCGAGAATACGGGCGGAAGAGTTAAAGAAAGAAAAAATCGAAATGGATGATAGTGAATATGCGCGCGTGGCGGCGGCCGTCGAAAAAGAGATGACTAGGATAAGGGTCGCTAAAAAACATCGCACGGTAACTGGTATGCATCTTGACTAAAATACCCAAGAGAGTATAACAGAAAATATGGCTTTTATTAAATTATTAAAAATATTATTTTTTGGTCCGAAGGTCACTGAATCGGAATCCGGATTGTCTGGACCCAAGGATCAAGAAATTCAAAATATCGGTGAAGAAATAAAGAAAGAGGTAGAACGTCTTTACGGCGGGCGTTCTTTACGTATCCGCGCCGTGGATGGCGGATCAACCAATGCTGAGGAGATCGAACTGACCGCTTTGCTTAATGCCTACTATGATATCGACAGGTTTGGTTTGAGTTTTGTAGCTTCGCCACGTCATGCCGATATGCTGTTCGTAACCGGACCGGTCACGAGAAACCTTGAGGCGGCAGTCAAGAAAACTTATCAGGCAGCCCCGGAGCCTTGCATCGTAGTTGCGATCGGGGACGGAGCCTGTACGGGCGGCATCTGGAATGATTCGTACGCGGTAGTCGGATCTGTAGATAAAGTTATCCCGGTACATATCCGGATTCCAGGCGATCCGCCAACCCCGACAGAAATCTTAAAGGGGGTGCTTGGCGCGCTTCGCGGTAAAAAATAAATAGCAATACGATGGAAAACTTTATTATTTATGGGGTTTATATTTATTTGACTGGAATGCTGGTTTCGGCGGGTATGTCCCTTCTTAGGAATCATTTCCGTTTCGCAAACGCAATTCTGTTTTTATCCAATTTGGCCGGATTTTCAGCTATGGTCGCATATCTGGCGAATTTTCCCGGCAGGGAATTGGTGATTTTGCAGACTGGATTTTTTTTCGACTTGAAACTGTCGTTGGATTACCTGTCTTCGATTTTTTTACTTCTGACTAGCGGAATTTCCGGGCTAGTTGTCGTTTATAGCGCGGAATACCTCGATCGTTATCGGAAAACATATGATATCCAAAGCGTCCAATCGCTTATGGGAATTTTTATTTTTGGAATGGTCGGCGTCCTTTTGTCTGCCAATGTCGTCGGATTTATGGTTTTTTGGGAAATTATGTCGTTCGCTTCTTTTTTTCTGGTGATGTCCGATCGGACAAAAGAATCATTGCATGCCGCCTTTATTTATTTTGTGATGACCCACTTGGGGGCAGGAGCGATTTTAGGCGGATTTTTGATTTTAAGCGGAGGTTCGCTGGGTTTTGAAATCAGCGGAATCGCCGCCGCTTCGCGAAACATCCCGCCTGATTTTCTTACGGTAGCGTTCTTGCTGTTCTTTTTTGGGTTTGGATCCAAAGCGGGCCTTATCCCGTTCCATATCTGGCTGCCGGAAGCTCATCCGCAGGCACCGACGAATATTTCCGCCCTGATGTCCGGATTGATGTTAAAAATAGCGGTGTATGGTTTTTTGAAAACCGTTATGATGTTTTTCCATATCCCGATCTGGGCGGCTTTGCTGGTAATATCGCTGGGAATCATTTCAGCGTTACTAGGTGCGTTGTATGCGGTCGTGGAGAAAGATATTAAAAAGGCTTTCGCTTATTCCAGTATTGAAAATATGGGTATTATTTTTTTGATGCTAGGTATGGCGATGTGCGTTATGGCCAAAAGGACGGCTGGGGAAATCCCTTTGGCAGCTATCCTGCTTGTCACTTATGCGATTTTTCACGCGATCAACCACGCCATATTCAAGACAGGCCTGTTTTTATCCAGCGGGGTCATTATTAATAGGACGCATTCCAAAAGTTTGGATATGATGGGCGGTCTTGCCAAGGCGATGCCGATCTTCTCCTTCATTTTCTTGATTATCATATTAGCTTCAGCTGCATTGCCTCCGTTCGGAACTTTTTATGGGGAATGGGGCTTTATCCGGGCGCTTATTGATTTGTTGCAAATTTCCGGAACGAAATTCGCATCCGTTACCGTCTTCTTGACCGTCTTGGCGTTATTCGCCCTTGTGAGCGGACTGGCTACTTTCGCGATGATAAAAATCTATGCCATTTCTATGCTTGGCCTTCCGAAACTGGAAAGGCATTCCGACGAAAAGACAGACGACGGATTGTTCGTTATTCCTTTGGCGGTTATCGGTTTTGTGATGGTCGCTCTGGGAATTTTCGCGAAAAATATCTTAGGCTGGCTTTCTGGCCATATCGGGGAAGTATTTTTCGGATATGCGGGGGATATTCCGGATGTCCAAATATCATCAGCGCAGGTCTTTGTCATAGTTGCCGCTTTCCTGCTCTTATCCGCGGCCGTATATAAACTCCTATCCGGCAATGGAAGAAAGGAACGGGAATATGATACTTGGAATTGCGGACAACCGATCGACGCCAGTATGGAATATACGGCAACCGCTTTCTCCGCCCCGATACGGTTTTTCTTTCTGCCTCTTTTGCAGCGCAGAAAAACCATCATATCCGTACCGGTCGTAAATACGAATCCTTGGATCTCAAAGAAATCTTTTTCTTTAGACATCACTTCCGTTTGGTATGACAGGCTATATAAGCCGGCGGCAAAATATGTCTTCTGGCTGGCTGAAAAAGTGAGATTGGTCCATACTGGACGGATCCAATATTATCTATTGCTATTGCTTTCCGCCATAATTATCACATTAATGATAGCCCTATGATGCAGATAACAAATATTATCATCCAATTTATTTTCGTTGCCGCGGTGGCGCCGTTCGCGGCTGGGTTCGTGCGTCTGGTAAAAGCCAGATTGCAAGGAAGAAAAGGAGCTTCGCCATTTTTGGAATACGCGGCTTTGGCGACGTTATTGAAAAAGGAAATGGTCATTCCAAGTGCCAGCTCCTGGGTGTTCCGCCTGGTTCCGTTCGTCGTATTGGCTAGCTCGCTTTGCTTCGCGTTTCTGGTCCCGACAATTTTCCATCTCGGCAGCCTGGCGGGGATGAGTGATTTTTTGGTAATCGCGGGGATTCTGATGACTGGATCGGTTTTCTTGGTGTTAGGTGGTCTTGATCCGGGCAGCGCATTTGGCGGAATGGGGGCGAGCCGCGAAATGACCATCGCCGCTTTGCTTGAGCCGACGATGATTATGGTTTTCGCCGCATTCGGATTCGTAACGAATTCATTTACGATCGACGGGATGATGGTCGAAGGCATCATTATGACTAACCCCTTCCTGCTTCTGTCCGTGGTCGGACTGGTTATGCTGGCCTTAGGAGAGAACGCGCGTTATCCAGTGGATAATCCGGCGACCCATCTCGAATTGACTATGGTGCATGAAGCGATGATCCTTGAATATTCCGGTCCGTACCTGGCGATGTTGGAATATGCTTCAGCGATCAAATTGACAGTCTTCGCTTTCCTGGTCAGCAATCTGATTTTTCCTGGATCATTGCAAATTGCCGGAGCGGGAATTCCCGCTGTTATATCTGGTTTGTTATTGGCCGTGTTAAAAATCACGATCGTGATGGCTCTCTTGGCCCTGCTTGAATCGACGATTGTCAAGATGCGTTTCTATCGGATGCAGGAATATGTGTCAGTTTCTTTTTTCGCCGCTTTTTTCGGTATGGCGGCGGCCGTCCTGTCCCAGCAGGTCGATTTTCTAGTCAATTATACCGTTTTTTTCGTATCCCTCACAATCTTATTTACCGTTTTCGTTTTTGGAAACCTGAGGATTACGCCCGTTTTGCGTTATTATGTCTTTTCTTCTCTGGCCATTGCCGGCATTGCGGCTTCATTGGGATTTTCTGATATCGGGGAGGCAAAGCATATGTTTTTCTTCGCGCTGGTGACTGTGTTAGTGAAAGCCGTTTGCGTGCCGCTGGTCATTATGTATGCGGTCAACCGCTATGAGAAAATCAATCAATTCCAGACATTTTTACGGCCGGCTTCCAGTTATTTATTATCCGGCGTGATCATCGCGATCGCATTTTTCGTAACAAGCCGGATTTCCTTGATCGAGGGGCCGGTCTGGCCGGGAATCTTGTTCGCGTCTATCGCGCTTATAATGCTGGGCATTATGAAAATGGTCATTATGCGTAATATCTATTCTCAGATAATCGGACTTTTGGTTTTGGAAAACGGGCTGGCCTTATTCACTTTAGTCACCGTCAAGACGCTGCCTGTCGTAATCGAATTGGGGATTTTCGCGATTACGCTGGCCAGCGTGTTTATTTTGGCGAAATTAAGTACTAACATCAAGGAGTTGTATGGTTCGACGGATACCGAAGAACTGCGCAATTTAGTCGACTAATCATATGATGGCGATAATCATAACAATTTTTCTATTTGGCGCGCTGTTGCCGCAATTTTTAAAAGACGAAAAGCACATCCGCCGGGGCGCCGTTTGGGCGGCGTCCGCTGGGGGATTGGCGGTCTCCGTTTTTGCTTTGCCGGTGCTTTTCGGGAAAGAACCGTCTTGGTCCGATAGTTGGTGGATGATCGATCCTTTCTCGGCATTGATGGCATCCCTGATAGTTTTCACCTATATGGCGGCGATAGTCGTAAGTTATCGGTATATCGGGCATGAATACCAAGATGGGATAGTGGGCGTTTCCCAAGTCAGGATGTATTTTTCCCTGATCAGTTTATTCGAGCTTTCAATGTTAGCCGTAGTTTTTGCTGATAACGCGATGTTGATGTGGTTGTCGCTTGAAGGTACGACGCTCTTCTCGGCTTTCCTAGTCGGATTATATAAGAAGAAGACCTCCGTCGAAGCGGCTTGGAAATATGTCATACTTTGTTCGACGGGCATCACGCTGGGACTTGCCGGCGTGTTATTGATGAATTACGCAGGTGATTCGCTTAATTTGGATGATAATTTTTTCTCGTTGCTGTTTCTAACTGAGAATGCCCATCTTCTTCCTCCGGAAATTATCAAGTGGGCTTTTGTGTTCCTATTTGTGGGTTTCGGCACCAAGGTCGGTTTGGTTCCGATGCACGCTTGGCTGCCGGATGCGCACAGCAAGGCGCCATCGCCGATTTCAGCCCTGTTTTCAGGAGTGTTATTGAATGTCGCCCTTTATGTCATTATTCGGTTCAAACATATCGCGGACAGCGCGCTGGGCGGTTCGGAGTGGACGAATGGGTTCTTCTTGGTCTTTGGTTTGCTATCGATCGCTTTGCCGGCTTTGGCGTTGCTTATCCAGGATAATTACAAGCGTATGCTGGCCTATTCCAGTATCGAACATATGGGATTGATGTCTTTGGCGATCGCTTTTTCCCCATTAGGTCTGGTAGCTGCGTTCATCCATATGATCGGGCATACGTTTACCAAGTCGGCTTTGTTTTTCGGAGCCGGCGAATTTTTACTTAAATGGAAAACCACCAAAATCAGCAAAATCGGTTCCACGATTAACCATGCCCCGTATACCAGCGTGCTTTTTTTAGTCGGAATTTTGGCGATTATCGCCGCTCCTCCGTCAGTGATTTTTTTTAGCGAATTCATTCTTTTCTCCCGGATGTTTTCCACACATTGGATTTTGGCGATCTGCACTTTGATCGCTATGAGTCTCGTCGCATTTTCAATGCTGCATCTGGCAATCAGGCTGGTTTTTGAAGGGGAGAGCGAGGAAAAAATGGAGAAAGAAAAATGGAACAGCACCCATACTGTCATATCGATCGAGTTGGTCTTGGCATTCGGACTGTCTTTCGTCCTGATTTCCCCGCCAGGCCTTGCCTTTATCGAGTCGCTGGTTAAAATCGTCAATTAAATTATATTCGTATGAAAACAATCGAAATAATCGCCCGGTTTCCCAATTTGAAATTATCAAAGAATGCTGGCGGCATCATCGAAGCTTCCGCTGATCGCGATGATATCGCCGCCATCGCCACCGCGCTTGTGCAGGATCACAAGTTGCCATTGTCGCTGATGTTCGGAACCGATGACCGGGAAGAAAAAAAATCCTTCGGCGTGCATACGGTTTTTTCCAATGATGCGGAACATGAGCGATTGGTCGTTTCGATCGAAGTGCCGGAGCAGGACGCGCAATATCCTTCGATTACCGCTACGGTTATGGCGGCGCATTGGTATGAAAGATATCTGCGCGATATGTTCGGTATCGAACCGAAAGGCCATCCTGATTTGCGAAGGCTGGTACATCATGAAAATGTTCCGGAGAATATATTCCCTTTGCGCAAAGATTTTGCCTGGAACGCGAAAATGGAATATGCGAATGTCGCGTATCCGATGCATCATGTCGCGGGAGAGGGGATATATGAAATCCCAGTCGGGCCGATCCATGCCGGCATTATCGAGCCTGGCCATTTCCGCTTCAATGTGGCCGGGGAGCGGATAATCACTTTGGAGGGGAAGCTGTTTTTTACGCATAAGGGGGTGGAGAAAATACTGGAAGGCAAAACCGTGGTTGAGGCGCTGCCTTTTATCGAACGGATTTCCGGCGATATGTCGTCCGCGCATGCCTTGGCGTTCGCCCAGTCGATCGAGGTTATTTCCGGATGTGAAATTCCGAGGCGGGCGAAAATGTTACGGACTTTGCTGCTTGAGTTGGAAAGAATGACGATGCATGTGCATGATTTGGGGAATATCGGCGGGATGGGGACGGGTTATAGTTTCATAGCGGCTAATTGTTTCAGGATCAAGGAACGTCTGATGCGGCTCTCTGAAAAAATGACGGGAAACCGTTTTTGGCGGGGCGTAATCGTTCCAGGAGGGGTAGATAAGGACTTTGCTGCGGATGAATTGATACACACCTGGTCGGTAGTAAAAAACGCCTATCAGGAAACGATGGAAATTATAAATACGGCTCTGGGGTCGGAAGGTTTTTTGGAACGTCTGCAAACGACAGGCGTCTTGCCCAAGGAAGCGGCGGAGGCTTTCGGCGCGGTCGGCGTCGCAGCGCGCGCATCCGGAATTGATCGGGATGCGCGGCGGGATTATCCGTACGCGGCTTATGCCGAATTCCCGGTGCCAGTCGTTATTGAATCGACGGGCGATGTGTATGCCAGATACAAAGTTCGAATCGAGGAATTAAAACAGTCTGTCGCTTTGGTTGAAAAGATAATTTCAAACTTGGAAGAAGGGGCGATTATGGTTGGATATGCGGTCAAAGACGGTTTTGGGCTGGGCTCGGTAGAATCATGGCGGGGAGAAATCTTATGCGCGGTCAGAATCAAAGATGGAAAGATAGACAGATGCTTCCCGCGTGATCCGTCTTTTTGCAATTGGGCGCTGTTCGGCATAATCGGACCGGGCAATATCGTGCCGGATTTCCCGCTTTGCAATAAGTCGCTCAATCTGAGTTATTCAGGAACTGATCTGTAAATTTTTGTAAAGATATTAGATTTTTTGATAGTATTATACTTTTAACAGCTATTTTTTTATCCAATTTCATTATTTTCTGGAGGTGTACGCATGTTTAATGCGGTTTTAACGTTAGAGGAATACAGATTGAAAAGCCGATTAAAAAAATAGGTATCCTCCGCAGGTTTAAAAACGGAGAGCTTAAGGGCTTAACCAATAATGGCGGCGTGGCTATCGTGTGTGGAGACGGTGATATCGATGTTATGGTCCATCATATGCGGGAAATAAGCCACCGTCCGCATTGTAAGTCTGATTTTGGCGGAGTATTACAACTCATTCAGAGTTTCAGGGGTTTTGATTGGTGATATGCCGCTTGTATGGCAGAAAATATAAAATTCGGTTTTTTCGCAAAGCGAACCAAAACCGTTTTTGCTTATTTTCACTATCCTTGCGGAGCTGCTATCCATTATAAACATTCCTTCACGGATATCCTAAAAATAATGGCAGATTCTCCGGAAGTTCTTAAATTGTTGTACAATTTCGAGAAAATCTACGTCTTTTTATATGTAAGGCGTCTCAATAAAAATAATGAGGAAAGGCAGAATACATATCTTGTAGAAGCGGATATGTTGAAAAAAATCATTCAAGACGGAAGATCGGGCTAGATTTAAGTGTAAAAAGGGAACTCATCGAGTTCCCTTTATTTTTTTAAGAAAAAGGCTATTTTGTGTGGTATAATAGATGCAAAGCGTAATAACTAAAAAAACAAAATGGAAAAGATGAAAAAAATAATCGTCGGCGCAGCTATTTTTATAGTCCTCCTGGCCGTGGTCGTAACGGTCTTGGGCGTAGCTAGGAAAAATACGCCGGGCGCAAATGATATGATGTGGAATGGAGCCGGGATGCTAGATGGCGGTTTTTCTTCCCCTTCAAGCGGTTCTGTGGCACCGATGCAAAAGGCGTTGCCTGAATCGGCTGGCATAAGATCGTCAGAACAGATGATGCTTGGCGCTGTTTCAGACAGTAGTTTGCCGGTGAATGACAGAAAAGTCGTCAAGACAGGCGATTTGAATCTGAAAGTGGATGACGCTGACAGTGCGGCGGAAAAAATCACGCAAATCGCGAAAGGTAATGGCGGTGATGTCCAGAACTCCAATTTTTATCAGAACGCTAAAAATATCAAAAGTGGAACGATAACGGTGAAAGTGCCGGTGGATAATTTTGAAAAGTCCTTTAATGAAATCAAGGACATCGCGACATTGGTGGTACGCGAATCAGTTTCCGGACAGGATGTGACGGAGGAATATAGCGACCTGCAGGCGCAACTTAAAAACAAGCAAGCTGAAGAACAATCATTTTTAAAGATCCTGGATATGTCCGGTAAAATCAGCGATATTCTGGATGTGACCCGGGAACTTTCCAGGGTCAGGGGTGAAATCGAGATGTTGCAGGGCCGCCTGAAATTTATGGACTCGCAAACGGATATGTCGTCCATAACTGCCAGTCTGACCGAGGATGCGGAAATAACCTTTTCGGATACTTGGCGTCCTTGGCAAGTGGTCAAGGAAACTTTCAACGCACTGTTCAAAGATATGCAGGGATTGATAAATTTCGCTATCGTCTTGGTCATTCGCATCATACCGGTCTTGGTCTTGTATGCGCTGGTTTTCATCTTGTTGTTTTTGGCTGGCCGGAAAATATACTCTAAAATAAAAAAATAAAAAATATCTGATAATCTGGGCTAGGCATAGTTAAATTATTTAATCTAAAAATATGTCAGAAGAAAGATTTTATTCCCCGGATATAATAAAAAAAAATAAGAAGACGCGGGAGAGGGTCGATAATCTTCGGAAATCGGACAGTATCGATGATGATTCCGTGTATGATTTGGCGAAAGCGGAGAATAAGTTCAGGGAGGAATATAAGCGGGATGGATTGCTGGAAGATTGTCTTGAAAAGTATGCCGATAAATTCACTACCCTTAATTTGGAAAAATTTGAAGCGCAAAAATCGAATTGGATCGACGGCTTGACCGGTCTTAGGAATAAAAAGGCGCTTTATGGGGAAATGCCATGTCTTCTGGGTTTGGCAAAGCGCAATAATCACGATTGCTCGGTCCTTATGATAGATATGGATTTTTTTAAGCGGGTTAATGATGAATATGGACATTTGGCCGGGGATCAGACGCTTAAAATAGTGGCGGATATCATCCGGAACTCAGTCCGGGAGTCGGATTTGTTATACCGTTTCGGCGGAGAGGAATTCGTAGTTGCGCTTTATGACACTGATAGTCGACTATCCCAAACGATTGCGGAAAAAATCAGGAAAAATGTTGAGAAATCCGGCATTGTCGTGCTCGATGATCAGGACAACCAGCAAGCGTTTAAAAAAACCGTAAGCATCGGTTGTGTCGGAACGGATCAACTTAAGACCTGGGAATCCACTATGGAAGATAATATTGACGATATTTTGGAGGATTTGATCCAAAAAGCTGACATTTCTTTATACCGAGCTAAAAATACCGGCAGAAATAAGGCGGTCGTGTATGAACCCAATAATGATAAGATAATTTTTGAGAAAGTTTGATTTTTAGAAGATCGGCTGTGGAGCACCTAATGGTAGTGTCGTTTTGTCGACTTTATTCTTATCAGTCTTTTTGGGCCATTGTTCGGCGCAGCAAGGCTTTTTTCAAAAAAAGAAATGGACGGCGAGCATACCAGGCTGGGATTTTCGGCTTTTTTGTTTTCTTGAAAAAAAAGCCAAAATAGGCTAAAGTAGGGTAATAAGGCAAAAAACATATGGAGCAATATGAACCAAAAGGAATAGAGGCTAAATGGCAGAAGTATTGGGAAAATAACCCGGAGCTTTATAGTGCTGATAATGCTTCAGATAAGCCAAAAAAGTATATCTTAGATATGTTTCCGTATCCTTCAGCGGCGGGTTTGCACGTCGGTCATGTGGAAAGCTATACCGCGACGGATATCGCTTCGCGTTATTGGCGGGCAAAGGGCTTCAATGTCCTGCATCCGCAGGGTTGGGACGCTTTCGGTCTGCCAGCGGAAAATTATGCGATTAAGACCGGAGTGCATCCGGATAAGGTGACCCATGAGAATATCAAAAACTTCACCCGGCAAATCAAATCGTTGGGAATGTCCTATGATTGGTCGCGCGAAATCGACACTTCCAGCCCGGAATATTATAAATGGACGCAGTGGTTTTTCCTGTTTTTGTATGAGAACGGTCTGGCCTATAAAAAGAAAGCCAAAGTGAATTGGTGCGATTCTTGCCAGACAGTCTTAGCCAATGAACAGGCGGAAGGTGGGATTTGCGAAAGATGCAAGAATGCGGTGGTGCAGAAAGATTTGGAACAGTGGTTTTTCAAAATTACGGATTTTATCGAAAATAATAAGGATACGTCCGGTCTGTTGGATGGGTTGGATAAATTGGATTGGCCGGAATCGATCAAGGCGGCGCAAAGGAATTGGATCGGGAAGTCATTCGGCGCGGAAGTGGATTTCGTTTTGGAAAATTCCACGGAAAAAATCACGGTATATACCACGAGGATAGATACGATTTTCTCCGGAACATATATTATATTGGCCCCGGAGCATCGCTTGGTTGAAAAGATAACTACGGCGGAAAACAAGGCCGCAGTCGAGGGATATGTCGAGGAAAGCAAGAAAAAAACCGAATTGGAAAGAACCGGATTGGAAAAAAACAAAGGCGGGGTTTTCACCGGCGCATATGCCATAAATCCGGCGAACCAAGAAAAGATTCCGGTTTGGATTTCCGATTTCGTCCTGGCCAATTATGGAACGGGTGCGGTTTTTGCCGATGCGCATGATGAGCGTGATTTCGCGATGGCTAAAAAATACGGCATTCCGTTGAAGGTTTCGATCCGTCCGCAAGATGAAGATGGGAATAAATGGGAAAAAATTAAAAATTTGGAAGAATGCCATAGTGACGATGGAATTTTGGTCAATTCCGGACAGTTTGACGGCTTGACTTCGGCAGAGGCCAGGCCGAAAATTATCGAATGGATAGCGGCAAAGGGTTTGGCGAGAAAAATGGTAAATTACCGTTTGCGCGATTGGCTGGTTTCAAGGCAACGCTATTGGGGCGCGCCGATCCCGATCATCTATTGTGACAAGTGCGGTGAAGTGGCCGTACCGAAAGGGGATCTGCCGGTAGTTTTACCGACGGATGTCGATTTCAAGCCGACCGGCGAATCGCCGTTGGCCAATTCGAAAACATTCCACGATGTGAAATGTCCGAAATGCGGCGGAAGCGCCAGGCGGGAATCGGACACGATGGACACATTCGTCTGTTCCAGTTGGTACTATTTCCGTTATATCGACCATATGAACAATATGGAATTTGCCGCTCAGGAAAAAATCCAGAAATGGTTGCCAGTCGATTTGTATGTCGGCGGAGCGGAACATGCCGTTTTGCATTTGCTCTACGCCAGATTTTTTACCAAAGCCTTGCACAATCTTGGCCATATCGGATTTGATGAACCGTTCTTGAAACTCAGGAACCAGGGTATGATTCTGGCGGAGGACGGACGCAAGATGTCAAAATCCTTGGGCAATGTGGTTAATCCGGATGATGCGGTGGCCGTGTTCGGAGCTGATAGTCTCCGGATATTTGAGATGTTTATGGGACCGCTTGAAGATGCCAAACCATGGAACACGCAAGGTATCGTGGGAGTGAAAAGGTTCCTGGAAAGGATTTGGCGGTTGCAAGAAAAAATTACCGATGAAGACGGCAAGAGTATCCGGTCTTTGGTGCAAAAGACGATCAAGAAAGTCGGCGATGATATCGAGATGATGAAATTCAATACGGCTATTTCTGCTATGATGATTTTGGTCAATGAGGCGGAAAAAATAGGAATGACCCGGGAGAGTTATAGGCTGTTCGTGAAAATCCTTTCTCCGTTCGCTCCGCATATCGCGGAAGAGATTTGGGGAAAACTGGGCAATGCGGAAAGCGTTTTCGTTTCCGCTTGGCCTGACTACGACCCTGGGCTTATCAAGGACGAAGAAATAAACCTGGTGGTCCAGGTAAATGGTAAGATGCGCGATATGTTGAAAGTCGGCGCGGATATCGATCAAGACGGTGCCAAGGCTGTCGCGCTGGAAAGTGAAAAGATAAAAGCCTACGTCGCCGGCAAAGAAATTAGAAAAATAATTTTTGTGCCAGGCAAGCTTTTGAATATAGTTGTCTAATCTTTAATTGCACCATTATGCAAGTAGTAATCTTAGCAGCGGGGCGGGGGAAGAGGATGGAGGATCTGACTAACGGTATTCCGAAGCCGATGTTGAAAATAAAAGGCAAACCGATTTTGGAGCATAAGATAAATGCCTTGCCGAAGGAGATCAAGGAAATCGTTTTCGTGGTCGGTTATTACGGCGAATATATAATGAACCATTTCAAACGGTATTTCAACGGACGCAAGGTCACGTATGTTTTTCAGACCGATTTGAATGGCACCGGCGGGGCCCTTTTTTTAGCCAGAAGCGTTTTGAAAGATAGGTTCTTGGTTATGATGGGTGATGATTTGTATCACAAGAAGGATATCAAAGCCTTGATAAAACATAATTTGGCTGTTTTGGGTCGGGAAGTGGAAGATGTGAGCAAGTTTGGGATTATTAAAACCAATCAGGACGGGCATATGGTGGAAATCGTGGAAAAACCGAAACGGTCGAAAGATAAGTTGGCGAATACGGGCGTATATGTCATCAGTAAGGAAATATTCAACTATGATCTGGTTCCGATCGGCGGAGGAGAATTCGGCTTGCCGCAGACCCTGGCCAAAATGGCTAAGGACCATGCGGTCAAGGTTGAGAAAGCGACAATCTGGCATGCCATCGGCAATCCGGGTGATTTGGCCGAAGCCGAGAAGGTTATCCATAAATTCGTTTAATTATGAAAAAGAAAAAAATCGTGACGATCGGCGGAGGTACCGGAAGTTTTATGTTGTTAGCGGGACTTAAAAAATATCAAGTCGATCTTTCGGCTATCGTTTCAATGGCTGATGACGGCGGATCGACCGGCGTATTGCGGGATGAACTTGGGGTTTTGCCGCCGGGAGACGTGCGCCAATGCCTAGTGGCCCTGAGCGATTCGTCTGAGGCATTGCGTGGACTTTTGAGTTATCGTTTCGAGGATGGCGGTCTCAAGGGTCATAGTTTCGGCAATTTGTTTTTGTCGGCGCTGGAAAAAATAAACGGCAGTTTCGAGGTCGGAATTGAAGAGGCGATTAAAATATTGAATGTCAGGGGTAAGATTATCCCCGTGACCAATGACGATGCCCGGCTTTTTTTGAAATTGAAAAATGGCGATATTTTGAAAGGGGAAGATAATATAAACCGATCGGTGATAATCCGGAAAGAGGGCCTGGATAAATTATATTTCGAGCCGGCCGTAGCAGCCAGCCAAAAGGCGATCCAGCATATTCTGGAAGCCGATCTGATTTTGATCGGACCAGGAGGATTTTATACGAGCGTATTGCCGAACCTGTTGGCCGCAGGTATTTCAAAAGCGATCAAGGATTCAAAAGCGACTGTTATTTATAATTGCAATCTGACCAATAAAAACGGGCAGACTGACGGTTTCAGCTTGGATGACTACGCTAAGGAAATAAACGCGCGCATCGGAGCGGAGAGGTTGGATTTTGTCACGTATAATTCCAAAAAACCCGATCGGAAACTTATTGAAAAATACCAAAACAGCCAGCAGCAATTGGTTGAATTCGATCCGGAAGAAATTAAAGACAGAAGTTATAAAGTTATCCGCGCGGATATTCTAAGCGATGAGATCGCGGAATATAGCAGTGCCGATGTCGTAGCGTCCACTCGGGCGCTTATCCGTCATGACAGCAATAAATTGGCGAAGATAATTTTTCTTTTATCGGAAATCGAAGATTATAAAAGCATAATTAAGGATATAATTTGATGGATAATCCCAATCAGGATAAAAAAAAACCGTCTGAAAAAACCGTATTCACCCTTTCCGAATTCAGACATGAGGTCGGTATCCCGCTGGTGCTTGCGAAGAAGCTTGTGATTTGGGGGGAAATCAAAGCGGTCAAGGCAGTTGATGGTACGCTGCGGATTGCCGCAACGGAAGTGCATAAGGCGACTGAATTGATCAAAAATCCCTGGGTCAAATCCTATTATTTCATACGGGCCCTGGGCCCTGGCCTCATAACCGGCGCATCGGATGACGATCCGTCCGGCATCGGCACATATTCTTCGGTGGGGGCGAAATTCGGTCTAGGTATCTTATGGATGGCGGCTTGGCTTTTGCCGATGATGATGGCGATCCAGGAGGTATGCGCGCGCATCGGCATCGTGACTAATCGCGGCTTAGCGGGGGTTTTGCAAAAACATTATAAAAAGAAAGTCGTAGGCGTGGCTGTGGTGCTGTTGATTATCGCCAATGTCATAAATATCGGAGCGGATTTGGGGGCGATGGCGGCATCTTTGCAGATGTTGACGCACATAAATTTTTACATAGGGGCTATATTTTTCGCCGTACTTACTATTATTTTTGAAATTTTCATCGGGTACCATCTGTATGTGAAATTTCTGAAGTGGCTGGCTGTTTCGGTGCTGGCGTATGTGGTGACGGGGTTCATAATAAATCCTGAATGGAAGGAAATTTTCGGCTCGATGTTCATTCCCCAAATCAAGTTCAGTGATGAATATGTCTTTGCGATGATCGCCGTTTTCGGCACCAGCATCACGCCGTATCTGTTTTTCTGGCAGACTTCCGAAGAAGTCGAGGAGGGGAAGCTGCGTCTCAAGATACGCAAGTTATTGCATAAAAAAAACGATAGCGATATGCGCCATAAAATCGGCAAGATGCGGACGGATGTGGGAACCGGTATGGTCTTGGCTAACATCGTCTTTTTTTTCATCGTGGTGACGACCTCTCATGTCCTGTTCCGGAATGGGATAACCGATATCGTTTCAGCGGAGCAAGCCGCGCTGGCCTTGCAGCCGCTGGCCGGCAAACATGCGTTTTTGTTATTCGCTTTCGGCATCATCGGAACGGGAATGCTGGCTATTCCGATCCTTGCTGGATCGGGCGCCTACGCGCTGGCGGAGATTATGAAATGGCGGGAAGGGTTGGAGGAGAAATTTTCTCGCGCCAAGGGATTTTATCTGGTCATCACTTTTTCAATCTTGGTGGGTCTGGCATTGAATTTTTTCCAGATTAATCCGATCAAAGCCCTGTATTACTCGGCTTTTCTGAATGGCATAATAGCGTTGCCGCTGCTGATTGCCATTATGGTCGTAGGAGACGATAAGAAGATAATGGGCCAGGAAACCAATCCGGTCTGGGTGCGGATATTCGGCTGGATGGCGATCGCATTTATGCTTGGCGCGATTGCGGCGACAATCGTATTGTATTTTTGATAAAATATTTTAATTTATTTAAAAACAATTTTATGTGTGGAATAGTCGGCTATATAGGGAAACAAAAAGCGGCTCCGATATTGATTGAAGGTTTGAGGCGTCTGGAATATCGCGGTTATGATTCGGCTGGAATCGCGGTTTTGGGTGGCAAAAGGGGATCGCTTTTCAAATCGGTTGGAAAAGTCGCGAATTTGGAAGAAAAGATCGGTGACCGGGATATCCCGGGAACGGTCGGAATCGCGCATACCCGCTGGGCGACGCATGGCAAGCCGAGCGATAATAATTCCCATCCCCACCAGGATTGCACGGGCGACATCAGTCTGGTGCATAACGGGATCATCGAAAATTATCTGGAACTGAAAAAGGACTTGGAAAAACAAGGGCATAAGTTTAAATCGGAAACCGACAGCGAAGTCTTGGCGCATTTGATAGAGGAATTGAATAAAAAAATGGGTTATGAGGAATCGGTTTTTGAGGCTTTGAAAAAAATCCGCGGGACTTACGGCTTGGCGATTATTAATAGAAAAGAACCGGAAAAAATAATTGCGGCCAGGAGCGGCAGTCCGCTGGTCCTGGGTATCGGAACCGGCGAATTCATAATCGCTTCGGATGTTTCGGCGATTATCCGGCATACCCAGCAAGTCATCTATCTGGAAGATGGCGAAGTGGCTATTATCAAGGCGGATGATTTCGAGGTGCGGACCATAAAAAATAAAGCGAAGAACAAAGTGATTACGAATGTGGATTGGTCATTGGAAAAGGCGGAAAAACAAGGCTACGCGCATTTTATGCTGAAGGAAATATTTGAGCAGCCGGAAGCGGTCGAAGACGCGATCCGCGGGAGGATCATCGCCGAGGACGGCATGGCGAGGTTGGGCGGTTTGCAGGCAGTAGCGGATAAATTGAGAAAAGTTGAAAAAATCATCATCGTATCTTGCGGAACGTCCTATTATGCCGGACTTGTCGGGGAATATATGTTGGAAGAATATGCGGGCGTTCCGGTAGAAGTGGAATATGCTTCCGAGTTCCGTTATAGGAAGCCGATCATAGACAGGAAGACGGCGGTCATCGCCATTTCACAGTCCGGAGAAACGGCTGATACGCTGGCAGCCATCCGTGAAGCTAAAAATAAAGGCGCGCTGATTTTGGGCATCGTGAATACGGTCGGTTCGACGATCGCGCGAGAAACCGATGCGGGCGTATATAACCATGCCGGCCCGGAAATCGGCGTGGCTTCGACCAAGGCTTTCACTTCGCAGTTGAGTATCTTGGCGCTGTTGACTTTGATGTTGGGCAGGCAGCGGGGGATGTCTTTGGTGACCGGGCAAAGGATCGCCAAAGAATTGAAACGGATTCCGAAGTTGATTACCCGCGTTTTGGAACAAGATAAGGAAATCAAAAAAATCGCTAAAAAATATGCCCAGTACCGGGATTTCCTATATCTCGGAAGGAAATATAATTTCCCGATCGCCACGGAGGGGGCTCTGAAAATCAAAGAGATTTCTTATGTGCACGCGGAAGGCTATGCGACGGGCGAGATGAAACATGGGCCGATCGCGCTTATCGACAAGGATTTTCCATCTGTCTTTATCGCGCCGCGGGATAGCGTTTATGAAAAGACGATTTCCGGGATGCAGGAAATCAAGGCGCGCGGCGGAAAGATTATCGCTATCGCGACCGAAGGCGACGCGGAAATCAAAAAAATCGCGGATGACGTGATATATATCCCTAAAACCTTGGAAATGCTTACCCCGCTTCTGTCAGTGGTCCCATTGCAACTGCTGGCCTATTTCGTGGGCGTGGCTAAGGGCTTGGACGTGGATAAGCCGCGCAATCTTGCCAAATCGGTGACGGTGGAGTAGACTTTAAACTTATGGATTTACAAAAATTGGAGGCGGTTTTGCAATCGCAAAACCAGCCGAAATTCCGAACGGAACAGCTCAAAAAAGCCATCTATCAGGATGGTATTTCGAGTTTTACCGAGATTTCCAATATTCCGAAAGATTTGCGGGAAATTCTAGTTAAGGAGATGGGCTTATTATCCTTCGAGGTGCAAAAAGTCTTGGTTACTAAAGATGGGCAATCGATGAAAGCTCTTTTGAAGTTGTCGGATGGAAATTTGATCGAAGCGGTTCTGATCGCGCCTAAGCCCGATGTGTGGTCAGTCTGTATTTCCTGCCAGGTCGGTTGCGCAATCGGTTGCAAATTTTGCGCGACGGGTAAGATGGGTCTCAAAAGAAATCTGACGGCGGAAGAAATTACCGATCAGGTTTTGTTTTGGATCCAGTATTTAAAAAATATCAACCAAAAAATATCAACCGTAGTTTTTATGGGCATGGGAGAGCCCTTATTGAATTGGGAACAGGTGAGTCGGAGCTTGCGGGATCTGATAGACCCGACGCTGTTCGGTTTCGGCGCGCGGAGTATTTCCGTTTCGACTTCAGGCATTCCGGAGGGGATTGAAAAGCTGGCGATGGAATTCCCCCAGGTCAATCTGGCTTTGTCGCTGCATTTCGGAAGCGATGAAAAAAGAAGCCAGGCTATGCCGATCAATCGCAAAAATAATCTGGAAACCTTGCGCGAAGCGCTTAAAAAATATTTTCTCAAAACCAACCGCAAAGTATTTTTGGAATACGTGATGCTTTCGGGCGTGAATGACAGCCGGGAAGATGCGGACAAATTGATCCGCTTCGTGAAATCAATCGGCAAATTACAGTTGCTGCACGTCAATTTGATCCGCTACAATTCCACCGGTTCGGAATTTAAGCCTTCTTCTAAAGAACATACGGTCGAATTCCGCGATTATCTGGCGCAGAACAGGATTGACGTTACGATACGTAAAAGCCTGGGCGAGGAAATCCAAGGTGCCTGCGGGCAGTTGGCGGGGAAATAAAACATCAATCATAACTCGTTTCCGGATAATACGAAAAATGGCCCAGATATCCGTCCGGGCCATTTTTCGGCAGATGGTGAAATTTTATCCGTTATTCCCCGATAAATTGCAGGGCGACTTGCCTCGGCCTTGACCGGTCCAATTCGATAGCGAAGATCCTTTGCCAGGTTCCGAGTTGTAATTTGTTCCCAAGTATATTCAGGATGGCCGAAGTCGGCAGGTGGAGAGCCTTGTTGTGGGCGTGCCCGTTGGCGCATTCCCCATCGCACATATTGACGGTGCGTATTTCGAAATTGTCATGGGAATATTTTTCGGTTTGCGGAGCCAATTTTTCCAGGCAGGCTTTCATATCGGAAATCAGGAGCGGCTCGGCCTCATTGACGATGATCGCCATGGTGGTATGGAGGCTCTGGATATTGACGATGCCTTTCTCGATCGCGGCTTCCTGGATTTTCTCCTGGATTTTCTCCGTGATATCGATAAAGTCCAAAGTGGCGCCGGTGGCAAGCTGGATGATGTGGTTGGCGATTTTCATAAAAAAGAGTTATGTTATTATTATAGACTAATTATAGGCTGAAAAATTTTTAACGCAAGCCTGGTTCAATGGGTATCTCATTGGAAAACCAAGGCCGTTTGCGCAGACCTCAGCTTTTTTTAAAAGCTTTATTTAAGCCAATATCCGTCGTCGGTATTTCAAACAATGGCTTATTGTGTTAATATGGGGGTGTAATTTTTTTTATATCGCTATTATGCTATTTGGAATGCCGAGGATGGAGCCGAAATCGAAAAAGGAATATCGCAATGATCCCGATCATGTGATCGGTAGGATTCCTCGCGTGAATGAGGAAATCATAGCTTTAAGGGAAATCGAAGGTATCGTAGCCCAGTTTGAAGATTGTCACAACCAAATGGAAAAGTTCAGCGCCGCTGAAAGGAATAAGGTCAGGCAGAGCTTGCTACTATGGCTTCCCAAAGCTATCGAAAATATTGATGGACGGTATGCTCCGGAATTTGGCCGTCAAAAAAAACGGCTGGAATTGCTGTATCGTTCAATCGGCGGCAACAAAGAAAACTAGTTTTTTAAATCCGGCTGCTTAGGGTGAGGTAAAAAATTAAAATATCTGAGTGCTGGTAAGATATTCGGGGCTAGTTTTTCTTTTTCTAAATTTTCCAGTGGAATCCAATCCGATTCCCGGATGTCGGTACCAGGCTTTATTTCCCCAATTCTTTTGGCTAGGAAATGCGCTAAAATAACACCTGCCGTTCCTGCGGGAGTCTTTTTTTCGTGTAAAATAAAAACGGCTCCGAATCGATTATTTCGATATCTATGCCAGCTTCCTCCTTGGCTTCACGTTTTGCGGTTTCTATTAAATTTATTTCATAATCTTCCATTTTTCCACCGCAAAACTTCCAATCTTATACATATATCTTTCGTCCGCATCTAATTTTGTAGGCCGACTTCCGAGGTGCTTGTCTGGATGGCGAGCTCATATTGATGGGCTGAATCGTCATTTTTGCTAATTATTGCTATAATAACAAGCAAGAGGTCTAACGATAATTATTTAAATAACGGATGTAAAAAAATATGAGCGAAAAAAACCTTTTTGGGAATGGAGAAGGCATGTCTCCGGTTGGAAATGAGAGCGTCGAACAAAAAAAATCTGTCAATGAGTCAAATGGTTTGCATACGGATGAGGAATATCGGGCTGCAAAAGATTCCGCTGAACATTTTTTGCTGAGAAAAGAGGACGCGACCCATATAATAAATGGCATATTGGAACCTTCAGGGGGAGATATCAGCTTGGTTTCGCCTTCCCGATTGAAGCAATTAGCGGTGAACATCGAGGAGTTAGGAAAAATATATGACAAGCTGTCCGGCATTAATGGCAAAGGGGAAAAAACAGGCAATGGCGATAGCTATCTCGGTTTAGAAGGCTTCGCATTCAAGATGGACGGCCTGTACGGGGAGGATGTGGAAAAAATATTGCAAGATAAGGATAACGCGAAGGAGTCCATATTGGGTGAATATGCAGACCTGATAATGAGGGAAGAGGATGACTTGTCCAAAGAAACTTACGTTCTCGATAAATTTTATGACTTTACGGAAAGATCGGTAGCTAACATGTTGGAAAATCTAGGTGTTTCAATCCAGATAATTAAAAGCAAAGGGGAACCTGCTGTCGCCCAGCAGCTTGCTGAAGCAGCAGAGGAAATAAAAAAAGATTGGCAAGAAAAATCCGGACCGAGATTGAAACGATTGGTCAAGGAAAGGACAGAACAAATTAAAAAATAAGTCGGGTTGACGCTATATCGAAATCATATAAGAGCGCTGACGCAAGCCAGGGCTCTTTTTATTGATCATAACTTCTTGGTCATATACGTATTAAGCAACCTATATCCCATTTTCCGATAATAGCCGCGCACGCCGATGCCTGAGATTACTACAATCTTTTCCAGATTAAATTCATTCTTGGCGATGCGCTCGGCTTCCAGCATCAGCTTGCGGCCTAGGCCGATGTGTTGCGGGGAATTTTTGTCTTGCATATCGATTTTGGTCAATTTGCCGTAGGTGTGAACTTCACGTATGAGGGCGGCGTTTTTTAGGACGGGCAATGATGCATATAATTTGTCATCCTGAACTTGATTCAGGATCTTTGCTGGGTTAGTTGTGATTGGCGCGCTGGCAGATTCCGGATCAAGTCCGAAACGACAATGGCTTGGGATCCGCAGCCGCAAAAGCGCGAAAAGTTTTTGCTTGTCTTCAGAAGCATATTGCAGGAATATTTCTCGTCCATCGGAAGCCGGATAGTCGATGCGATCTAATATTATTTTTTCACCGGCAGTGTAATCGGACTTTACTTCGCGGCAGCGGATACATTGGCACTGGGATTCTTTTTCGATGATTTGGCGCAGATTGGAAATTGTCGGACCGGCCAGGATGGAAGATGTTGGCACGTCGCGCACCAAGCGGGCGATGCGGACATAGGGCGGAATAATCTCATTTTTGATCTTTAGGATCATTTTTTTAAACTGCGTATCGGTAAGCGGCTGGTAATTTCCTTCTGCGCATAATAATACGGCCGTGCTATTATGTGCGGTTTTGTTTTCCTGGCTTTGTTTATTCTGCCGGCTTTTCCATATTTTATAGAGCGCGCAGTTTTTAACGATCACTGTCGGGTATATCTTTAGCATATCCGGTTGGAAAGCAGGATTGGAAAACAGCTTTTGAAACATTACAATATCTTTTTCGGGCGTGCTGCCATACATTCCGGGCATGATGTGGTAGTTGATTTTGAATCCGGCATCTTTCAATAATTTGGTGGCTTCGATAGTTTTTTGGATATCGTGTCCGCGCTTGTTAATTTTTAAGACGTCATCAAAGA
>JAUXSK010000001.1 GCA_030679995.1 Candidatus Moraniibacteriota bacterium
TATTGACAAAATCCGCATATTTGCTAAACTCCGATGTTCAAGAAAAACAGGTGTTTTCTTGGATAAACAACAAAAGAATCAGAGCCCTTTGACAATCAAATACGGGTCAAGTAAGCTCTGGATAAGGGATTAATAACTAACACAAGGGAGAAAATGTATGAAGATATATTCAGGGAAAACTAGGCTTATAGGCTTTGTAAATAGGCAAGAGCGGTTCAAACTCAAATCATTCGATCCAAAAATCATCGAGCGATACGGTTCGCTGGATGAATTCTTTTGGAAAATCACTTTAGGCTATGTGCCAGATGAGATGCGCAAGCCGGTAGGATTTTATACAGTGAATAATCGTGGTGATCAGGAAATCTCAGTACATTACAATCAACACCAATTGAATACCCAGATGTTGATGGATTTTTTTAACAAGATAGGTATTGAGGTTGAATTGTCGAAGGTGAGTGAAATTAGGATGGGGTGGAGAAAAGAGCGAGAAGAACTTTTCGGCAAACAGGAGGAGTCATTAAAGCCTGGCCAAAATGGACTGGTGGTGGTTTCTTTTTTCCAAATCATACCGGAGGAATCTGATCCAGAAAGATATCCCATTGAATTTAATGGCTTCATTGAGTGTGACGACATTCGGGATAAACGGGAAGAATATGGGAAAAATGGGCTGTATGATTTAAGTCGATGGAGGAGAAAGAATATAATTTTCGCCGAATACTCGGAAAATCTTATCAGCGATGAGGACATCATCACATATTGCAAAGAAAAATTCGGGATGGTCGTCAAGGCGGATTTGCAAAGATAAATTTAATTTTTTGCTGTTCTCATTTTTAACATAAATTTTTGTGTTAAGATAGGTAGCTAAGCAATTATAAAACATATGAAAGTTAACAATCATCAGGACAAATATAATAGGTCAATTTTCCAGGCTACTAGCATCAAGCAGGAAATTCTAGAGAAATATCATGATTTGCATGAGTTTTTTGACGATGTAAAACGAGGAAAAATAGACTCTAGTTTTGAGCTTTCCAAGGGGTTTGCAGCTCTTTGGGATTATACTGATTTTAGTGAGCCAATCGTGCTTATTAAAGCAGAATATGATGAAAAGGTTACAGAAGAAATGATTATCAAATACTTGCGAGGATTTGGAATTGAAGCTACTGGAGATTTATCTTCCGAAGCGCTTGCCGTATTTGAAAAAAAAGAGAAAAACAATGAACTTTTCAGGGATTATATGAGCGGGAAAAGCGATATCGTTCCGGAAGGTTTTAGCAGGGATCAGATGGTTTTTTTCAAATCTGTAAATAGCAATTTTAGTAAAAAATTTTTACCAGAAATAAGAAAAATTTTAAAAGAAGAAAATAAACTTAAAAATAATAAAAACAATAAGGAGGCAGAATAATTCAAAAAAAGGATCGAGTACGATTTTAACCGTTTGCATCAAACTCTGAATTATCTGACACCTATTGAATTCACCTAGGAATATGCCAAGGTGTCCAAGATGTACTCAATCTAATGCAGGAAAATCCGCATATTTGATAAACTCCGATGTTCAAGAAGAAAAATGAATGTTTTTTTGGCAGATAATAATTTTTTTAATAAATATATGAGAGTGGAGATGCAACCATGGATAAAGATGGATGAGGTTAAATCTATTTTTCAGTGTGTTTCTTATGATTTGGCTCAGATGCAATGTAATTTGGGATATGAATTTGATGATATTGCCTGGTATTTGGATGAAATAAGGCATCGAGGGATGCCGGAAGGCGTAAAATGGCCTAGTGGCGTGGCGTCTATCAATCGGTATATTGACAATCCGGTAATCATAATCGGATCATATTATAACGATAAATATGCCAAGGAGGAAGATATAATTGATTTTTTGGAAAAGATTGGGATAACGGTCAATGGTAAATTGGATCAGAAGGCACTGGAAGCTTTCAAAAAACATGAAGAAAAGGAGCGTGCAATCCATGATTATAGGCTTGGTAAATCTGACAAGCTTCCTGCTGGAATTAATAAAGATACTTTTGACTTTTTGATTTCGGTTGAGGATAATTTTAGAAAAGAATATGGAGTAGAACTGCCAGATGAATTAGAAGACCAGAATAAAATCATAAATAGTGATAAATAAAACAAAAGATCAGGGACAAGGTCCGCATATTTTGCTACACTTCAATGTTGGAATAATCAATAAATTTTCATACGCATATGAGAGTAGAAGTGCAGTCCTGGATAAAAATTAATTAGATCAAATCTATTTTGTAGTGTGTTTCTTATGATTTGGCTCAGATGCAATGTAATTTGGGAAGTGAATTGGATTAAAACTCAATCGGAATGTGATGCGAATTATGCATTGCTGAAGTAAATAGGAAATAATTTTTTTAGCAAATATATGAAGGTAGATAAAAGTCCGGGAAAATATGAGGCAGATTCGAGAATGATATTCCAAGTCATTTCTTATAATGAGGAAATGAATAAGGAATACGGGAGTATTCAAAGTCTTTTTGAAAAATTGGAAAAGGGAGAAGTGTCTTTTAATTATAATTGGCCAAGCGGTCTGGATTATTTAGAGTGTCTTGAGTCTGGCGAGAAGGCAGGAAAATTGATTGAAGCCAGATATTACAATTCAAAAACCACAGAGGCGGCAATTGTAAATTTTCTTGAAAAAATTGGAATTAAGGTTAAGACGGATATCGATCAGGATGTAATGGAAATATTTAAAAAAGCAGAATTGCAAAGATCTAAATTTCATAATTTTATGGAGGGTATCAACGATGATATTCCGGAAGGCATAAATAGGGACGCATTAGAATTTTTTAAAGCAGTTAATATGGATTTTGAAAAAAATTATAAATCTAAAATCATAGATTTTTTTAAGAAGGAGATTGATTCACCGGACAAACCCTTACTTCACCGAAATTCAAGATCGACCACAAAAAATGAGGCAGGTATACCGGCAAGAAGCAAAAGGCGTCGCGAGTCGTGATGCCTTTTTTTAATGGTTGCTGAGGGGTAAAGTGGTGGAATTGCGACTAATCTGGATTATGGATGATTCTAATATTCCATTCGGGTTTTTAATATTAAGGCCGAGCGCCTGTAGCCGGCCAAGCGGATATTTGCTATACTGGACGCATAAATAATAAACGAAAATGAATATGAAAAAAACATTGACACTTATGTCGATGCTGGCGGCGGTTGTTTTTTTGAGCGGCTGTTCCGGCGGCGGAGAAACGCCGGCGGTAACGGAGGTCGGCGGGACAGCTCCGGTTAAAAATCAGGAAACAGCCGGCGTGATCGGCAGCCTGAAAGACGCGATCGGCTTGGGCAAGAAAATGGAATGCGTTTCGCAGGACGCGAACGGGGAAACGAAGGTATATATCGACGGGACAAAGTATAAATCGACCTCGGTGGTTCCGGAGGGGAATATGGTGATGGTATTTGACGGTCAAGACTTCCGCATTTGGAATGAAAAAACCAAGCAAGGATTCATAATGACCAAGGCTTGTATGGATGGATTGAGCAGGAATATGCCGAAAGCGGACGGTTCCGGCAATCTTCCGAAAAATGACAATTTCCAATCGACGGAAGACGTGGTGGCGAAGGAATCGCTGGATAATTGCAAAGAAACCGGACCGATCGATTTTACGGTTCCGGCGGATGTGGAATTTATCGACCAATGTGAATTGATGAAAAATATTCCCGCCGGCATCAAGGATTTACAGATTCCCGCCGGACGATGATTTTTACGGAAAATAACGGAAAAAGGAATCCGCGCGGATTCCTTTTTTCTATTTGGATTTTTATAAAAGATTTTTGATTTCAGCCAGTATGTTCCCGGTGATATCTCCGATTTTTATTTTTTCTTCTTCGGAAAATTTTCCCAGCACGAAATCATGGGCGCCCAGCCGGCAGACCGGCGCGCCGTCCCTTTCTTCGCCGATGCCGACGCGCAAACGCTTGAATTTCTGGGTGCCGAGCTGGTCGATGATGTTCTGCGCGCCGTTGTGGCCGGCCGAAGATGAATCGGCGGAAACTTTATATTTGCCCAGGGCGATATCCAGGTCGTCCTGGACCACGATGATATCGTCCGCGGACGATTTGTAGAAATCCAGCAGGCTTCGCACGGCCGTGCCGGACAGGTTCATAAAAGTCTGCGGTTTGACAAGGAGGACTTCGGCATTATCGATGATGCCTTTGGAAATCTCGGCGTTGAATTTTTTGTGGGATTCGAAATCCGGAAAGCCGGACGCTTCCTTCAATCCGTCTATGATTTCAAAACCGATGTTGTGGCGGGTGCCGGCGTATTCTCGGCCGGGGTTGCCAAGGCCTACTATGATTTTCATAATTTTTTGCAAAATCCTAAATATATAAATTTTAAATAAATCCAAGTTGCCAAAATATAAAATTCAAAACTGTTTTGGATTTGGAATATTTAGATTTCGATATTATTTAGAATTTGGAATTTAGTGCTTAGGATTTACTTATCTAATAAGTTAAGATACATCTGGTCGTCCTGCGATTTGTTCAGATCTTCGATCGTGTCTTCCTCCATATTATACCTCTCGATCACATCTTCGCCAATGACCAGGACCATATCAGCAGTTTTATTTTGCAGCGCTTCGGAGATGTCCGGGCCGGGCGCGTACGAAACGTCCGCCGGCAACCGGGTGGCGATTTCATCCAGGGTGAAAGGTTTCCGCCCGCCAGTGGAATCATATACGACGGTTTTGCCGGACAGGCTGCGGTCCCGGCCAGCCAAAACCGTGACATTCCGATAATTCAGATTGTCTTCCAGGATCTTTTTGATTTTGGCGATGATTTTGGCGTCGCCGCTTTTGTTGATGATGGCGATGCTGGCATCTTCTTTGGAGATTTCTTCCCGGCGGCGTTTGATTTTGTTCAAGTCGAAGATGTTTTCGGCCAATTCCCGGATCTCGCCATAATTGCCGACGCGCGGGATGAGGACGAAAGCTCTGGTCGGGCCGTATTGCACGTGGGACACCTTGAGCAAGCTGTCTTCATTCCAGGCGTCCACGACGACATTATTGATATTGTCAGTGTCCAGTTTTTTAACCAATTCGAAAAAACCCGCGAAATCTTCCGTCGGTATGTCGGTCCGGATATTTTCACCTAGCGTCTTGAAAAGATCATTCAGGGTGAAGACATTGAAAAAGGTGCCGGCGGAAAAAATTTTGTTTTTAGTAGCCTGCATTATCTGTTGCTGTCTTTTAGCCCGGCCGAAATCACCTTCGGGATCATCGTGCCGCTCGCGCGCGTATTTGAGGGCGGTAGCTCCGTCAAGCTGATGGAAGCCTTTGGAAAGTTCGAAAGTTTCGTAGCTGAAATTAGGTCCGGGATAGCGCGCGTCATAGATATCGCGTCCGTTCATTATGTTTATGCCGCCGATGTCATCGATGACTTTTTCAAAACCGTTGAAATTCAAAACGATATAATAATCGATGTCGAGTCCGGTTATGCCAGTGACGGTCTTTTTAACCGCCTGGGAAGCCAATCCGTTTTCATCTTTGAGATTATCAAGCCCGTATTGGTAGACGGAATTTATTTTCGTCCAAATTTTGGCATCCGGAATCTGGACATAGAGGTCGCGGGGAACGGATAGGAGCGCGACCCGGTTGGTTTTGAGATCCAGGCTGGCCACTATGATGGTGTCGGTGAGGAACTTTCCGGGCTTGTCGTTGCCGGCGACGCCCAAGAGCAGGATATTTATCCTATCCGTATCCGCTCCCCGCAGGTCTGAAGGTTTTTTGCTGGCAATCGATCGCATAGTTTCCAAGAAAGAGGATGGCTCGCTGTTTTCAATGCTGACTTTTTTCCCCAGAAAATATAATTTGTAAGCGAAAAATGAACCATAGGCGGTTCCGCCGATAATAATGAAAGCGAGCAGATAGAGGATAAGCTTGTATCTTAAAGTTTTTGGCCTGCGTCGAAATTCCGGTTTTTCGCCGGCAAGCCGGTTTTTCGCGGTGGCCGCAAAAATATCCTTCGCATCGGCAAAGTCCGGCGAGCCATAGTCCAGGTTATTTTTTTGGTTTGGATTTTCTGTCTGGCGCATAGGGTTATAATAGCTCATCCTGGAGATCCCGGCAAACTTTTGGCTTTAATCAGGCCTGTTTTGCGCTTGTCAAACCGATGTTTTCCTGTTAAAATTACAAAAGAAATTCCTTAATTAAATATAGATTTATCCGATGGAAAATATGCCTTCTTCCAATAAAATCCAAGACGAACGCTATTATGGCGTCGGCGGATTCATAATAGAGATAGTTAAGATTTTTATCCTGGCCTTCGTGATTATCGTCCCGATCAGGGTTTTCCTGTTTCAGCCGTTTTTCGTGCAAGGCGCTTCGATGGAACCGAATTTTAAAAACAACCAATATCTGATCGTCAATGAATTCGGCTATAAAAAAACCGATGTCGGGGCTGATGGCAAGACTTTTTTTACAGTCGAACCTTTCAAGGAATTGAAACGGCAGGATGTGGTGGTTTTCCGCTATCCCAAAAATCCGACCCAATTTTTCATCAAAAGGGTGATCGGGTTGCCGGGGGAAAAAGTGGAAATCAAAGACGGGAAAGTTATCATATATAATTCTGAAAATCCGGACGGTTTCGTTTTGGATGAAAAAAACTATTTGCCGGATACGACGAAGACGACCGGGGAATTGGCGGTCACTTTGAAAAGCGACGCATATTTCGTGATGGGGGATAACCGCCTGTTCAGTTCCGATTCGCGCTCCTGGGGTCCGGTGCCGGAAGAAGATATTATCGGCAGGGCTTTTTTGCGGGCTTGGCCGCTGGACAAGATCGCGGTGTTTTAAATTTACAATCATTTCCGCTAGCTGACGGATCCGACGATTTATAATTAAAATAATTTTTAAATTTCGAAATCAGGACAGAATTTGAAAATTGAAAAATTCAAACCATTATGGCAAAGATTATCAAAAAACCTGCGGTTAAAAAAGAAGTTATGAAAAATGGCAAGAAGGTCGCGGTGAAAAAAGCAGCCATTGTGAAAAAAGAAGTGGAACCGATCGTAGCGCAACCGCCGCGGGGTATGAAGGATATTTTGCCGACCGACCAGCCATATTGGGACCAGGTAAGGAGGGTGACGGAAAGATTGTCCCGGGAATATGGGTTTTCCAGGATCGATACGCCATTGGCTGAGTTCAGCAATCTTTTTAATCGCAGTATCGGCGAGGGCACGGACATCATTGAAAAGGAACTATACAGTTTCGTGACCAAGGGCGGGGACAAGATCGCCTTGCGTCCGGAAATGACGGCCGGAATCGCGCGCGCTTTCATCCAGCACGGAATGAGCGTTTTGAGCAAACCGGTCAAACTTTTCTCGACTGGTCCGGTCTATCGTTATGACCGGCCGCAGGAAGGCCGCTATCGAGAATTCTATCAGGTCAATTATGACGCTTTCGGCGAGCAGGATCCGATCCTGGACGCGCAGATGATCCAAGTGGCTGCCCGGGTGGTGCAAAATCTCGGCATCAAGGCTATCCAAATCCAGGTCAACTCGATCGGCTGTCCGGTTTGCCGCAAGGAATACAAAGATCTTTTAGTCAGCTATCTGGAATCGAAAGCGAATAAATTGTGTATCGACTGCAAGCGGAGGCTGGATGCGAATCCGTTGCGCGTTTTGGACTGCAAGGAGGACAAATGTTCCCAAGTGGCCGCGGCTGCTCCGCAATCAGTGGATCATCTGTGTGAAGAATGCCGGGTGCATTTCAAAAGTCTGCTGGAATATTTGGACGAATTGGATTTGCCATACACTATCAATCCGAGATTGGTGCGCGGATTGGATTATTATACCAAGACCGTTTTTGAAATTTGGTCCGGCTCAGAGGAGGGCAGGAAGAGCGCTTTGGGCGGCGGCGGACGCTATGATAATCTGGTGAAGATGCTGGGTGGCGAAGCGACTCCGGCCATCGGATTCGGATTGGGTGTCGAGCGGTTGATCATCGAAATGAAAAGGGTCCAAGCTAAGCCGTATAAGGCGCCGAAACCGAAAGTTTTTCTGGCGCAACTGGGCGATTTGGCCAAAAAGAAAAGTTTGCGCCTGTTTTCCGAGCTGGAAAAGAACGGCATTTTGGTGGCGGAAAGTTTCGGGCGCGGCAGTTTGAAATCGCAGTTGCGGGTGGCCAATCGGCTGGGAGTGGAAATGACTTTGATCCTTGGACAGAAAGAAGCGCTGGATAAGACTGTAATAATAAAGAATATGACTACCGGGGAACAGGAAACGGTCAGTATGGATAAATTGGTCGACCTGGTAAAAAAGAAATTGAAGACGGATAACGTGGTGACTTACCACGAAAACCATAATTAATTGCAAGACACTAAAATGACTGATTGTATTTTTTGTAAAATCGCCAAAAAGGAAATTCCAGCCGAAGTGGCTTTTGAAAACGACGACCTGATCGCTTTCAATGACCGCAATCCGTTGGCGCCGGTGCACATCCTGATAATCCCCAAGCGGCATATCGCTTCGATCAATGACTTTGGGATGGCGGATGTCGAATTGGTCGGCCAGATGATTCTGGTCGGGAAAAATATCGCCGAAGACTTGTCAATTTCGGAAAAAGGGTATAAACTGTTATTTCGGGTCGGTGAATGGGGTGGACAGGAAGTTCCGCATATCCACCTGCATCTGATCGGGGGAGCGAGATTATATGAGGATATTTATCCTCTTTAATATAATATTAAGAAAATATGGATTTAGGAAAGGAGGTTTTAGTATGATTGAAGTAAAAAAGAAAGATCGCGAAACATCTGAGAGTCTGATCAGGCGTTTTTCTCGTCGGGTCCAACAGAGCGGCGTTTTAGTAAAAGCCCGCAAGACCAGATTCAGGACGGATGAAAAAAGCAAGATCGAACTCCGCCAAGGCGCGTTGTATCGGGCGCAGGTTAAGAAAGTCGTCGACCGTTTGAAAAAAATGGGCAAATTCGACGAGGAAAATTTCAAACAAGCCAAAAAGAAAATTGTAAAATAACATAAGGCGGATAGTCGCAAATGTAAAAACGGATTTATTCGAAACCATTTGTGCATTAATCCGCAAATCATCAATATGTTGAAACAAAAAATTTTTGAAGACCTGAAGGCGGCGATGAAAGCCGGAGAAACCGAAAAACGCGACGTTTTGCGGATGCTGGATGCGATGATCAAGAACACCGAAATCGACAAGAAAAAAAGGGAAGAGGGTTTGTCTGACGCGGAAGTGATGGAAGTCATCGGAAAAGCCGTGAAGCAGAGGAAAGACGCCGTGGCGCAATATGAGTCAGGCGGGCGGCCCGAACTGGCCGAAAAGGAATTGAAAGAAATGGAAATCCTGATGGCCTATATGCCGCAACAGCTGGGCGAGGATGCGGTGCGGGCGGTCGTGCAGGAAATCATCACGCAGTCTGGCGTGACGAGCAAAACGGAAATCGGCAAAGTGATGGGTCCGGCGATGGCCAAACTCAAAGGCCAAGCGGACGGCAATCTGGTCAAGAAGATCGTCGAAGAATCGTTGCAATAGGGAATCCCAAATGGATTTGGACAGCTCCGTGAAAACGGAGCTGTTTTTTTGCCGCAAGTTTTTTTGAATAAATTTCTGTGCTATAATCAACCTATGCTCAGGAATATCTCAAAACTTATTTTCGGCAGCGCGGTGATGTTTTTCGTCCTGGCGGCGGTTTTCAGCCTATTCTGGATCCTTAACGTGCAAAAATAATTATGCCGATCGATGTCGAAGTCAACAACCAGACCGGGATTCCGATAGCGGACGGTTTTTTTGCCGCGGTAGCTGAGGAGACCATCGGGAAGACGGGTTATGTTTTTCTGCGGGAAAAGAATATTTCTATCAGCGTGGCGCTGTTGTCGGAAGAAGAAATGCAAGCGCTGAACAAGAAACACCGGCACAAAGACAGCGTGACCGATATTTTGTCGTTTTTCGAATATGAAAATATCGGCGAGATTGAAAGCGTCGCGGAAAACGACTTGTTTTTAGGCGAATTGATTCTGTGCTATGATGATATACGTAAGTACGCGCAAGAGCAGGGGATCGGATTGCAAAAAGAACTGGCCAATGTTGTGGCGCACGGCGTCCTGCATCTTCTGGGTTTCGCGCATGGAGCGGAGATGTTCGGCATCCAGGAACAAGCGGTAAAAAAATTCTAAATATATGCAAAGGATAAAAAATTTCGGAATGAGTTTGCGGCACGCCATCAACGGCTTAGGTTATTCCTTGCGCTACGAGAAGAATTTCCAAAACGAGGTTATCGTAGCTGTCTTGGTGATCGGCGCTATGATTTATTACCGGGTGACGCCCAGCGAGATGATCGTCCTGTTTTTGGTCATAATGGGGGTTTTGATAATGGAGCTTCTGAATACGGTGATGGAAAGGATCGCTGACATCCTGAAACCGCGGGTCCATCCGTATGTCCGGGTGATAAAGGATTTGATGGCGGCCAGCGTTTTGGTTACCGCTTTGTTGGCCATAATAATCGGGTGCATAATTTTTATTCCATATGTTTTTGCCTGAGTTCTTTGAATCGGATTATTGGCGGACATCGGGTTTTTATGGTATAATTATTCCATTGTCTGATGCGGGAGGCGATTTTTTTAATTAAGATATAAATTTCAAACAGGCCATGGCTAGTCGTGATATTATTGTCGGAATCGATGTAGGGTCTTCAAGCGTCAGGACTGTGATCGCGCAGATTTTTCCTGAGGAAGAAAAACCGAGGATAATCGGCGTCGGTTTGGCGAATTCTACCGGCGTGAGAAAGGGTGTGATCGTCGATTTGGAAGATGCGACCAGATCCATCAATGAATCGGTTGAGCAGGCGGAGCGGACCTCGGGCGTGGCGATCAATCAAGCCATCGTCAGTATCGGCGGAAACCATATCGTTTCACAAAATTCCAAAGGGGTGATCGCTGTCGGCCGGGCCGACGGGGAAGTGACGGAGGATGATGTGGCGCGGGTGATCAATGCGGCGCAAGCCATTTCCATTCCAGCCAATACGGAAATCATCCATATAATTCCTAGGAACTATTCCTTGGATGATAATAAGAATATCAAAGATCCTTTAGGTATGAACGGGGTGCGATTGGAAGTGGACGCGATGATCGTAGAAGGTTCGACGCCTTTCATAAAAAACCTGACCAAGTGCGTCGAGCAATCCGGCATTGCTATTTCGGATTTCGTGTTGGCGCCTTTGGCGGCGACCAAGGCGGCTTTGACCCGAAGGCAGAAAGAATTAGGAGTCGTTTTGGTGGATATCGGCGGTGGTACGACTTCGGTCGTGGTTTTTGAAGAAAACGATCTTTTGCATACGGCGGTTCTGCCGATCGGCGGCAACCATATTACTAACGATATCGCGATCGGACTCAGAACTTCGATCGATGTCGCTGAAAAAGTCAAATTGGAATATGGCAACGCTTTGCCGAAAGAAATCAGCAAGCGGGAAGAAATCGATTTGGCTGAAATAGATTCCCATGAAGAGGGCATAGTTTCCCGCTACCATGTGGCGGAAATAATCGAAGCGCGGCTGGAGGAAATCCTGATTTTGGTCAACAAAGAATTGAAATCGATCGGACGGGAGCGGTTGTTGCCCGGGGGCGTGGTGTTGGTAGGTGGGACAGCCAAACTTCCTGGTGCGGTTGATTTGGCTAAAGATGTTTTGGGCTTGCCGGCGCAAACCGGCTTTCCGATCCAGCTTGGCGGACTGATAGATAAAGTTGACGACCCGTCATACGTGACTGCGGTCGGTTTGGTGCTTTGGGGTTTGGAAAATGCCAATGCTTCACGGGGCGGCAGGCCGAGGGACATTTTCTCAAGTGGGGTCGGCGGATCGATCGAGGGTATCAAGAAATGGTTCGGAAAATTCCTGCCTTAAATACCGGAACAAGCGAAGATTTTATTTTTTTTAGCTAAAAAATGCCAGTCAGGGTATTTTTTGCATTTTACTCTTCCCGGGTGTATAATGGGAATAGTCGCTTGGATAGGCCAATTTTTGCAATAAAATAGGCATAGGCGGCCAAAAATAAACACATAATCCATCATTTGACACATAGTAATCATATGTGTTAAGTTTAGTTACTACGAAACTGAAAAAAAGTCCCTCCAGACTTCAAAAAGTTATTAAAATTCAATTTTATACATAAAAAAACATATGGCAGAAATCAAACCACCAGTTGAAACCTTTGCCCGTATCAAGGTTGTCGGCGTCGGAGGCTCCGGAAACAATGCGATCGAAAGGATGATCGAGTCGAAAATCAAAGGCGTGGAATTTGTCGCGATCAATACCGATTCGCAGGCTTTGCATCATAATAAGGCTACTGAAAAAGTGCATATCGGCAAAAATCTGACCAAGGGTCTTGGCGCGGGAATGAATCCGGATATCGGGCGCCAAGCGGCTGAAGAAACCCGGGATGAAATCCAAGATGTCCTCAAAGGAGCCGATATGGTTTTCGTAACTTGCGGCCTGGGAGGCGGCACCGGATCTGGCGCTGCGCCGATCGTAGCTGAAATCGCCAAGGAGCTAGGGGCTTTGACCGTGTCGGTCGTGACCAAACCGTTCACTTTCGAGGGCGCGCAAAGAAGGGCGATCGCGGAAGAGGCCTTGGAAAATTTGAAAGAAAGGGTGGATACTTTGATAACCATCCCGAATGATAAACTCTTGCAGATCATCGACAAAAAAACGACTCTGATCAATTCTTTTAAAATCGTGGATGACGTGTTGCGCCAAGGCGTGCAGGGGATTTCCGATCTGATTACCAAACCGGGAATCGTCAATGTGGATTTTGCGGATGTGCGGGCGATTATGTCCAACAGCGGTTCAGCTCTGATGGGCATCGGTATCGGCTCCGGGGATAACCGGGCGGCTGACGCGGCCAAGGCCGCTATCAACAGTCCATTGCTGGAACTTTCGATTGACGGAGCAAAGGGCGTGTTGTTCAATGTCAGCGGTTCATCCGATTTGACGATGTTGGAAATCAACGAAGCGGCCAATATCATAACCGAGTCGATCGATCCGAATGCTAAAGTTATTTTTGGAGCTGTTGTCGATGAAACTGTCAAAAAAGGCGAGGTGCAGATCACGGTCGTGGCTACCGGTTTCGATTCTGATCGGGTGAAAGAATCCCCGATTGAAAGGATGTCCCGGATAGCGATCTCGCAAAACCGATCGAACGTGCAAAACGCTCCGAGCATCGCGAATGTCCAAAGTAACCAGAATTTCAATAATATTCCAAATGTAAGAAAAGAAGAAGAGGAAACGGAAGCGCCCAGGATGACCTTTCCGGAAAAATTCGAATCCAAAATGATTATCGAAGAAAAAGTCCAGCCGAAACCGGTGCGCCCGGCTTTCACGGCTATTGAAAAATCATTGGAAGACGAAGATGATGAGTTGGAAATCCCGGCCTTTATCCGCCGGAAGATGGGAAAATAACAACACAGAAAACTTTTCAAAAACACCGTTTACGCGGTGTTTTTTTTGTGATATGATGAGGATGTAAAAACCAACTTAAACCTTCAAACAAAAATATGTCAAAAACAAAAACACTTCTAGTCTCCGTGCTGGCCGTCTTCGGAACGGCTTTTTTCATCCCTGCCCAAGCGCAGGAGCTTGTCCCGCCGGAACAAGAAACCCAAGCCGTGACGGTGGCCACCGTCAATATCTACGACGCGCAGATAACCCGTCAAGACAACAATAATATCCAACTGACCTTCGATCTCTCCAACCGCGAACAGATCCAACCGGATGTCCGCTACGCCGTCCAGCTTATGAAAGACCGACAAATCCTGATGGACGAACAGATCTATCCGGAAACGATCAGCCTGAATGAAAACGAAACTATCAAAAAAGAAATCGAATACCTCGCGCCCAGCTATCTGTCCGGCGAATTCCAACTGATGCTCATCGCCCGAAACCAGAACGGCTTGCTCCTAGCCATCGCCAATCCCGGCCAGGTAATCCTCAAGGGTGATAACCAATTCATTGAAATCAACCCAAGCTCCTGCTATCTCACAGTGGCCGACGAAGCCGGAGACAAACGCTATACCCTCGACCAAGGCGTGGATATCAAACCGGAAGAACAACTTATCGCTACTTGTGACCTCACCAACCATGCCAACAATCCCATCACTTTCACTCCGAACTTCAAAACCTACTGGCGCACTACCTTTGGTGAAGAAGTGACCACCAACAAAGAAGACCGATCAACCCTAACCCTTAACCCGCAAGAAAAGAAACAAATCAGGTTCACTCTGCCCAAAGCCCAAACTCCCCAAGCCTATGATACTGTACTGGAACTCCAAAACGAACAAAACCAAACCATCTCCAACAAACTCGCTTTCCACTACGTCCTGCGGGGACCGAGCGCTACCATCCAAAACCTCCGCCTCGACAAAGACTACTACCAAAAAGGCCAAACCGCCCAAGCATCTTTTTTCTGGTCCGGCTCTGCCGACAACTTCCCGGATTCCCGCCTCGGCGCGACTGACAGCGGCCAACTGACAGCGGACATCACCATTAAGAACGCCGACAACCAAATTTGCGCCGCAACGCAAGAAGCGCTTAATCCGGATTCCCCGACAGCCAGCTAT
>JAUXSK010000004.1 GCA_030679995.1 Candidatus Moraniibacteriota bacterium
TATGACAAACTGACCTATGCCGGCAACCTGAATAATTTGAAAGATGTCGAAAACGATCCGAATTACAAATTCGTCCAAGGCGATATCGTCGATTTGGATTTTCTGAACAAGGTCGTCCAAGAGAACGGCATCACCCATATCATAAACTTCGCGGCGGAAACCCACGTGGATCGTTCGATCCACGGCGGGTGCAAGGATTTCGTCCTGACCAATACGCTCGGGGTGCAGATGATCCTGGACGCGGTGCGCGCCAATAAAATCGAAAAATTCGTCAATGTTTCAACTGACGAGGTCTATGGCGCATTGGAGTTGGATGATGAAAAATTGTTTACGGAAAACACGCCGATCGAACCTAATATGCCCTATGCCGCCGCCAAAGCCGGAGGCGATCTGATGTGCCGGGCCTATTTCAAAACGCACAAGGTTCCGGTGGTGGTGACGCATTGTTCGAATAATTACGGCCCATACCAATTTCCGGAAAAGTTGATCCCTTTCTTCGTGTTCAAATTGTCCAAGGGCGAGAAAGTGCCGGTCTATGGCGACGGTTTGAATGTCCGCGATTGGATCCATGTCCGCGACCATGCCAAAGCGTTGCTTTTGATGCTTGAGAAGGGCGAGCCTGGCCGCGTATATAATGTCGGATCTGACAATGAGCGGAACAATCTGGAACTGACCCGGATGATATTGGGACTGATGGGCAAAGGCGGGGAAATGATCGAATATGTCACCGACCGTCCTGGGCATGACCGGCGTTACGCGATCGATGCGAGTCTCATCCGCAGTCTCGGCTGGGAGCCGGATTATCCGCGGGAAAAATTCGAACAAGGACTCAAAGAAACCGTCGATTGGTATTTGGATAATAAGGAATGGGTGGAAGACCTTTGGAAGAAAAAAGACGAGATGAATAAGTTTATGGATACGTATGTTACTAGGACCGATAAGCCGCAGGAGAGGGCGAGATGAGTTTGTAAAGTTCGTAAAGAAGTTTTAAAAATAAATTTTTTAACTGATAAAAATTATGGAAATGAAATTTCAACAAGTTGAACTTAAGAAAATTCAAGCGCCTAATTTCGTGATGAGTCCGGTGGAACTGCGGGACTACATCGATTTTGAAGTCAAACGTGTCTATTTCATCACCAAGCCGACCGGCAAAACTGGGGCGCATTGCCACAAAGTGGAAAAAGAATTTTTTATTTTGCAGAGCGGAACTTGCACGGCAATAATCGACAAAGGCGATGGATTGGAAGAAATGAAAATGGAAGGACCAACAAGCGCGCTGTATGTGGGAGACTATGTTTGGCATCAGTTTAAAGATTTTTCGCAGGATGCAATTTTATTAGCATTGTCTTCAACTAATTATAACCCAGACCGGTCGGACTACATTGAAGATTATGATGAATATATAAAAATAATTTTAAAAAAGTAGCTATGGCGGAACGACAGATACTTCTGGGCTTGACGACGACCCTGGGATCGGATTGGAGGATGAAAGCGGAAGAAATCGACAGGCTCGGCATCAAAGAGCTGGCTTTGTTTCTGACCTGCCTGGGATCGGAAGATCGCCGCGAGCTGTATGGCCTTTTGGAAAATACGTCCCTGGAAAGTATTCCGCATGTGCATTTGCGCGATGATATGGAACTTTGGGAATTGGATTATCTGGTTGAAAAATACCACACCCAGGTCTTTAATATACATCCGAAAAAATCACACTATCCGCTCGTCAACGACCTTTCCAAATATAACAAGCGGATCTATATCGAGAATACGCCGGATGAACTTCCGGCTTTCGATGAGCTGGAGTCTTATGGCGGGGTGTGCTTGGATACCAGCCATTGGGAGAATTGGATTTTGGAAGGAAGTCCGGCTTGCAAACGAAAAAGTGATGGGATTAAAAAAATATTAAATCTGTTTCCGGCGGGTTGCGCGCATATTTCCGCGATCAGTGCTGGATTGCATGACGATCCCGATAAAAAATATCCGGATCGCAAAGAATATTCCAGCCATTGGTTGGATAATCTTTCCGAGGTTGATTATGTAAAGAAATACCGGGTGTATTTGCCGAAAATCGTCAGCATCGAACTGGAAAATCCGCTTGAGGAACAATTGGAAATCAAAAAGTACCTGGACCGGATAATAAATTAAAAAAATATATTTTATGGTTAAAAAAATCAAGTCTCCGAAAGTTCAACCTTCGGAAAAAAAGAAAGTTTTGATAATCGGCGCCAAGGGTATGTTAGGCCAGGAACTGGTCAATGTTTTCAAAAAAGATTCAAGCTATGACGTTGTGGCTTGGGATCGAGAGATCATCGATGTCACTGTTGAAAAAGACGTGGATGAAAAGGTTGAAAAATTAAAACCAGCTATCATTATCAATGCGACCGGGTACAATGCCGTGGATAAATGCGAGGAGGATAAGCAGGAATACGAACTGGCGAAAAAACTGAATGGCAAGGCGCCGGGTTATTTGGCGAAAGCGGCCAAAAAAAATAAGGCAGTATTCGTAAATTATTCATCCGACTATGTCTTTAATGGACAACCGGATATTCCAGAGCCGGAAGGCTGCACTCATTCATGTGCGTCATGTGGCTTACATCAAGGATTTGCGCCGGAAATTGGTTTTGATGAAAATGCACAGACTAGCCCGATTTCCAATTATGGTAAATCGAAAGTGCTGGGTGAGAAAGCGGTGCGTAAATACGGGGAAGATTATTATATCATTAGGCTTTCCTGGCTGTTCGGGAAACCGGGAGCTTCAGAGGGATCTAAAAAGAGTTTTTTCAGTATGATGCTGGAATTAGGCCGGAAGAACAAGGAAGTGAAAGGGGTGGATGATGAAACCAGCTGTTTCACCTATGCTCCGGATTTGGCAAAAAAGACCAAAGAGTTGGTCGAGTCCAAAAAACCGTCAGGAATCTACCATATTACGAACGGCGGACCAAGCAGTTGGTATGAAGGCGTGCTGGAATTGTACCGGCAGGCGAAATTGAAAACGAAAGTCATCCCCGTCAGCGGCGCGGAATTCCGGCGGCCGGCCAAACGCCCGCACTACTCGGTCCTGCTTAATACGAAACTCAATCCACTTCGGAGTTATAAGGAAGCTCTTAAGGAATATTTGAAAAAGTCCGAATAACAACATAATAAATAATATGGAAACTTTCAAGCCGGAAATTATTCCGGATAGCGGGAAACCAAAGCCAGCGGAAGAAAAAAACGGATTGGAATGGGGGATATACGGGCCGGAAAAAGTCGGGGTTATTTCCGTAAATCTGGAGGACGCCTTGGGGGGCGGCCAGGCTGATTTGCAAAAAGCGCAAGTGATCCTTGGCGATCCGAAAGCACTCCGCAGTTTTATGGTCGAAGGGGAATATGGGATATTGCAACGCGGATTTGAGGCGTTTTTGAAAGAGAAGTTCGGACCGCAAGCGGACATCTTTTCAGTCGATGGGAAACAGATCATTGGGATGCTCCACGAAGCCGGATTGCCGGAGCAATACCTGTCGGAACTTTCAGGGGCGGCCTTCCACCGGCAGGACCCGGTTATGTTTTACCGCGTGCTCGGTATCATTTTTGAAAACGCGGACTTGCTGGAAAACAAAGATTTGGTTTTGCGGGCCAGGCACGACCGGGCAAGCTGGAAATATTCCGTCGGAAAAAACCCGGAAGCGGCTATTGATGAAAATATGAAAGTTATGTTGGAGGCCAAAGAAAAAGGCCAGGACATCCTCCAGTGGAAAGCCAGGTTCGGGCTGACCGACCAAAGGAAATTGAAACCGAAAGATAAGGCTGATGATTTCAAATTAATCGCGGGTAAATTGGAAAATTTAGATAATTTATATGACGCGCATCGGGCCAAGATCGAAGAGGCCCGGGCGAGGGTGCGGCTGGCTTCATTGCAATCCTCCGCCCAAGATAGCACTGTCCGGGAAGATAATTTGGAAAGCGCGCGCGGATTGATTGGGGAGGTTTTGGAATATTACCGAAAAAGCGGATACAAGAAACTCGCGCAAATTACACTCAAGGTTTTGGAAAAATACGGAAAAGAAAGTGGAAATAAGCAGTTCGTTCGAGAGGCTAAAGAGACATATCCTTTGTAAAAATATAATCGAAAAACGCAAATTTTAGTTAAAAAATCTTTTATTTCAGGGATTTTTTGCTATTGACGGTTTTTAATAAATGTGCTAGAATAGATTGTTGAAAATGAAAAACAAAAAAATGACTGGTTTTCCTTCGCGGCGTATATTTCAAATGGGAAATATGCGAAGCGAAGTAGAAATCAGCAGTCCTTTTTATCGGCGATGGGAATGTTTCGGAAAGGTCCGGAGCTAGCTCAAATAGGAGCGAAAAGCCTGTCGCTAAAAAACTTCATTTGTCGCAAGTGGGCGGCAGAAGGAGGATGTTATGAAGAAGTTAAGTCTGGGCGAAGAGCTCATGGTCGAAGGCCGCGGCGGTTGGGTTTATAGGATCATCGGCGCTGGCGACGGTGCTGATATCGAGGCATCCAATCCAGTCGAGGGCGGAGGTGAGAAGTTTTTCACCTTCTCCACCGTCGGCAACCCGTACGGGGCCGGAAAAATCATTCAGGAGCGATCCCTCGGGATTGCAACTGAATATGGCCGCGTTGTCGGGGCGCTTGTCCTTGATACTGACGGCAAGGTTGCCGAGCGGTTCTCCTGGTCTAATTCTGTCTATATGAAGAAGCAGACCGTGGAAATCGCCGCCACTGGCGAGTTGTTCGTCGGCGGCGTCAGCAAGGGCTACCTTGCGGCCGTATTCCTGCCGGACAAGAACCGGCTGGATGGCTATGTTGGCATTTTCAAGCCAACCAGGCCTGAAATGGTGAAAGTGTTGGAGATGGAGGATCTGCTTCTCGCCAGCATTTAATTTAACCAATTTTTTACTATACCACCCTCGCGCCGGATTTCCAGATTTCTGGGTTTCCGGTCTGAGGGTGTTTTTTATTGGGAAAATTGCAAAAAGCGGGATTTTTTGGTATAGTTTTGAATACAAGCGAATTTTATCAAATAAATAACCAGCACTAAACAATGGAATTTTTATTTTACATCAAATGAAAATATCCATCACGAAACTTTATGCCGATATTAAAAAAGCAAGATCCGAAAATTTATAAAGCGATCCAAGGCGAACTCAAAAGGCAGCGCGAGGGGATGGAATTGATCGCCAGCGAGAACTATGTTTCCGAAGCGGTTTTGGAAGCGCTGGGAACGGTTTTTACCAATAAATATTCCGAAGGCTATCCGGGGAGAAGATATTACGGCGGGCAGGAATTCACGGATGTCGTGGAAAACCTAGCGATCGAACGGGCCAAGAAACTTTTCGGAGCCGAACATGTGAATGTCCAGCCGCTTTCCGGCGCGCCGGCCAATATGATCGCCTACAGCGCCGTTTTGAAACCGGGCGATAAGGTTTTGGGGATGGACCTTTCCCACGGCGGCCATCTGACGCACGGCCATCCGGTCACCCTTTCGGCCCAGGTATATGATTTTGTCCGCTACAAGACCGGCGCGGACGGCAAGATTGATTACAAAGAATTGGAAGCGATGGCTATCAAGGAAAAACCGCAGATGATCTTGGCAGGTTTTTCCGCTTACACCCGGCAATTGGATTACAAAAAATTCGCGGCTATCGCCAAGAAAGTGGGCGCGATCACGATGTTTGATATCGCGCATATCGCGGGACTCATCGCCGGCAAGGCTTTGCCTAATCCCGTGCCATATTTCGATATCGTTACGACCACGACCCACAAGACCTTGCGCGGTCCGCGCGGCGGAATGATCCTGTGCAAGGAAAAGTTCGCCAAAGCGATCGATAAAGCGGCTTTTCCTGGATTCCAAGGCGGACCGCATATGAACAACATCGCGGCCAAGGCGGTGGCTTTCGGTGAGGCGTTGAAACCGTCGTTCGCGAGATATGCGGCGCAGATCCTCAAAAACGCCAAGGTCTTGGAAATTGAGTTGAAAAAATACGGATTCAAGATAATGTTCGGCGGGACGGATAACCATATGGTCCTGGTGGATGTCTTCGGCAGCAAAGGCGTGACCGGCAAGGAGGCGGAAAAGGCTCTGGACAAAGTCGGTATAACTTTGAATAAAAATATGATTCCCGATGACCCGAGAAGCCCGATGGACCCGAGCGGCGTGCGGATCGGCGTGCCGGCGGTGACGACCCGCGGGATGAAAGAAAGGGAAATCGTGAAAATCGCCCGCTGGATAAACGATGTGGTTGAAAACCACGCGGATGAAAAAAAGCTCAAAGTGATCCACAAAGAAGTGATCGCGCTTTGCAAAAAATTCCCGGTATATGGAAACTTGAAATAATAGTAAAAATAAAATACGCGGATTGTTTGGACCGGAATTGCCGGCGGTTTTCGGTTTGACAAATCCAGGATTGTGTGCCAAATTAAGCCATTGGCAGATTGGATGGATGATACGGCTGATTTAAAAAAGCCATTGGTTCTTATACAAAAAAATAGACTGGGAGGCGACTATGGCAAAGGCAAGGATCGAAACGGAATATGAGGATTTTTTATTGGTGGATGTTCCGGCGGCGGGGCTGTCCAATGGCAACGGCATTACTGACATTGAAAAGAAGAGAATCGTCCTTGAGGATAATCTCCATCTGCTGGCTTTCACGGAATTGTTTTTTGCCGAGTCCTTCCAGAATAATGAAAACGGGGACAAGGTGAAGGACGTGTTACGCAGTTTTTTTCTGGAGCGCGTCAGCGCGGGTTATGATGCGCTTGTCAAGAAAAATCTGGCGGTTTTTGATTTTCCATTGATTTGCATAACAAGAATTGAGAGCCTGGGTATGATTAAAGAAAACATGGTCGTAGAACTGCGTCTGACCAGGAATGGCTGGGTGTGTGAACAGTATACCGAAATATTCCGGACGACCTATGGAATGTGCCGTCCGGCTAAGGCCATTTCGATTATTCTCGATCTGTCCGGCGGGGTCATAGACATAGAAATGGCCACTATGCTCATATCCGAGTTCGTCGCGGACGGACTGAGTCTGAATCCGTTCATGGTCAGAAATGACATTATCGACGCCTCTAGTCGAGGCGAGCTGGCCTGCTTCGGAGTGAAAAATAATTTCAAAATCGAGGCAGGCTTGCGCCAAATCGATTCCGATAGTTTGGAGCTGGATAAAAACAGCCCGAACATAAGAGTGGTGCACGGAACGGGGAAAGCGGAATTCCGCATCGGGATTTCGGCCAATCCGAACTTCCTGATAATAAGCCCGGCAGCGCACAGGGCGGTGGCGGCTTACGCGGAGGAGGCAGCCAAACGACTGTCGACTTAATCAATATCAAGAACAAGCCTGTGAGCCGTCGCTGGAATCTATCCGGTGGCGGCTCACGATCTTTCTCGGGCTGGGATATTTTCCAAGAGGGAGGTATGCCGGCGGGAGCTGAGATGCGTATTCGGGCAAGACCGGAGTTATCCGCAACTTGCATTGTAAAGCAATCGATAGTTTGTTATACTGGATTTGGGATTAATCATTGGAAATCAGAGGGATGTTGACACCCAAAGTGAAACTCAAGATCGTTTTGTCAGGCATCGCCATAGCGGTGCTTTTGAACGTGGCGAATCCGTTTTTGATTTCTTTCCGCCTTGGATCTTTTTCCAAAGAAGCCATCCAAGCCGTTTTGGCAGTGCTGGAGTTTTTAGCGGTCGCGTTTCTCTGGAGGCAATTCAATGTCTTGCGCGTCACCATAAATAAAAAAGAACTTGAGGATGGGGATCTTTTGGAATTGGAAAAGAGTGTCCAACAAATCACGCATACGAAACCATAAAACACACTTATGTTTCTTACTACCAACACCAAGCTTATCGCAATCGCAATCGCGCTTTCCGGCGTGGTCTTTATGATGTTCGCGACGCCCTTTTTGGTCGCTGATTCCGACGCTTTCCGGGAAAGCGCTATCAGGTCGCTTTTCGGTTCGATGGAATTATTTATGGCTATTTTCCTCCTGAATGAATTTTACCGGGTCAAAATCCTTATCCGGAAGGAAGAAATCAGCAAAGACAAAATCAAGAAAATCGGAAGTGATATCGGGAAGCACTTCAAAAAATCGGCTATCGGGATGAAGGGAATTATTTTGTCCGGAGGCACCGCGACGCGTCTTTTTCCGTTGACAGCCACCACTTCGAAGCAACTTTTGCCGGTCTATGACAGGCAGATGATTTTCTATCCTTTGAATACTTTGATCAAAGCCGGCATCCGGGATATTTTATTGATCGTTTCTCCTGAAAACAGCGGGCAATATCTGAATCTCCTGGGTTCCATTTTCAAAAATTACGGCATCAATCTCTATTTCGAAGTCCAGAAAGTTCCGGGCGGACTGCCGGAAGCTTTCATTTTCGGCGAAGGTTTCATCGGGAGCGACAACGTGACTTTGATCTTGGGGGATAATATTTTCGAAGATGATATTTCCGAGATCATTTCCGGGTTCCAGTCGGGGCATCACATATTCGCCAAAAAAGTGCCGGATCCAGAACGCTTCGGGGTGGTGAAATTCGACGGGAACGGGAAGGCGGAAAAAATCGTCGAAAAACCCAAAGAATGGATCAGTGACTATGCCATTTCCGGACTCTATATCTATGATAATGAAGTGGTCGAGGTTTCCAAAAACCTGAAAGTGTCCGAAAGGGGGGAATTGGAAATAACCGATCTCCACCGGCACTATCTGGAAAAAGACAAGCTGAAGGTGAATATCCTAGAAGGCGTCTGGTTGGATGCCGGGACGCACGATTCGCTTCTGGCGGCCAGCCAGATCGTCAAGGAAAGGAATATTTCCCAGAATTTCCATCCGATAATAAACGAAGCCATCGCCGAATTCAACCGCGAGTTTAAGATGCGGACGCAAGCGGTCCTTAATATGCATAACTTGCGGTTGCGGGAGGAATTTATGTTGCATAAGAAGCCTTAACATTTTTTATAACGAAATGGACGATAAAACTATCAAACTGACGATCATTATCCTGGATTTTATGAAAGCCCGAAGGTTGGTCGAAGGCGTCAAATTTTTGATGGAGCAGGAAACTAACTTCAATTTAAAGATCATCGTGATCGATAATTCTTGCAACAATGAGAATGCCGGAATCTTGCGGGAAGGGCTTGGAAAATATCCGAATATCGAGTTGGTCATCAATGAAAAGAATTCTGGCTATCCGAAAGCGCACAATGATGTCAAGGATAGGATCGAGGGGGAATATGTGATGATTCTCAATCCGGACATCTTACTGAAAGAAAAAACGACACTGACGGAAATGGTCGCTAAGATGGAGGCTGATCCGGAAATCGGAATCCTGGGACCCAAGCAGGTCGATGACAACGGCAATGTGGCTATGTCAGTGCGCGCTTTCCCTAATTTTTTCTTGCAGGTTTCCCGCCGTACGTTTTTGCGCAACCTCCCGGTCTTGAAAGGCAAGGTGGCATATGATGAGATGCGGCATCTTGACTATTCCCAGACCCAGGACGTGGATTGGCTGCAATCCTCCTGCGTGCTGATCAGGCGCGACCTTTGGGAGAAAGTCGGCGGATTCAATGACGGATATTTCCTTTTTATGGCTGATGTGGAGATATGTCTGAAAGCTTGGCAAAACGGCTATCGGGTCGTCTATTATCCGGAAGCCCAAGTTTATGCGGACGGCAAACGGGTGAGTGCCGGAGGTTTCGGGGCGTTTTTCAAAAATTGGGTTTTGCGCCAGCATGTCAAGGATTCTTTGCGATATAGTTTGGCTCATCTGCTATCGTCTGATCCGAGAAAAAAATACTACGCGATGAAGGCGGAACACGGGAATCGCTAGACTAATTTTTTTAAGTGAAATCGATTATGAAATCATTACTCGTGAAATTTGGAAAGGCCTGGTTGATATGGCGGCGGAACGGGCTATGGGGAGGGACGAAAATCGTTGCCGGCTATCTGTCCACTTTTGTTAAGGCTTTTTTTGTCGGTTCCGGCGATGTGCTTTTCATTTCCAGCGGCGTAGGGGACAGCGCGTTCTACCGCGCTTACAATCCGGCCGAAGAATTGAAGATCCACGGATTCAGGACGGCTACGACCATCTCTGACAATCCCAATCTGCCAAAACTGGTCGATAAATTCGAGATTTTCGTGTTCCATCGGGTGATTCAGAATAAAAATATTGGAAAAATGATCCAAAAGATCAAGGAGCAAGGGAAAGAAATAATTTTCGATACGGACGATTTGGTGTATGATCCGCAATACCTGAAACATATGGATTATTTCCAAAAAATGAGCGCGGCGGAACAAGAATTGTACCGCAACGGAATCGGGGCGGAAATTCTCAATGATCCGTATGTGAAAGTCTGCACTACGACCGTTTCATATCTGGGGGATAAGTTGCGGGAAAGGGGAAAGAAAGTGATCATAGTCCCGAACCGGTTTTCCGACCACGAATTGGAACTGGCCAGTCGGCTCTTGGAAAAAGAAAAAACCCGGGACGGATTCGTGCGGTTGGGCTATTATAGCGGAACGCTTTCGCATAACAAGGATTTCGCTAGCATCACGGACGCGCTGATGGAAGTGCTTGGCAGATATGGAAACGTGAAATTGCTTTTGGCCGGGTCGCTGGATGTCGAGGATAAGCTGAACGAATTCGGTGCGCGGATCGAAACCTTGCCCAGGGTTCCGCGGGACGAATATTATGGCAACATCTACAAATGCGATATTAACCTTGCGCCGTTGGAATTGGGCAATCCTTTTTGCGAATCCAAATCGGCTATCAAATTCACTGAAACCGGAGTGCTGGAAATCCCGACGGTGGCGGTGAAGAACCGGACATTTTCCGAAACGATCGAAGACGGGGTTGATGGGTTATTGGCAGATAGTACCGCCGAGTGGGTGGAGAAAATCAGTCGTCTGGTTGAAGACGGAAATTTGAGAAAATCAATGGGAGAAAAAGCGCGGGAAAAAGTCTTGCGCGACTATACGAACAAGAATAGCCGGAACGAGGAATATTACGGATATCTGAGGAGCATCCTAAACAAGTAATCACTGGAGCATATGGAATCATGGCCGAAAGTTTTCATCATCATATTAAATTATAACGGCGGGGAATTTTTGAAGAATTGCCTGAAAAGCGTGCAGGATATCGATTATCCTGATTTTTCCGTGCTGGTTGTTGACAATGGTTCCCAAGACGGTTCGTTCCAGGCGGTTCCGGCGGTTTTTCCCGGCGTGCTCACTTTGGAAAACGGAAAAAATCTGGGGTTTGCCGCTGGCAACAATACAGGCATCCGTTACGCCTTGGAACGCGGGGCTGACTATGCTTTGCTTTTGAACCAGGATACCGAAGTCGAGCCGGATTTTTTGAAGAAGCTGATGGTCGCGGCGCGGGAACATCCCGAAGCTGGCATATTGTCCCCGCTGATTTTTTGGAAAAGGACCGCTGAAATCTGGTTTTCCGAGGGATGGATCAATTGGCTGACTATGAAGTCGTATCATAAAAAGGAATTGCGGACAGGTGCTCCCTACAAAAGTGGTTTTATCACCGGCTGTTCGATGCTGATCAAAAAAGAAGTCTTGGTTAAAATCGGCTTTCTGAGTGAAAAATATTTTCTGTATTGGGAAGACGCCGATTTCAGCCTGAAAGCGCGAAGGAACGGGTTTTCAATGTTGGTGGTTCCCGAGAGCCGCATCTACCATTTTGAGGCATACACTGAGCCTGCGGGCAACAAACTGTATTGGCTGGTGTTTTCCGGACTCATTTTTTTTAAGAGGAACGCCCCTGCTTGGGCCAGGATCTGGCTCAAGCTTTACTATGGACTGAGGAAGATAAAAAACCGGATTGATATCGCGCTGCGTCCTAATGATAACGCGCGCGTCGTCCGAAAAGCTTATTATGATTTCGATCAAGGAAACTACTAAAGACCTGTCGGTCATCATCGTCAATTATAAGAGCGAGCATTTTTTGGAACAATGCCTGGCTTCGCTTTATCGCGCGATCGGCGGCCGGATGTCGTTCGAGGTCATCATCGTCAATAACTATCCCGAGGAAAAGCTGGAAGGGATCAGGCAACTTTTCCCTGAAACCCAGGTGATCGTCAACTCGAAAAACGGAGGCTTCGGCCAGGGAAATAATCTCGGAGCCTGGGAAGCGTCCGGCCGGTATCTTTGGCTTTTAAATCCGGATACGGAAATTATCGCCGGCAATCCATATAATATTATAGGAGAATTCAAGCGTGACGCTAGTCTGGGCGTGCTCGGATGTTGTCTGATGACCGAGTATGGTAAAATACAAGAATGGGGGGCTGGGGAAGAGGTCACTCTTTGGGATTTGATAAAGAATAATCTGGGAATATATGCCAGTCGAAAAATTTGGGAGAGCGGAAACAAAAAGGAAGCCGCTTGGGTGGCCGGCACGGCTTTGTTCGTGAAGAGGGAATTATTTTTGGAAATTGGGGGGTTTGATGAGGATATTTTCATGTATTTCGAGGATGTCGATTTGTGCAAAAGGATACGGGGGTCGGGCAAAAAGATATTTTATTTTCCCGAAATAAAAATCCTGCACAAGTGCGGGGGCAGTTACGGCGAAGATGGGAAAAAAAGGCAGAAGCAAAACTACTATGATTCGCTGGTCTATTATTTCAAAAAGCACCGCTCCGGATTTGAGACATTCGTCGTTGAGACACTTAGGAGAATTTTTTTCAGCCGATAGGATTTTTTAATATCATTAAGATAAAATCATGACAACAAGAAAAATCAAAAAAGCCATAATTGCCGTCGCCGGTTCGGGAACTAGGTTATTGCCGGCCACCAAATCGATGCCTAAGGAAATGTTGCCGATCGTGGACAAGCCGATAATCCAATTGGTCGTCGAGGAGCTGGTCGAGGCGGGCATCGAGGACATAATCTTCGTGACTCGGTGGGATAAAAAACCATTAGAAGACCATTTCGACCACAGCGTGGCGCTGGAAGATGATTTGAAAAAGAACGGCAAAAACGAAATCGCTGAGAAAATCGGAAAAATCGCCGATATGGCCAATTTCATTTATGTCCGCCAGAAGGGTCCATATGGCAATGGAACCCCGGTCCTGTCGGCGGCCAGCCTGGTGGATGATGAGCCGTTCGTGTTCGTGTGGGGCGACGACCTGGTGAAGTCGGAAGTTTCTTTTACCAAGCAGATGGTGGAGGACTATGAGAAGAACGGACAGCTGATGATCGGAGTCCAGGAAGTTCCGCGCGAAGTGGTGAATCGTTACGGCATCGTGAAATTGAAAGAAGGTACCAATGAAATCGAGGATATCGTCGAGAAGCCTTCAATCGAAGAAGCGCCGACCTGTTTGGCGGATTTTGGCCGGATGGTTTTGAACCAGGATTTTATCAATATCCTGCGGGAAACTTCGCTGGGAAAAGGCAATGAACTTTGGATCACCGATGCTATCAAAAAATATATCCAGAATGGCGGAATTTTTTTGGCTAAGGAACTTAAGGATGGTCAATGGCTGACGACCGGTGATCCGCTCAACTATCTCAAAGCTATTTTCGCGTATGCCTTGGATCGCGACGATATCAGCGGCGAGATACTGGATTTCATCGCTTCGCAAAAAAAATAAGGATGAAAATCGCCATCCAAGCCGCCGATCTTGATCATAAGCGCATAGATGGGACCCGGGTCTATATTTTCAACCTGTTGAAAAATTTTGGCTGGCTGGACAGCAGCAGTGATTTTGCGCTTTATCACAGGAATGAGTTTAATCCCGAATTGGCTCCGCCAGTCTTCGCGAACTATGCGGTCATCCGCAAGCCGTTTCCTTGCCTATGGACCCAGACGCGGCTGGCCTATGAGTTATGGTGGAACACTCCGGATGTCCTGTGGATGCCGATGTCGGCCTTGCCGATAATCCGCCGGAAAAAAATGAAAACCGTGATTACGATCCATGACCTGGCTTTTAAATATTTTCCGGAACATTTTCCTGCCAAAGATCTGCGCAAGCTGAATTTTTTTGCTGATTATTCGATCCGGGCCGCCGACAAGATAATTGCGATTTCCGAAGCGACCAAAAAAGACATTTTGAAATTATATCCGGGAATAAGAGCAGAGAAAATCAAAGTCATCTACCATGGTTTCAGCCCGGATGTCTTCAGTCAGCCACGTGATGCGGCGCGCGAAGCGGAAATCAAAAAAAAATCCGGTATCACGGGAAATTATATTATCTATATCGGCGCCATCCAACCGCGCAAAAACCTCAAAACTCTGATCAAGGCTTTCGAGATATTGAAAAGCCGGGCGCAAGAGAATGGATCTTCGGATGATTTGGAGCTGCTTATTGTCGGGGAAAAGGCCTGGTTGAGCGAAGGAACGGTCAAAATGGCCCGGCAAAGCCGGTTTGCCGATGATATCAAAATGCCCGGTAGGCTCAGATTTGACGATCTGGGGCATCTTTGCCGGGGGGCAGGGGTATTCGTATTCCCGTCGTTATATGAGGGTTTCGGCATTCCGGTCTTGGAAGCGATGGCAGCCGGAGTGCCGGTCATCTGTGCGGATAACTCCAGCTTGCCGGAAGTCGGCGGCGAGGCCTGCCTGTATTTCAAAGCCGCCAGTCACGAAGATTTGGCGCAAAAAATCAAGCGCGTTTTAGGAGACGGGGGATTGCGTGCCGAGCTGGTCGCCAAAGGTGCGGAGCAGATAAAAAAATTCTCCTGGGAAAAATGCGCCCGGGAAACTTTGGACTATTTGAAAAATTGATTTTATAGAGATTTAACCTCCATAAGGGAAGTTGAACCTTGATTATTCTTCCTGGAACGCTTTGAAGATGAAATAAACAGTTGTTGAAATCGCGGCTAAAATAAACAGGCTGAGGTAGATATCCAATTTCAACATACTGTTGAAAAGCAACAGTACGAAGATGAAAAATAGCGGCCAAGCTATTTTTTTGCTGAGGATGTCCGCGTTTCCGATTTGCGCGTCTTCGCGTATCTTGCGGATCAGCACGATATTGATGAGCATGGCGAACGCTATTTTGTAGAGTTCCAAATGCTGTGAAACTATGCCGGGAATCAAGCCCTCGGCGACCATGGCGAAAACGAAAAGCGCCAGCCACAGCAGCAGCGAATCGTTGAGCAACTTATAAATTATGATGAGATTTTCCGGCTTAAGGCGCTGGAACGGCTTGTGGAACATAGCGGTTCTTTATTTTATTATATATATCACGTACAAATGCGACCAGGTTGGACCGGCTTATATCTTTTTTGAAGGAAACGTTCAGATAATCGATTTTCGTGCCATTGTCCAATTTCATAATGAATTCATAGTTGGTGCCGGCCAGTTGTTGGAGGCTTGTAATCGGAATTTCACAAGAATATGATCCGAAGAAACCTTGTTTGATTTCACACTGGCTGGCAGTTTCCAAACTTTTTTCTGAAAACGTAATCGGGGAATGGCGCAGCCAGGAATCGGCGATATTTTGGGATGGCAGAAGATGTTTTTTGGAATCTTTGACCATATAGTGCTTGGCGTTTTCAATAGTGGCGAAAACCGTTCCGTCCGGATGGACGCTTTTGATCGTGAAAAGTTTGGTTTTTTCATAAAGCGCGATCTCATCGGCGCTGGCGGCGATCACATCCTCCCAGGCGAAACCTTTTTCAAGGAAGGTCACAGGATTGTTGATCGGCAGGATCTTGTTGTCACTGACGATATAGACCGATTCGCCGTAGGAGATGAGCGAGCCGTCACTGAAGCTGATAGGGATTTCGGATAAGGGATATCGGGAAAAGATGTCCGTGTTTTTTTCAAGCGCTTGTCGCGGTTCGTATTGGCTGAGGAACGCTTGTTCGCTGGAAAATTTTTTCAGCTGCGCACTTTCCAGGAGATAGTAGTCACTGTCGATTTTGAAGATGGAATTGTCAGGATAACCCTCATCGCCTCTAATCGGCTGGCCGGCCGGATTGAAACGCAGTTCTTCCGGGGCGACCTCGATGAACGCCTCAGGCGCATAGCCGAGGATTGGAATAGTGCCAGTGTCGAAATGGCGGAGTGCGCCCTGGGAAACCAGATAGTAGTCGCCATTATTTTTGAGAAGCGAGCCGTCTTTGAATCCGATCGGATCGCCTTCCGGATAGAGGAGGGCCTGGTAGGATTTTTTGACGATGATCGAGCCGGAATTGATTCCGGACGCGTCCTTGTCTTGCGGAAATTCGATGACGGCCTTGGAAAAAGTTCCTGTCGCGGCCATATCGAAATATACGTCGCGGCCGGCGGAGATGCGGCCGTTTTCAACCGGGAAATCCGCGCTTTGATAACGCGGGACGGCTATGCTGTTTTTAGATGAATCTGGATTGGCGAAAGAGAAAGTGAAGTTCTGCGCGTCAAAAATCACGCGGACAGCCATAATGGCAGCCAGCAAGAAAGCCAGCGCATACAAGGCGGTTTGGAATTTTTTGTAGCGCGCGCGATCTTTTTCCGCGAGCGTAACATCCTCGGTCAAATCGAACCACATATTTTTTTGAGTTAGTATCTTAGCAAATATATCTTACCATAAACGACGACCTTCTTGTTTTCCGGAAGCTTGATTGCGGCATCATACATTTCCTGTTTTTCTCCAGTCACGATGTCGAGCATATTAGTTTTGATTTCATAATTCTTGATGGCGGTAAGTCTTTTGAACAGGCCGCTGGACTTGTAAAAATCCACTTTGTCATCCGGGATTATGAAATAAATCGAGCTGAACTTTTCGTGGTCCAGCTTATCCAGGTCTTTGGGATTGAAAAAATAGACAGCTTGTTTGCCATAGAGGAAATTAAGCGGTCCGGTCATCATCGACCAACCGTCGCCAGTGGCGTCCCGGTCGACCAGGATTAAATCGGAGTCTTTGAAATTCCCGCTGATTTCCTTGATTTGCGGTAAAAGATCCTTATTAGGTGAGATAGTCAGATAAGGAATGAATATCAACAAGTTGGTTGCCAGCATCAGAAAAATGAAGATATGGAAATAGACTCTTTTTTTAAAAAACCAATCCAAAAACCAGACCGTATAGAGGATGCTGATGGGAACGATCGAAAAAACGAAACGGCGCAGCATCCAAGGATGGTCGCTGGAAATGCTCGGATGGATGAGATAGACGAAGGTCGGCAGGATGATGAGGAAGGGGACGATGATTTCAAAACGGCGATGTTTCAAAAGATAGATGAAGCCGATGATTCCGAACAGGATGAAATTGAAAATAGCATAAGCGAAGAGGACCTTGATGACATAAACGGTCGTTTCCAGGATTGAGACCGAAGCGGGCAATGAATAATCCTTGAGGCCGGAACCTAGCGAAATGAAGGGGCTAAGGATTCCTTTCAACATCAACATATATGATTGGGTATCCAGCACCAGGTTGAAAAAATAAAGCAGGATGAAACTGCCGAACAGCAGCAGCAGTTTTTTGCCGATGACTACGAAGAGCAAATATTTCCAATCTTTGTATTTGATAAGCAATATGGCGATAATGATTGACAAGAAACCCAGGGCTTCCACGCGGGTGAAGACCAGGATAGAAAAAGCCGTGATGGAAGCAAGCAAATAGAAGCGTTTTTTATTGTGGGTAAATAGGACGAATTCATATAACCCGAACCAGGTGAGCATCAGCGCCAGGTTCTCGCTGAGCGTGAATTTGAAAAACCAGGAAAAGATGAAGGAGGTCAGGACCAGGAAAAGGGCGGCAAGGGCGGATTGGGCGCGCAGGTAATAGCGGGCGACCAGATAGAAAGAGAAAATGAAAATCAGGAAAGTCACGCTGTTGGCGATCACGAAGCCGTTGAGGCCGGCCAGAGAATAAAAAACTGCCAGCCAGGAAACATAACCCAGCGGGAATTGGGTCATCAATTCGCCTTTGGGTGTGTAGTTGAAGCCCGGAAAATTCAAAGCTTGACCTGGACCATAAATCTGGAAGAATTCTTTTTCAGCCGGAAAGGAAAAAGTCAAACGGTGGTTTTGCGCCAGCTGGATAGCTGATTCGCTGAGCGTCCCCTGGTCGCGTCCGGAAAAGATGGTCGGGACGGTGTAATAGGAAAAGATGAAAATGCTTAAAAGCGACAGAAAAAAAACCAGGAAAAAGCGGTGGTTAATTTCGATTTTAGCCCGGTTGAAAGCGATCAGATAAACAAGGCCGATTCCGCCGAGAAATATGTAGGCGGCCAAAAATATGTTATAAAAAATTCCCAGGAGCGATAAGGCCAAGCCGAGCCAGCCCAAACCAATCCAAAAAAGCACAAAGATTGTGAAGAGCTGATGTTTGTCCAAATTGACTTCAGGTATATTTAATCGCATTGTTTCAATTATATAGACAAAGGGATATTTTGCCAAACCGGCTGGAATAGGATAGAATTCGGATAGATATTAAAAAATAATCAATTAACAAAAAGCACATATGTCTTTAGACAGAATGGGGTTGGACGGCAGGCGGATTGCTGGTGGCAAATCGAGATTTAAGGGTTTTTTTTCCAAGAGGAACATTGTCATAATGGTTTGGGTAGCCTTTTTTATTTTGGGAGGGTTTTTTGCCTATTCGTTCGTAAACAAGAACAAGCAACTATTGGTCATTGAGGCGCTCAATGTCGCCAGTAAGATTTCAGGCCTGTTGCCGATGGCGGCGGATGAAAAAAAGGAATTGGAAGTGGTCAATCAATTGGTCCAAAATATCACCAAAAAAGATGGGGTGACCAGGAATTTCCTGGTGATGCTTCAGAATAATATGGAGCTCCGCCCCGGTGGCGGCTTCTTGGGACAATATGCAATCATAAAAGTCAAGGACGGAGAGGCGGTTTCGGTTTTCGTGGAAGATGCCAACTTGTTGGACCAGAAGATTACCGCCAAAATAACGCCGCCCTATGCCTTGCAAAGGATGATGCAGATCAGGAAATGGAAATTCCGGGACTCCAATTTTTCTCCGGATTTTCCGACTAATGTGGACAAGGCGGAATATTTCTTGCGTCTGGCGGGCAGTCAAAGCAAATTTGACGGGGTGGTCGCGGTGAACTCGCAGGTGTTCAATGACATCCTGGAAATCACCGGGCCGGTTTCGGCTCCAGGCAGTTCAGTTGTTTTTGATAGCTCGAACGCCGCTTTGAAACTTGAGGAAATCGTCGAGAAACCGTATTTGATGAATGAAAATCTTGATACGCAAAACAGGAAATGGATTATGAAAAAATTGGCGCCGGTAATCATCGAGAAGCTGGCCAATGCCGGCAATATCCAGAAGTTGGCGGAATTTTTCCACAATGAATTGAAAAACAAAAACATTATGCTGAATTTTTCCGATGCGGAACTCCAAGGCTTGGTTGAGAGCGTGTATTGGGATGGGAAAGTTTCTGAAAATTGGAATGGCGACTATCTGATGATGGTCGATGCCAATATGGGCGCGCTCAAAACCGACTATTATATGCGCCGTTCGATGGAATATGGATTGGATCTGACGGGAGAGAAGCCGGTGGCGACGCTCAACATCCTCTATAAGAACACCGCGCCCTATGGGGATTGGCGGACCAGCGATTACCATTCCTATCTGCGGGTATATGTCCCGGCCGGGGCGAAACTTTTGGAAAACAAGATGGTTTCACCCATCGGCGGCACCGTCGATGAATTCGGCAAGACCGCCTTCGGCTTTATGTTGCACACGCTGATTGGTCAGGAAACAGCCGCGATGATAAAATATGAATTGCCGGTCAATTTCAGCGCGGATGAATACAAATTGTTGATCCAGAAGCAATCCGGCGTGGGAGATTTGCCGGTCAAAATCCGCATAAAAAGCAAAGAGGGTGAATTTGACCAGGAAAGCGTTTTGAAAGGCGACCTGAAATTCCAAATGAAAAAATAGACTGCAAAAACCAATCGATAATCAAATAATTTAAATAAACGGTATGAAAATACTCATTACGGGCGGTGCGGGCTTTATCGGCTCCAATCTGGCCAAGAAATTGATGGACCGGGGGGACCAAGTGGTGATGATCGATAATTTCAACGATTATTACGATCCGCAACTGAAAAAGGACCGCATCAAAAAATATCTCAAGGGTTATAAGTTCAAGCTGTACAAAGGCGACATCCGCGACATCAAACTTTTGGAAAGGATTTTTAAGACGGAAAAATTGGACAAGGTGATGAGTTTGGCGGCTTTGGCCGGCGTGCGGAATTCGCTATTGGACCCGCTCGGCTATGAAGATGTGAACATCAAAGGTACGCTAAATTTGTTGGAAATGTCGCGCAAATACAAAATTAAGAATTTCGTGTATGCTTCCTCATCTTCAGTTTATGGCAACAACAAAAAACAGCCGTTTTCGGAAACTGACAGCGTCGATACGCCGATTTCACCGTATGCGGCCACTAAGAAGGCCACAGAGCTTCTGGCGCACGTCTATAGCCACATTTACGGCCTGAACACCACGGGATTGCGCTATTTCACCGTCTATGGCCCATGGGGTCGGCCGGATATGGCTTTGTTCCTTTTCGCGGACGGGATCACCAAAGGCAAGCCGATCAATGTCTTCAATCGCGGCAAGATGAGCCGCAATTTCACCTACGTGGATGACATCGTTTCCGGCACCATCACCGTCATCGACGCCAACCTCAAATGCGAAGTGATGAATATCGGCGGCGACCGGGAAGAAACCCTGATGCGCTATATCGAAGTCTTGGAAGAGAACCTGGGTAAGAAAGCCAAGAAAAAAATGTTGCCGATGCAACCGGGCGACGTGCCGTCAACTGTGGCCGATATCCGCAAACTCAGGAAGCTCGGCTGGAAGCCGACCACCCGCATCGAAGAAGGCATCAAGAATTTCGTGGAGTGGTATAAGGAATATTACAAAGTCGCGTAGCGTCCCATCGGAATTATTTTCCGCAAAACAAATCCGCAGGAATAAAAACCCTGCGGATTTTTTGCAGATTAAAATTCGCGGATGTCGAGACGCGAGACTATATTGTCAAAACGCGGATCATTGGTTATACTTTGCATATGGAAAACAACGGAGATAAAAAAATGATGGAATGGTATTCCGTCCGGAAGAGTTATCCGGATGTTTTTGCTGGTTACTATGTGAAGCGATAAATCGGGGATATGCCCCGATTTTTTCTTTGGGATAAATACCAGTTAAAATTTAATTAAATTTAAAACGCGCAATTCCTTGCAAAATTCAGATGGATTTTGCAAAGAAGTCGCGACAATAAAGAGTATGTTTTTTTCAAATCCGGCGGCAGATCTTGATTTCCTAATCTTTTTTTCGTTGGTAGCTCTGGCAATTTCGGCTGTCGTGTTTATCTTTGCCAAAAATAAATTTTTATCCTTGGTTTTGTTTTCGATATTGCTCAATTTTGTTTTTTATGGGAATGCTGGTTCAAGATTGTTCGATATTTATGACTTAAAATGGATAGTTAAATTTACCTTAGGGTATTGGCCATACATAAACATCGCCCTTTTTGCGATTTTGGTAGCGGATTATATTAAAAATAAAAAATAATAGTTAAAACAACGAAACGATCCCGGAAAATTTTTTGGAGGGATTGTGGAAGCAAAAAAATGGATAGCATAGGTTTGGGAAATGCGATGGTAAATACATTTTATTTAATTTTGTGGAGTATATGTTTTTTAGGTGTGGCAATAATGATTAAGAAAAAAATATTCTTAGCTATTTTTGTTTGGGTGTCTTTGGTGAGTAATATTTTTTCCCATTATTTTTTTATGGGTAATTATCGATATTATACATACGTTTCTTATGATTTTATAAATAAAATATGGCCGATCATAAACCTCCTATTAATCTTAGTTTTGATAATAAGCCATATTAGAAATAAACGTGCCAAAAACAAATAAAAACAAACTGCTGGTATTTTTTTTGGCTCTTGGTTTGGTTTTTTCTTTTAGGAGCGCCAGTGCCAAAGAAACCATAAATATCGACACTGACACGACCTGGACCAAGGAAACTCCCAATCTGGTTTTTGACAAACCGGTGGTTATCGGAAGCGGAGCGACTTTGACTGTCGAAAAAGGCGTGAGGATAGTTTTTCAGGTGAATCCCGACCAGCCTTTTAATCCCGCGGGATTCGAGGTGCTTGACGGGAGATTGGTCGCAAACGGGACGCGCGAAGAAAATATCGTATTCACTTCGCCGGACGACGGTTTCAATCTGCTGTTTAGGGATAACGATCAGACTTCTTTTTTGCGCTATGTGACGCTGGAAAACGGCGGTTTTATCCCGACCGTGGAAGGCAGCGGAGATTTAGTTCCGCGTTATCCGCTTTTTGAAATAGACGGCGGCAATATCCATATCGAAAATTCCAAATTCGCAAACAGCCGCTTCAAAGAAATGATCGTTGCGGATGTTCCGATTCAGGACGCGGAGGGGAACTATGTCTATGATGAAAATGACAATCTGGCACAAGACAAGGCGCAGGCGGAAGTTATCAATTCCAATTTTTCCAACCAAACCGCAGTCGATTCCCAATTGGACTGCTGGGCCTATGACGAAAACACTGATGAGGATTATATCAATCAGGAATGCCTCAAGCGGGTGTATTTGAAGGATGATTGGTTTGGAGATGTTTTCGGGCCGACATTGGAGGATGATGATATCCAAAAGGGTTACTTGATTTCAGGTTTCCATTATTTGGATGCTTGGAAAACCAACATAGACATAATCAATCCGGTGGTGGTAATTCCTGGGATTATGGGTTCGGCCGAAGTCGATGGAATTTGGCAGATAGATCCGATTTTGCATATCTATGATGATTTGCTGGAATCTTTGGAGGAAAATGGTTACAGCCAAAATGAAAATCTTTTTGAATTTCCCTATGACTGGAGAAATAGTAATATTGATTCCGCTCAAAAATTACAAACAAAAATTGAAGCTATTCGGAAGCAAACCAAAATTTCAAAAGTCGATGTGGTGGCTCATTCTATGGGCGGGCTGGTGGCTAGGGCGTACATCGAGGGAGATGATTATGGAAATGACGTTGATAAAATGATAACACTAGGTACGCCGCATCACGGTTCGCCTGAATCATATCTAAAGTGGGAAGCGGGAGAGGGATTTTTTACTATGAATGAGGGACTGTTGAAACATCATTTCGAAATGGAGGCTTTGCATAGCGGATATATCAATGTTTTTGAGTATATCCAAGAAAGAATTCTTTCGGTGGGGGAATTGCTTCCCGACTATGATTATCTTTTTGATGTGTCAAAAAATTCTATGCGCAGTTATGCGGATAAATATCCGAGAAACGAATTTTTGGAAAAGTTGAATGCCAGCACTAATTTGGCAAAATTGGAAGGCGTTGATTTCACTAACATAGTTGGCGCTCTAGATGATATACAAAGCACGATTACCAGTTTAAGGGTCGTAGAAAGTGAAATCGAGGATCGTTGGGTGGATGGAATGCCGGAGAATTTTTATGATAATAAAACTGATAGAGGGTTGGTTAGTTATTATGGTGATGGTACGGTTCCGGAATCAAGCGCAGGTGGCATAGTGGCGGACAATAAATTGGAATCCAAAGCGGCTCACAATGACCTTCCCACCGTTTCCCAATGTGCGATAGTCTCACTGCTTATACAAAAACAGGAATGCATCAGTGTAAACAAGACGCATATCCCGAACATCCTGATGTTCAATATTTTTTCTCCCATCGACATCCAAATCATCGCTCCGGACGGGAAAAGGGTTGGCAAGGATTTAGAGACCGGAGAAATATACAATGAAATCGAAGGCGCCTACTATTCCGGTTATGGTACGGAAAATGAGTTTTTGACTATCCCCAATCCATTGGATGGAGAATATAAAGTTTTGACGCAAGGCACGGGAAACGGGGATTTCAAGATTGAAACGGTCAAAATTTCCGAGCAGGCGGATGGCTCGGCGCAGGAAGCAACAAAAGACCTGGTTGGAACGGCAGTTTCTGGCAGCCTTGATGAATTTACAGTCAACACCGCGGAGTTGGTAACGGTTGATGATGAAGATCAAGATGATTCCGATGCAGTTTCTGAATCTGAATCGTCCAGTGATTCCTCAGATGACGACGATTCATCCTCGGATTCTGATTCCTCAGATTCGAAAGAACATAATAATAATTCCTCTGCTGGTGACGGAGTGTCCGTTGCGATTGCTAACAGCCAGGGTTTTTCTGTTAATGACGGGCGGGATGTCGTTTCTAGCTATGCTTTGACACCGGAGGCTGGAAATGGCAATTGGTCTAATATTGGTGAAAATAACCAAAATAAAAAAGATGAAAAAGTTATTTTGTCTAATTGGGGGATAATTGAAATCATTAGTGGGATTTTTGTTGGGATTATTACGGTTTTCATCTTTCGCAAAAGACTGATGTTTATTTTGTCGAAAAAATGGTTTTAGTCGGGTACTGGAATATCAACAAGCAAAATCCGATCACAAAACCGGATTTCATGACGGATTGGAAATTTATAGGGTGATTAAAATAACCACACTGGCTATGGAAAAGACGATGAAGGCGATTGTGATGATCCAGAGGTAGTAGTGCTTCAAAAACCACGGTTTGTATTGGGAAATCCGCTGGTTGAGTTCGGAAAAATCTTGCCAAATGTGCGCGTTCTTGTAGACCGGACGGATTGACAATGACTGGCCTTCTTTATCTCCCATAGTGAAAAATTGGATGCTTTTGGCGTTTTCTTTCTTGTTGGCGAAGGTGGCGGTCAAACAAAATTCCTTTTCCTGCGAATCAGGTATTCTGTCAAATCTGAACTCATAGAGATTTTCCGTATTTAAAAATGAATCATCCAGATAGCCTGTACGCAAAGTTTCCTTACAATCCGCATCGGCAAGTTTCATTTCCATCCGATCGCCATTTTCATATTTTATGCCTGGGCTGCGCAACAGAACTTCAACCTTGGTAAGTCCGTCGCGATTGGCGACAAAGTTCTGTTGGAGGCTTTCCCTGGGTCGCAATTTCACGGTTAGTCCTTTTTGCAGGACAATGTTTGAATCGCGGAAAGATAACAGATTTAAAAAACGCCAGGCGATGGATAGCGTGATGATTAAAAAAATTATTAAGAATATTTTTTTACTGGATATTTTTGGCATAAATTCTAATTAGTGTTGTAGCTTATTATTTTAGTATATCATAGGCTGCGATTCAAGCGCATGCGGGGCGGTGTAATTTTTTAAGAATGGAATTTTCGGATGTTTCTAGGGAATCCTTTTTTCCCAATATGTATTTCCTTTCGCATTAAACTGGTATATATAGGCACTATCAATATTTTTTGGCGGACAGATAGAGGACGTGATAAAGGTATCCATAAATTCAGAATATTTTTTCGTGATAAAATTTGAGCAAGGTTTTCTACAGATAAAATCGATAAATTATCACGTCGAAGATGATATACATCGATAGAAAAAACATTAGGATCGCACCAAGTTTCAATGAATATTCAAAAAAATGCTCTTTTTTAATCTTGTAAAACAACATACCCAATCCGGTATAAAGCAAAATGATGTGTGAGGCCAGGTTCGGCAGGAAATAGCGACCGGGCGTGCCAAGCGATATGACACCCTCATGGACATAAACCCGCCAGTCGAAAGCCCGGATGCCCAGCTGAAGGGCGAAAATCATGCCAAGAAAGAAAATAGCATATTTTTTTCTCGGTAGATACGAAGGCGTGTTTTTTGTGAAAAAATATAAGATTAATCCGATAACTGAAATAACTTGTATAAGCCAAATCATGTCCGTAAAGTGGGATAGCAGCCAGCTATCTACCCATCCGACGTTTCCCCAATAAGTCCTTGAAGAAAGGGCTAATTTCCCAAGAGTGAGGCTTTTATCAATATACTTAGTGAAAGTTTCAAAAATTTGTACTATTCCATCTTGGAGAGGAAGGTATTTTTTGGAAAAAAATCCTAGACATAGGATATAGATTGTGGAAAAAAAATAGAAAATGCGAAGGTGCAACGGGCTTCCATTCTTGATTTTTTCAAAAATAAGATAAAAAACAAGGAAAGCGAATGCTACAAGCAGGACTATCCCGGTCCCTTTGGTTAAAAATGCTAAAATAGCTGACAATAACATCAATGATAAATTTTTCCAACTAGGCCCGTTTTTAAGGGATAGGATGCCATTGAGAGTAAAGAAGAAAAAAATAGGAATTATAAAAGCATCATAATTGATATTCGTGAGATAATCGGAGAATTTTGGATGAAATGAGATTATCGTGCTGATAAGCAATGAATTTTTTATGGATAATCCCGAGTTTTTGGCAATAAGGAATGATATATAGATAGTGATTGTAGCAAGAAAAACCGAGAATATTCTGAATATAAAAAAGCGTGTCAGGATATTCTGATAGGAAAGTGTTTTTTCAAAGAAAGATAAAAAATGATGGTAAAATTGCGACCCACCTATAATTTCCGGCTTACTGGAATAAATATACGAAGGCCATTGTTCGGTCTCGATGGCGTGTTCATTTTTTCCATTGTATCCTTCGGAAAACCGGATCGTATTAAAAATCTCGCTGCGCAAAATCTTGCTGTCGGCAGCAGTCGATGTTTTGCCGATTTCTTCAGAAAAACCGTATGTTTCCAGTCGGTTGTCATCTTTTTTGGTGCTTTCCTTTGATTCATCCCAATAATTATCCTCCGAATGGGAAAAATATTGGATATTGGCATAATGTCTAGCTTCATCTTGGCCGTCAAAAATGGGATGCAATGCTACTAAAAATATTCCCTTAAAAAAAAATAAGGCAAGGATTATGACAAGTGGGATATTAGGTTTTTTTGATAAAGATTGAATATTTAGCATAACTCAATTATACTAAGAATAGCTTGAAAAGCAAATATTTTAGGCTAATTTTTGAAAAAATGATAAAAAAACTAGAGAGGAAAATTTATGCGCTTTCAAAAGAATGGGGAAGCAGGATTGGCCTAGATTTGCCATATTTCGTTAAGAATGGCTTCTGGGTGGCTGTTAGGCAGGGGATTGGGATGGTGAGCGGATTAGCTCTTTCTGTCGCCTTTGCCCGCCTAGCAACGCAGGAGGTTTTTGGCCAATACCAATTTGTTCTGTCTGTTTTGTCCGTAGTTTCAATCGTATCAATCCCGGGTTTTAATACCGCGATTACGCAATCAGTCGCAAGGGGATATGATGGAGAATATAAAAAAGTCGTTAGAATGAGCTTCTTCTGGAGTTTACTTGGAACTCCTATTTTATTACTTATCGGGGGGTATTACTATATTTATCAAAGCCATCCATTGGGAGTCGCCTTTATGATTGCGTCGGTATTTTTCCCATTTTTCTATGCTCCCAATACCTGGGATGCTTTTTTGCAGGGCAAGGGAAGATTTGATGTTTCTGCTAGATTTGGTTCAATCCAATCTATAATAAGTTCCATTGTGACGATTGTCGTAATTTTTTCCAACGGTGACGATCTGATTCGTATAATAGTTACTTACCTATTTTCGTATGCTTTTTTAAATGGCTTATTTTATTGGAAGGCTGGGAAATATTTGGACAATAATAGAATAGAAAAAGGAAATATCAAGTACGGATACTTTTTATCATTGATAAACCTTTTCAATTTTGCCGGATCGAATATTGATAAAATTGTCATAGGCATTCTTTTGGGGGCAGAGGAAGTCGCAGCCTATACTATAATTTCCATGATAGCTTTTCGCTTGAAAGACTTGCTTAAAACATTCAATTCTATGTTATTGCCTAAATTTGCAACTCTTGATAGTAGTTTAATTGTTTTTTTTAGAACTCATAGAATAAAATTAGTGATGATGTTTATTGCTTCGCTTGTAATCGGGAGTGGATATTATTTTGCTGTTTCGTATATTAATGACCTATTGTTCGGTAGTCAATATTCACAATATTCACAATATTCTAGAATATTTGCGATTACAATATTTTTTGCATTGCCTACCACGTTTTTAGGATATTATGCGGCAGCAAAAAAAAATAAACTTTCAATTATAATAGTCAATCCTGTTTTCTATGCAATTAAGATAATTATAAATATTTATTTTGTATATAGGTTTGGCTTGGCGGGAGCTGTTGTTTCGTTTAATATATCGATGTTTATTTGGTTTCTTTTGAGCTTGATTAGTATTATTTGGGAAGAATTGAACTTAAAAGAGGCTAATAAAACAGCTTGATTTATCTGTCTTTGAATATGGAATTGAAAATATCCATATTGTAATTATGCGCGATATACGCCTTTAAAAACAACGCATTGTATTTAAAATTGATAGTTGTATCAATTATGACTCCATACTGATTAATTTTGGAACCTAATAAGCCTCCCAGACTAAAATTATTTGTGATGGCATCAAAAATTAACTTACCTTCTTTTGAATATTGATCGTCGCCAGCGAGTTGGGATAATTTTTTTAGGGAAATTGAAAAATCTGTCTGGCAGTCAATAAACGCAAAATTGTTAGTGAATGGATTCTCTGGTATGGAGTGATTGTCCCATTTGGATTCAATCCAAAAATCAGCCATTCTCTTTGCTAACTTGATATATTCTTTGTCATTTTCAATAAAGCGACAATAGTCCATAAGTATGTCCAGGAAGGTGAAATTTTGAGCAAGGGATACATCATTAGTCGTGTATGTGTCGGAGTATGTTGTATGGATAAATCCTCTAGCGTCATACATCTTTTCTATAACTCCGTCTATGAATAAGGATACTATTTTTTTATATTTCGTGTCCCCAGTTACTTTGTATGCTTCAATCACGGAGTAAATCAGGTTGGAGTTGTCCTTCATTGCCTGTATGTTGGATAAGGGAATGATTCCCATTATAATTTTTATGATTTTCCCCTTGTTTGAGTTTATGTCAAAATACGTAGATGAATCTCCTAAAAAATTAAGCTGGCGAGGAAGCATTAATCGATAGCCCCATAAGTTACTAAAGTAATATATATATTTGTTTAAGAATAGCTTGTTATTGTCAAAATATCTATTTTTGAATAGCATATTGTCCAAAACTCGCAAGGCTTTTTTTTTCAAATCAATAGATAATATTTCATTTTCCAATATAACTTCAATTAAGTTGTACCCCCTGGAAAAGCAAGTTCTCGAGAAAGCGTTCCTGGTTGTATTTATATATGCTGGAATATAGCCAAGATCAAGCATGCTGTGTAATAATTTTTTTTGCTCAGTTATAATATCTTCGACGGATGCATCATTGGTTTTTTTGTAATATTCAATAACTCCTCCTAAATATTCATCCATGCGATAGGAATAAAGAGTATTTTTTAATGGAACAAATCCCCTAAAGAGATATGGTCTTGATAGATCTATTTGTTTTTTTATCTCGTCTGCTTGGTCGAAAAATATTAGAAATGGAACGATATCATCAAAATCAAGGAATATGTTATCAATTTTATCCGGAGCGTGGCTAAATTCTCCTTGGCGATTTTTTGATTTTAATAAATTATTTAGAAATATATTTATATTGAAATCGTTCATTTTTTTGCTATTATAAAAAATCCAGTAGTATAATTTTTTAATCCATTTCTTAAGACTAGCTTGGAAGTATCTAACTTTGCCGATAAGGATAGAAGGGGATATAATAGGTAGAAAAAATATCTCATCGGAGCTGGCATATTTTTATTTAATACTTGTAGCATATCCGATAATACTGTAAAAAATCTTCCCATAAACACTAATTTTTCAATTTCAAATCCAATAGCAATTAATTCATTTTTCCACTTCGTGTTCGTCCATCTTTGAAAATCATAAGGATCTCCATGTATGGGATGGAGAAATGGAGCTGAGATAATGAGGTAGCCGTTATTTTTAAGAACTCTGTAGCATTCATACAGCCCGTCAGCTGGGTTCTTAACATGCTCAAAAAGCTCCGTGGCTTTGATGACGTCGAAACTTTCGTTAGAAAATTGCATCTTCTCTACATTGCAAATCACATCTGGATTTAACGCGGGTGTTATATCGGCAAAAATCCACTTTTCGGTTTTAGGTGGAATGAATTTCCCCCTTTTTCTTCCACCGCCAATATCTAAAACAACCCCAGAGAAATAGCAGTTATTCTCATTCAATATTTTATCTAAAAGCTTTCTTCTATAGGACGTTCCAATGTAATATTGAATATTTTCCAATATTTTTTTAATAATCATATTATTTTTTTAATAACAATCTTAATTTAATCGAATATGCGTTGATGTATAATGATAAATATTTAGGTATAGTTAAATTCTTTGAACGGGGCGTATCGCAGATGATGTTTGCGACTTGCATGTATTCTTTGGCAATGTTTTGTATCTTGTATGCGGGAATATTATTTTTGTAAGTTTCATAATTATCAGAAACGATCTCTATTTTAGGTAAGATGTCTTTTGGGGAGGTGAAAGTTTCTCCGCCTGCCTTGATTAATTCCGGATGTCCGCCATCATTCAAAACAATTGCAGGAAGACCGCAAGAGAGAGCTTCTATTAATGAATTTGAGCAAGGGTCATTCTTGCTAGCAGTTATGTATATGTCGGATTTTTTAAGCTCCTCAGCTAAATCATTGCTTGGCAGGGGTTTTATGTGGATTGCATTTTTGAAATTTATTGGAGAATTTCCAACAAAAACGAATTCGTACTTTTTAAAATCAAGATTTTCATCCAAATATTTGTATGCATCAAATCCTTTGTTTGGATTTCCAGACCAGCTTGTTGCGATAATTCGAATTTTCCCGGAATTTTTAAATAGAGTTTTGCCAACATTGTTGAATATCGAACAGTCTGGAGCATTATGAATTATAGAATTAGATTCATTTTTAAAACCCAGTTCCTTACATTTTTTAAAACTCCAATTTGATTGAAATATGGAAAAATCAGCTATTGATTCAGAAAGCTTAAAAATAAGCTTATCGATTATGAGATCTTTATTGCGGATTAAAAAAATAGGCCCATCTATCCTATGGATAAATTTTTTTTGAGGATATCTGAATTTTAATTTTAAAAGCTCCTTGATGTTGTGGTGTGAGTTGAATAATATAACATCCGCTTTGAGCGGGTCATTTTCATAGGCGCCCATTCTGGCAAGTTCCCCCTTGAGGGCTTTCAGGAATTGATTTCCTCCACCCCACGGCCCATCTTTAAATTTTAATAATATATGGATTTTCTTCATTTTTTCCCCCGTTATCAGTTATCGCGTAGTTTTGTCTATGCGTATTTTTTAAAAACAACAAAAAATGTAGCTCCCTTGTTTGGGAATATTTTGCTTAATATATCGGAATATTTTTTAAGCAGGGGGTTTTTGCTATTTATCCTCGGTATGTGGTTATAGGTTTCAATCATTTCAATCTTGAAATTATTTAGATATTCCATTTGGATGGATTTTATGTCGATTCCCTTTTTTTCCTTACTGGCCTTGCCGGCAGTGGGGGATTGAACGTCGATCAATTCCATAATTTTTTCATAGGAAAGGCTTTCACTAATGAGTCCCTCGTAAATTAGCTGTGTATTTATTTTTTCTACAATTTTTTGGCAATCTGAATCGCCTGTATTTATCCTGCGGTAAATAAATCGCATTATTTTGAATAATCCAATTTTTCTGGATATTGACACAACTAGCTGGGCAGGATTTGTTATAAGGAAAAACATTCTATAATTATACCAAAGAAAGCGATTTTTAAAGAAGATGGAATTTGGCTCGTGCCCTATGATCAAGAGACCGTTAACTTTTAGAAGGCGGTTTATTTCATTAAAAAAAGGAGCGAAGTCTGGGATGTGATGAAGGACGGAATTCATCGTTATTATATCCATTGACTCATCGTGGGGGCTTAATGAAAATCCATCAGATTTGATAAATTTAAAATCGCATAAAAACTTTTGTTGCGCTATTTTTTCTTTGCAAACTTCAAGCATTTTTTCAGATATATCAGAGCAAATAAAAGTATCTTGTGCTTGTAGGAGATTACATATCTGCATAGGAACAAATCCCGTCCCACATCCAATATCGAGAATTGAAATAGGAGATGTTTTATTTTTTAGCATTGTCTTACCTATATTTTTCCAGCGTCCAGTCTCGCCTATGAAAATATCAGCGTGTTTTTTATCATAGTCAGCTTGTTCAAAATCATGAAACAGCTCGTTTATCCTGAGAACTAATTTATCTTGATGTAACATAAAAGATGATAGTGAAAAATTAATAATTTAATAAATCGAAAAATATTATGATTTTTTGTAGTATTTTTCCAACATTGTTAATATTTTTTCAACTTTCAATATGTGGTTTATTTTATCATAATTGTATTTTTTCAGTGAATCTGTTTGTTTTCTATCCTGAATCATTTCGATGATTTTTTGCGTTACTGCGGGAATATCTTCCGTATTGTAAATGAGATCTTTGCTTAATACGTCCTTAGCTAGTCCGACATCCGTACTGAAAATCAATGTTTTTGTGCTTGCGCATTCTAGGATTGCCTTGGGACCACCTTCGCTTCTGGAAGTTATAATGTATACATCAATAAGATTATATAGTAAATTTATTTTATTGAGCGGCAGATTATTTTCAAAAATATCATCACAGCCGGAGTTTATTGGATTTTCATTTCCAATAAATAGATACGGAATATTTGACTTTCGACATTCATTTAGTATGTAATGCCTTCTGGGTCCTGCTAAAATTAAGATAAATTCCTCTCTTGGGAAATTTTTCATGATTTCAATTAGGAGGTCAGGGTTTTTTTGCCACTTTGGTTTTGAAAGATCGCTTCCCAGGGAATCTCTCTGAAATGATCCTATTAGGATTTTTCCATTTATTTTTTTTTGATCTACGCCCAATATTTTGATTAGGTCACTTTTGGATTTAGCTAGTTTTAAAAAAATATCCCTATCAATAAGAAATGGAATTTGAATGGTTTTTAGTCCATTTTTTGCAATAAAAGCGTAGGTTTTTGAATTTGGAGAAATCCATATATCGATAAGTTTTTTTAATTTGGAAATCTTTTCAGGAGTATCTTCGATGTCATTTGTTATCACGGCAAAAACCTTAACTTTTTTGAGTTTCTTTAAGATGGTTAATGGGTAAAATAAATACGGGATATTTAATATGTCATACCATACTGAATATATTATATCGGCTTTGAATATATTTTGTGTAATTTCGAAATTATCACTTTTGGAAAAAAGATCAGTAGTGTTTTTTCTATCACTATCAATAGACCATCCGACATTGTCTTTTCCCAATATGAATACTTTAATTTTGCTTGATGGTTGCATATAATTCCCCAAATTTAATATAGTAATTTTCAATTTCCAGTCCTGATTTTTCTAATTCATCTTTGAAATTTTCTTCCGTGTATTCAATGTAGTGCGTGCTGTCTAAGCGGTATTCAAAGCCGTTTTCTTTTTTGTAAACAGAAAGCCAATCGCGGGTCAGTAGGGGGACGCGAATAAGAATTTTCGGGGCGAGGTTTTTGATCTTTGAAAGGAATTCGATTCTGTTTTTGATGTGCTCCAAAACATTGGAAAGGATGATGACGTCGAATTTTTCTTGGAAATTGAAGTTTGTGGCATCACCCCTGATATATTCCAAATTTTCATGGCTGAATTTCTCCCGGGCGATTTCGATATTGTTTTTTACGATATCTATGGCAATGACTCTTTTGGATTTTTGACTTAGGTCATAGGCGACCGCTCCATTGCCACAGCCGATATCCAAAACGGTGTCATTTTCCGATACATTGTCCAGAAAAAATTTGTGGTAATTTAGGATTTTGTGCTTGGGATGCAGGCCGTTATTTTCGCGCACCACTAAAGCACTGATCGCTTTATAAGAAATGTTATGCATCCAGATAAAAATTTTTAGAGCAGCTTTAATCATTTTTTTTAAAAACCAATAATATTGAATGGCTACTAAATGAATAAAAAAATTTTGAAATTGAAAATGAAATTATTTTGCAAAATATATTCCTACTGTCATATATCTTTTGCAGGGGATTTTTCATAAAATTCACTTCGTCTTTTAATCCCTTTATGCCATCAAACGGTTTCTTGCTAACCAGGGAGAATCCCGACAACTCAAATTTTTCGATGACTTTTTTATGGTCGAGTGCAAATTGATAGAACGTTTCTTTATTGAAATTGTTTTCTTGAAATTTGGGATATTTTCCATGTTTAGCCTTGAATTTCCTAAGAGGGGACATGTAGGGAAAGGTAAGAAATAAATACCCCCCGGGTTTTATGACGCGCCTCATCTCACTTGCTATTTTAGCATAACTATCAAAAAAATGTTCAATGACGCCAAGCGACCAGTAGCCATCGAAAAAATTATCAGGGAAATCTAATTTTTCTACATTTCCGTAGCTTACTTTGAGTCTGGGCATAATTTTGTTTATTTTTTCAATCGTTTTTCGGGCGTAATCGATGCCATAGGCATCATAGCCATTGAGTTGTAGAGAATAAACAAATTGACCCTTTCCGCAACCTCCCTCGAGAATGCGCTTGTTTTTGGGAATGGGTATAAAATTTTTAGTTATTTTTGAAATAAATCTGTCATTCTTGCCGTTTTTTATTTCAGTTAATAAATGGTCACTCTCCCAATGAGCATCCCAAAAATCAGCCGAAGCTTCGGTGTTTATGAAAACGAGACAGTTATTTTTTTTGTCGAAATATTTCATTTGTATAGAGTTAATTCATTTCTCATTATTTTTTCTATGCTATATGTATTTCTAATGGAATTTCTAGCATTCGATGCGATTTTTTCTTTAAGTGGTTTGTTGTTTAATAAATCATTGAGTTTACTTGCGATGGAGGTCGTATCGGTGCCGCATAACAAACCATTCACACTGTCGATTATTAGATTATTAATCCCTTCGATGTTACTTGCGATTACTGGCAGTCCACAGCTCATCGCTTCAAGAATGGCTTTGGGGTTTCCCTCGTAGAGGGACGGTTGCATATAAATATCAGCTTCATTGTATATTTTTGGCAGTTCGGAATTCGGAATATTTCCAATGAGTTCCAGGTCTAAGCTGAGCTTTTTAGCTAGTTGTAAAATTTCATTTTCTAATTCTCCTTTGCCGACTATTTTTAATTTAATACCTCGTAAACCGCTAAGCGCCCTAAGTAAGTTAAAAATGTTTTTTTCCCTATTGAGCCTTCCTACGAATAATATCCGTATCGGACCTCCTAGGGAATTATTTTTTTCAATCGGCCTGAATAATTCCGTATCTATGCTGTTGGGTATTACGAATATATTTTTTGTTTTGTATTTTTTTTGTATATAATCAGCCTGAGCCTTTGTTGTGACTATCGAAACATCAGAAAATTTATAAGCAATGTGTTCAAATATTCTAGTTAGAAATTTCTTTATACCTTTTCTGCCAAACAGGCTTTCAGTGTAGCCAGTCCGGATTACTAGTTTTTTTTGAAAAAAAATTTTTGCCAGAACCGCGCTCCAACTTCCCAGCATTTGGTTTGTTTTTAGCCAGTAGCAATTTCGCAGCTGCTTTTTGTGCGCAAATGGAATGAGGAGGGAATAGAATGGATTGGGAATGGGGTACTTTTTTTGCAAAATTATGATATTTTTTGGCAGTGCATCCTGAAATTTCAAATCGTCGATCCCATAGGTAATAAAATATATTTTATTAAAATGATTAAGAAATCTTTTGTAGATATTCAACTCGCGATCAATATTGCCGTTTGCAAACCAATCTTCGAGAGAGATACCGTATGTGAAAAATAGAGCGAGGTTTTTCATTATATTTTGTGTAATAAAAAGCGCTTAAGTCGATGGGGGATCAAGGCGACTATTAACGCCCTGAGAATATAAATTGAATAAAAAATGCTATAGCCGTATTTGGTTATAGCGAGCCATCGGGCCTTGATGGCAAACCATTCCTGCTCTTTCGAGTTTTGGTAAGATATACTCTTGTTTCCTAGCCTGTATTTTAGCACATATTGGGGCTGATAGGATAGCTTAAACTTTTTGCTGATGATTCGCAGTAGAAATTCATAATCCTGGGCTCTTTTGAAGCTTTCGTTGTATAATTCTCCAAATACAGACCTTTTTCCAAATAGAGTGCTGTGTGTGAAAAAATTTCCTTTCAAGAGGGTTTTGGGGAGATTTTGGGTCATGAACGATGGTATTGTGGCCGTTTTCTTCAATTGCCTGCCTCGTGTATCAATTATTTCGCAAGCAGATCCTATGATGTCAGCGCCATTGTTAAGTAAGAAATTTAACTGATTTTCTAATCTATTAGGGAAAGCTATGTCGTCACTATCCATACGGGCAATATATTCTCCTTGAGCATTTTTTATTCCTAAATTGAGTGATTTGGTCAATCCGATATTATGCGAGTTCTTTATCAGCTTGATTCTGGAGTCTTGCGATGTGTAACTTTCCAGTACCTCGGCATTTTCCTTATCAGATCCGTCATCTATTATGATGAATTCAAAATCAGCATCGGTTTGCGCTAGGATACTTTCAATCGATTGGATTAAGAACCGTTCTTCCTGGTTATATATTGACATTAGGACGGATATTTTAGGCATAAAATTAAATCCCGATTATTTTTTTATAAAAATCAATAAAGAAAATATTAAAGAATATTGAATTTAGAATGAGTAAAAAAATGACAGATATGATGATGATAGCATCATTTTTAGATCGAAATATCAAAACTGAGTTTATTTGATGTTTTATTTTGTTGTGTAATAAGAATAATATATAAATGATAATTAGCGCAATTAGGCAAAATAGGGAAAAAATTGTCAAAAATCCTTGTCGTGAGACGGTCTGGTAAGAAAAGTTGTTATTTGTAATCCTTCCATAGACCGATACTTCATTCAGGCTGTATTCTCGGAGATTCTTGCGATCGATGTTTATGCCAGATGTACTGAGAAGGAATGTGGATGATTTAAGGCGTAATCCGATATGGGAATCAGACGGGCGGATGGGTATTTCTTTCAGATTGATGATGTTTGAAGAAAATCCCCCGGCATTTTTAGCACGTAATCCTTCATATTTAATCCCGATTATTTCATTGGAATTGAAAACAGCGAATTCTTTGATTTTTGCTTCTTCGTTTTGTGTTATCTCGATAGACCAGTTTTTGAGCTTATCTCCAGAAATTATTTTTTCTGAGATTTTTTGTAAAAAAGTATCTGCACACGCAGGATTGTCGTAACAATCAATTAATGATGAGTTTGAGACTGGCGTTTGTTTTCCAGAGGGATCAAAACGGAAAATGCTTAAGTGTAAGTGGGGCTTTATAAATTCGCCTAGGTTTTTAAAATATCCGGAATTCTGATATAGATCGAGATTCTTATTGGTGGTCACTCCTATGTCGTTTCCGCTGCGATCAATTTTTTCATGATCGAAGATGATATATTTTATCTTAGCTTGATTTAGGTGGGATACTAGTTTATTTTCATCTTCTGTTGAAAAGAGAAAGTCATTGCGAAATAAAACCGAATCAGTATGCAGCGTGTCGAATGTTGATCCATTGGATAAAAAAATAGTTTTTGCGCTTAATTCAGGATGCGTAAGGTATATTTCTTCGAGTGAATCTTTTTTTGTAGTATCGTCTTGATAATTCCGTAAAATCGTATTTTCTAGAATAATGGGAATGCTTGCGGTCAGAAAGGAAAATAAAATAACAATGGAAAAGAATTTTTTTCCGACGGGATTTTTCACCCGAGTTATTAATATATCAAAAATGATAGCGGTTAGTAGTAGTGAGGGAAAAATAAGCATCAGAGAGAATCTATAGGCAAGAGTATCGATGTGTAAGATAAGATCCAATTTGCTTCCGGCATATGTCGTCATCCAGACTATCAGTAGCGGTAGGTGACTTAAAAAATATCGTTTCGTGCATATGAGTATTATGGATAATCCTAAGAAGATCATCATTATAATTGGAAACCCGGGTAAGCGGTATTCAAACAAAATTCTGAATAATTTGAAAGTAGAGTTTTTTAAGTCGTTTAAAAATATGGTAACTTCCTCTGAAATATCGGGGGTGATTGCTGGTTGGTTTGCTGGAGCAGGTTTATTTTCGGCATTGCTCAGGCTGAATATTTTTTGATAGTCACCAACTCCCACATTTTGAGAATACATCTTGGCCAAATAGGGAGCTTGAATTGCCAATGCGAAGATGCCTATGAGGAGGGTTGTCGATAGGATTTTTTTTAGATCGTTTGTTTTTGTTATTGATTTAGCTGGAAAAGTATAAAAATTGAGGGTGAATAGTGAGATGGTTATAATTGAAAATATTGAAACCAGACTAAAGTCAATAATCACAGCTGGCAATATATGGGCATAAATCACCAATCCGATCAAGAGGGAGGCAATTACCACTTCTTTTTTATTAAGACTGCTTTGTCTGAATAATTTCAGTATGTAATATAGCGCTCCGAGAAAAAACAGAGTGGCAAAGTGGTTTCTTAGGAGATTATCTTCGATTGAGAAAAAAGAAAAAGAAAAATTGAGAATGATTACGAAGGCAAGCGCTATATGTTCATTTTTTGCGAATAACTTCAATAATTTATAAAACACATATAGTCCGACAACCGTAATTGTATTTTTTAAGATAATAATGGACCAAAGTGGACCGGTTATCTTTGCTAAAAAATAACTTACGGTAATAAAAAAAGGCTCGACCCTGGCGCTGTGGATGCTTTGAGGAAAATTTTTAATAAAATCCAGATAAGCTATATTGGTTGAATATTCTCGGGACAATCCTTTGCTGTAAAATAAAAATAGATTAGCTAACAAACAAGCCAATATCACTAGAAAAATATCCCGATTATTTCGTATGAATTTTTGAATATGCTTCATAAGTCTTTTCCGCTACATCTTTCCATGTATATTTTTCCATAACTAAATTATATCCTGCAATACCCATCGCTTTTAAATTATCAGAGCTAATAGCCTGGCTCAGTTTGTCGGTAATTTTAGGAACATCGCCACTTTCGGATAGGAAGCCATTTTCACCTTCCCTGATCAAATGAGGAATTTCTCCTACCTTGGTTGCTAGGACAGGAACTTTCATCGCCCAAGCCTCCAAAATAGTTAGCGGAAACCCTTCACTGAGAGAGGGTAATATGAACAAATCAGCCATTGCATACTCTTCCAATAAATCTTGGTCGATTTTTTTGCCTTTAAAAAAAACGATATTATCCAAATTTAATTTTTTTGCCAACACTTTTAAATTTTTTTCATCATATCCATAGCCGACTAAATGTAACTGAATTTTTTTCTTAATTGAATCTGATAGCTGGCCTACTGCTTGTAGCAATATGTCGACTCCCTTTATTTTGTCCAATCTGCCAACAAACAATATTCTAAAGATGCCTGGATTTTTTTCGGAGCTTAATTTTTTAGATGTATTTTCAAATTTTTCAATCGCTACGCCGTTGGGAATTATCAAGGGGTAATTTACGTTCTTGTATCCTAGGAATTTTTTTGTAACTGAAATTTCTAAATCGTATCTTAACTGAGTCATCAAAAATTTTTCAATATAATAATATGGATTTTTTTCTCCCACATCTAAGAAATTTGAGCCGTGCACGGTATAAACAATAGGAATTTTCAAAATTTTATTCAGAATTTTTCCTGGAATTCCAGGAAGATTCGCATGGGCGTGGATAATGTCATAATTTTCTGCGTTATGATTTTTTTTGATTTCTTGGATAACTTCAAATATCCAAAAAATCCTATCTTTCAAAGAATGAAAATTCTTTATTTTCCCAGTTCTGATTATCCTCAGGTCGCCATTCTTGAATTTTTCAACATGATTTTGTATTTGATCCTTTTCATCTCTTAGATTCATAGTGTATACATCTATTTTGCAGCCGTGATTTCCTACTAGTTTTTTTGAAAGTTCAAGAACATGGACTTGCCCGCCGCCCCAAATTGGTTCCCAAGCTTCTATTATCATGGCTATTTTCATAGAAGTTCTCGGTATATAATTTCTATCTTATTTACAGAATCATTCCAATTGAATTTTTTTGTTCGGATAGTTTCGAACTTGCCTTCGGTTGCTAATAATATTTTTTCAGCTAAATCGTCGGAGTTGCCACTTTCAAAAAATAATACCTTTCCACTTGCAACTTCTGGAAGTGAATCGGCATTGCTGACGATTAGCGGAACATCCAAGGCGGATATTTCAGCGGCAGTGAATCCAAATCCTTCTGTCAATGATGGCACTATGTATGCATAGGCAGCCTTTCTATATCCGGGAAGCTCCGGATATAGGAGTGAATCTTTGATTTTTACAATAGTTTGAAGGTTATATTTTTTAATCAAATTTTCAAACGCAAGCCTTTCGTCTGTTGGATCTTTGCTTAGGATAAATCCGAATTTAAAATCTTTGGATAACGTGCTTTTTATTTTTTGGATTGCTTCAAGAAGCAAAAACACACCTTTGGTTTTTCCTGGCCGTCCATTATATAGGAATATTTTGTCTGATTTTTTGAAACCCAGTAGGCCGGAAAGATCTTTTTTCTCAACTTCTGGATTCCAAATGGAATAATCAATGCCATGATAAATAAGTTCGATCTTTTTTTCTGGTATGCCAAGCTTAATCAAGTCATTTTGAGTGGATTGCGAGATGGCCTGCCAGAGGGAATATTTTTTTTTGATTACATATCGCTCAAAAAAAAGAAAACCCAACGCTTTAAGTGGATTTTTTTCGATAGCAAACCACTTATTCCCAAGAACTTCATGAACCATCAGGACACAGGGCTTCTTGAATTTTTTCGCTGCTTTTAGCGATGGAAGCGCGGCGGTAAAGGTCGTAGTATGTATCACATCCGCCCAGTCGGCGTATTTTTCAATTTTTTCTACGGATATGATCGGATGGCCGAAAAGAGACTTGCAATCCAAGAAATCTATTTTCAGATTGCCGATATTTTTTTCTCCGGTAATTCCGCCTGAATTTGAAGTTGCGACGATGACGTCGTGGCCTTTGGCTGATAGTCCTTCGGCGTATTTTTCAAAAGCTATTTCAACGCCTCCGATGTGGGGCGGAAAGTGTTCGGTAATCAGGCAAATTTTCATAAGTTGCTTATTTAGACAATTTATCTTTATGGATTTTCTTCGACATTTCAGTCGCTAGTTTTGTAATGTCATTGTCGATATTGTCTAATTTTATGTATAGTCTGAATACGAGATAGAGAAGCGCGATTATCGATATGAAAAAAGCGGTGTCCGTCCCTCTGTTGATGCCCAGCGCGTGGGCAAGGTCATCGGATATTTTTGGGTTGAAAACGATCACTAAAATGCCGGTCCAAATAATCATCCAGAATATGAGCGATTGGAGGCTGAGCATGCGCTCTTTAAATCTCAATATTGCGCGGGAGGCGGCGAAAAAAATGAAGATGATAGTGAGTATTTTTATAATCATATCAGTTTGTCATTTTTCTAATTATTATTTTTATCCCCATCTTAATAAAGTGTATATTCCTGTTAGTTCCCTTATGCATTGAATAATCGGAATAGATGATTTCCGTGGGAACTTCTTTATATTTAAGCTTCTTGGCTGTTATTTCGTCTATGATATCGGAGGCATGTTCCATTCCCCGATGGGATATTTTAATTGAATCAATGGCTTTTTTCCCAAGCGCCCTAAAGCCATTGTGCGTGTCAGTTAATTTTATTTTTGAAATCAGTCTTGTGAACAATATACCGATTTTTAAAACCGCTTTTCTCATAAACGGCATATGCCGCTTTTCTGACAAAAATCTTGATCCGAGCGTGATATCAAATCCTTCTTTGAGAATAGGCTCAAGCAGATTTTGAATGTCTTTGGCTCTGTGTTGTCCGTCCGCATCAAAGGTTATGATGATATCGGGATTTTTATTTTCTCGAAGATATTCGATTCCAGTCCGAAGGGCCGCACCTTGTCCGCGATTTATGATATGGTTTAAAACTTCCGCGCCGGAATCAAGCGAGACTTGTTCCGTATTGTCAGTACTGCCATCATTGACTACGAGGATTTTATGAAATCCTTCCTTTTTTAGTAAATGAATGACTCTTCCAATGCTCTGGCCCTCATTGAAGGCTGGAATTAATATGAATATTGTATGGAAATGGCTTATCGACATAGGATTGAATCAACATTTTTACATTTCTTTAATTATAAGGCATTTGTAGGAGGGTAGCAATAACAAATTTAAAAGGGGTCCGGCTATAGTAGCAGGAACCCCTTGTTTGAGTTGAAAAAAGCTTTTACCAAGCCCCGGCTATCGGCTTATCGGCAGGAGTTCCGAATACGGTACTTGTGTACCCGGTGCCAATAGAGTCTCGCAGATAAAATGTAGAAGTGCTTGCTCTAAAGACGCCGATTTCGGATTTGCCATCCCCATCCCAATC
>JAUXSK010000005.1 GCA_030679995.1 Candidatus Moraniibacteriota bacterium
CGTTACTATCTCCTGATCAAAAACGGATCATATCTGATGAAAGTCCAAGGCCAAGAATTAGGTGGCCGGTCTTTTAACAAGCTGTTTAAGATAAATGTGAAAGATGGCGTGGCTAAGGAAGATGTGGTGGTGTAGGAGGAGGTGGATAGGGTTGCGAAAATAGTGTATGATGGAAGTATGAAAAAAATAATGCTTATTGCCATAGCCATCATAGTCTTCGTATCTTTAGTGGTCGGTTTGTGGACTTGGAGTTCCGCTGCCGAGAGCAAGGAAGCGGTTGCGACTCCGGTTACTACGGACAAGATCCTTTTTTACGGAAAAGAGTGCCCGCATTGCCATGATGTGGAGAAATTTATCGAAGATAACAAAATTACGGAAAAAGTCCGGTTCGATTCGCTTGAAGTTTGGCATAATGATGCCAATAAGAAGTTTTTTCTGGAAAAGATCAAAGAGTGCGGGATTGCCGAGGAAAAAGCCGGCGTGCCGATGCTTTATGCCCGGGGCGAATGCCTGATCGGGACTCCTGATATCGAAGGATTTTTTAGGCAGGAAGCCGGAATCCAGGATTGATTCTGGAAAATGACGGTTGCCGGGAAAGGCGATGCCGCGTAGCGCGCAATGAGGATGCAGGGAAATCGTTTTTTAAATTTCATTGATGGTTAACAAAAAAATAAACAAAACTTTTTTGGATGGCTTGCGGAAAGATAAGAAGAGGGAATTATTTCTTGATCTGCCGTTAGCCAGGTTCATAAGCAAATATAAGAATTCTTCAATCCTGTTTGCCAAAGACGGCATAACGGAGTCTTTTTTCACCCAGGATTCCAAACTATATATCACTCCGGCCGAGTATCGGAAAATCAAAAGCGGCGGAAAGCTGGCCAGGATATCCAACCGGCTCGACAGCGCGCTTGCGAGGGAATACGGAGGAAACGATGTGCGCTTGATCGGTCAGCGGGATATCCTATATCTGACAATCAAAAGAAGATATTCCAGTTTGCGTAATTACATATATGACCTGGTCAGGGGCGGAGTGCAGGGGGTGTCCTTGGCGCGGATGTGGAATTTGTCCATAGTCGGAGCGGTCATCTTTGGAATGCTTACGATGACGATGATTTATCGGTATCTGGGACAGAATGTTTCCGCGGCTATCCAGGGAAATGTGGCCGATAGCCAGGAGCAACAAATCGCGATGGAGAGTCCGCGGGCGTATTCTGGAAATAACGTGGTGGATTTCAACGATTCCAAGGACGAAGCGGTCGATGACATCGATACCACTTTCGTGACTAAAATATTGGAAAAGAGCGGTAATAAACCAGGCAATGATGAATTTGAAAAAGAATTGCATGAAATGGTAAAAGGCTATCCTATCGATGCTATGGTTTCTGAAATCGCCAAGAAAGATCGCATAGTAGCGGCGTTCATCGTCGCGATCGCTAAAAAGGAAAGCGCTTGGGGCAAACGCGTGCCGGTTTTGGATGGTCAGGATTGCTATAACTACTGGGGCTATCGCGGCATCCGGGATAAGATGGGGACTGGCGGACATACTTGCTTCAATAGTCCGAAAGATGCGGTGGATACGGTGGCTAAGCGGATCGGCTTTTTGGTTTCCAATAAGAAACTCAACACGCCCGACAAAATGGTTATTTGGAAATGCGGATCGAATTGCGCGGTGACTGGCGGCCAGGCAGCCGCAGATAAGTGGATTTCCGATGTGGCGATGTATTTCAATAAATTGAACAAGAAACAGTGGACAAATGGCTGAAAATATGCTAAAATAGAAGAAGACAAGTGAAAAATCAGGGGAAAAACGGGTGAAATCCGTTTTTTTTGTTTTAAATAAGCCAAAATGAAAATAAATATTAAAAATAAAATCAAATATCGCAAAAAAATCGCCGAAATGAGCGATAATCCCAAAGACAGGATGGCTTTTTTGGTTCTTCTGGTCGGTTTGGCGGGCTGTTCGGTTTTTTTCCAATATGCCCATTGGAACGTATTGGCCAAGGAAGAAGCATTGGAGGGGAAGGCGCTAGTGAATATGTTGCCGAAATTCGCTCCCAAAAAAGAGCTGATGGCCGACAGCGGGTTGCGTTGCGAAATTGATGACGCGGGTCGGAAAAACTTTTTGGCCGGCAAATACAGTTTGGATCAATTCATCGTCAAAAAAAACATTGAAGAATTAGTAGGCGACCGGCCGATGGATGGAATGGTTTCGGAAATCGCGACACGCGATTCAAAAACCGCCGCCTATCTTGTGGCGATCGCCAAACATGAAAGCAACCTAGGTAAATTTTCTCCCAAAAAAGACGGACGCGATTGCTATAACTACTGGGGTTTCCGCGGGACATATAATAAAACCGCATCCGGTTACAGCTGCTTTGATTCTCCCAAGCAGGCTGTGGCTGTGGTAGGCAACAGGATCCAGGGATTGATAGAGAATGAAAATATCGCGACCCCGGAGCAGATGCTGGTTTGGAAATGCGGAGGTTCATGTGCCGGACATAATCCGGCAGATGTGGAGAGATGGAAAGAAGATGTAGGTTATTATTTTAAAAAGATAACTTTGTAGAACAGGCAGTTTATTTATAAAAAAGCTTAAATAAAGCAAAAAACAGCTAATAACTGGTTTTTTTGCTTTGTTGGTTTACAGCCTCAAATAAGCCAAATAAACAATTTATGGCTTATTTAAAGCAATCTACTAATTGACAGTATTTGGATAATTTGCTACTATGGATAGCGTCGCTAAAAAAACTGGATAACTGAGTCTGCCTGTCGGCGGACAGCCTGCCTGTCGGCAGGCAGGGGGATTGTAATTCTAAGAAGAGCGCCTAACCTTTATGGTTGACCCATTGCCGTGTCTCTTACGATGCCGAAAGAAATTGGCGGGATTAAGCAGGACGAAACAAAAGAATATATTGATAAGCATTCTTATTCTCACAGCCGGTGTGGGGCTATTTTTTTACTCTTTTTTGGAAATGCCGGCATATGCCCAGACGGGAGATAAAAAGATGGTGATTAATCCGGAAACTATCGATCCATTGAATAAGATCGGCAAGGGTATGGTCATCAAGAAAAATCCGGATGAAATTTCTTGTAAAGACGGAGTGTATAATCAGAAGGAAACCGTCGCTAATGCAAAAATTTCAGAAATGCTGGATGGTTCGCCGATGGAGGCGATGGTGGAAGCCTTGAATAAAAGGGAGAATGAAGTGGCTTCCTATCTGGTGGCGATAGCCAAAAAGGAGAGTGATTGGGGCAAGCATTCGCCTAAAAAGGCCGGACGCGAATGTTATAATTATTGGGGCTATCGTGGAAAGGAAGATACGACCGATTCCGGATACAGTTGCTTCGATTCGCCGAGTCACGCGGTGGAAGTGGTCGGGGATAGGATTGAACGATTGATTGATTCACGGATTGATACCCCGGCAAAAATGGTAGTTTGGAAATGCGGTTCTAATTGCGAAGCGGCTGGCGGACAAGCGGCGGCCAACAAATGGATTTCCGATGTGGCTTCGTATTATAATAAGTTGCAGGGCTAATCCGGATTGTTACTTTCTTTTGGCAGCAAAAGAAAGTAACCAAAGAAAACTGCCGACACCAGGCTCGTGCTGTCTAAATTCTCAGCTTACTTGCTAAAATTCCCAAAAAGACTAGAAGGATTGTTAGTAGGAAATTTTTTAACGCTCGTTCGCTGGAATTTAGAAACGCACTACGCCAAGGTGCGGATATTGTTTAAAAATTATAAATTTTAAAATATTATGAGTATCCAAAATATCAACGGCAAGCAGTTAAAAGAAATGCTGGCCAAAAATCCGGAAGAGTTGGAAATTATTGATGTCCGCGAACAGGATGAATATGACTTGGTGAAGATCAAAGGTTCGAAGCTGATTCCGTTGTCAGAAATCGGAGCCAGGATCGATGAGATCGATTGGACCAAGAAAGTGGTCTTGGTTTGCCGCAGCGGCGCGCGCAGCGGCTATGTGGCGCAGGTTTTGGCTTCCGCCGGAAAAGAGACGATAAACTTAGAGGGCGGCATTTATGAGCTTAATCTGGACAAATGCGACTGTTTGGAGAAGGATCCGGATTGTTGCGGAGGGTATTTTTAATCCGCCGACCGATGGACGAATTTCAAAAAAAGACGGATTTGGTCCGTCTTTTTTAAATAGCCGAAATAGTGTAAAATGGAAGAATGAATAAGATATTTCCAAAAAATTTTTTATGGGGCGCGGCGACGAGCGCGCATCAGGTTGAAGGCGATCTTAATAATGATTGGATAAATTGGGAAAAGGAAAACGCTGAAAGATTGGCAAAGGGAGCTGACGAAAAGTGGGAAAAATGGCAGCAGGAAAAATTTCCTGAAATGTTTGACTCGCAAAACTATATTTCTGGTCGGACTTGCGAGCATTACAGTCGTTTTGAAGAAGACTTTGATTTGGCGAAAAGCGGCGGACATAATGCGCATCGATTTTCCATCGAATGGTCGCGCATCGAACCGGAAAATGGCAAGTTTGATGAACAAGAAATTGAGCATTATAGGAAGGTTCTAATCGCTTTGCGTAAGAGAGGAATTGAGCCGTTTGTAACTCTTTGGCATTGGCCTAATCCAGTCTGGGTTGGCGAGATGAATGCTTGGGCCAATAGGGAAACGGTTAAATATTTCTTGCGATATGCTGAGCGCGTTTTCAATGAATATGAGGATTTGGTGAAATTTTGGATGCCGCTAAATGAGCCGAGCACGGAAGTTTCTCTGGGGTATTTATTCGGCCAGCAACCGCCTGGGATCAGGAGTAAGATTCTTGCTAATGCGGCTTTCAAAAATTTGATGCAAGTTCAAAAAGATGTCTATAAGCTTGCGAAATCAATTTCGCCTGATTTTCAAATTGGCTGTTCGCATTTTATGTTTGATATAAGACCTTATAAAAATCTGCCTTGGAATATCGTGGCAGCTGAAGTTATGGATTTTTTTGGCAATAAGAGGTTTTTCAAGGCATTCAGTGATAGCTGTGATTTTTTTGGCGTGCAATATTATCAGCCGTTCCATGTCAATTTTAAATTAGGTGGAATTTTCTTCGGACTTTTTGAAAATAAAAAAATCATAAAAAAACAAAGCGATCTGGGTTGGCAGATTTTTCCGGAGGGAATATACAATGTTTTGAAAAAGGCGGCTAAAAACGGAAAACCGATTTATATCACGGAGAACGGATTGGCTGACAGCACGGATGGATATCGAGCGAATTTCATAAGAGAACACTTGGAATATGTTCAAAGGGCGATTGCTGAAGGAATGGATATCAGAGGGTATTTCCATTGGTCATTGATGGACAATTTCGAGTTTGTGGAAATGAGGGGTTTCTGGCCGCGTTTCGGCTTGATAGAAATCGATTACGAAACCCTTGAGCGGAAACCGCGGCCAAGCTTCTATGCCTACAAGAAAATAATCGAAAACAATGGCCTTGAATAGGAAACGTAAAATAAATATCAACGGCAAAGATATCGAATATGTCTTTAAAAGGACCAAGATGTCCAAAAGCGTGAAGCTGGCAGTCTACCAAGACGGGCATTTTGTCGTTTCGGCGCCGAAATGGTATCCTATATATGTCATCAATAAATTCATTGAAGAAAAGTCACAATGGATTTTCGACAAGGTGAAGGATGTCGATTTCGATCTTTTGGATCGGAAGAAAGCGGATGAAATCGCCGGCTATAAGAAGTATGTGAAGCTGGCGCGGGTGGTGGTGGCGAGCCGGTTGGAGTTTTTCAACCGCCATTATGGTTTTGCCTATAATCGCGTGGCGATCAAGAATCAGAAAACTTGCTGGGGGAGTTGCAGCCAGAACGCCAACCTGAATTTTAATTACAAAATTATCAATCTGCCGGAGGAGTTGAGGGATTATGTCATCGTGCATGAGTTGTGCCATTTGCGGGAGTTGAACCATAGCCGGGATTTTTGGAATTTGATGGCGCAAACAGTTCCGAACCACCGTGAATTAAGAAAGAGATTAAAAAGTATAAAATAAAAAATAATGAACTATCTGGCAATCGCCGTCGTCGCATATTTTCTGGTGGCCATCGAAGTCATCCTGGATAAATTCCTATTGACCTCCAAACGGGTCTCCCATCCGTCGGTCTATGCTTTTTATATCGGTATGATGAGTTTGTTCGCTTTGGCGCTCATCCCTTTCGGATTCCATTTGATCGGTCTGAAGCAGGCGTTTTTTACGATTATTCCCGGCATCATTTTCGCGTATGGGGTGTTATGCCTGTTTTTTGCTATCAATAAGAGCGAGGCTAGCCGGGTCCTGCCGGTGGTCGGCGCCATCATCCCGATTGTGACATTCCTGCTGTCGATTTTTTTCTTGTCTGAAAGGTTGTATCTTGTCCAGCTGGCCGGAGTCGCGGCATTGATTGTCGGCGGTTTGTTGATTTCTTTCGATCTGCCGTTCAAGCGGGATAAGAAATTTTTCAAAGGATTTTACTATTCGATCGGAGCCGGGATATTATTGGCGATCGCTTTCACTTGGTTTAAACATTTTTTTGAGCGGGACAATTTCGTGAATGTTTTCATTTGGACGAGGTTGGGATTATTCCTGGGTTCGATCAGTCTTTTTTTGAATCCGGCCTGGAGAAGAAGGATTCTGGGCTCTTTCGGAGGATTTAATAATCCGCAAAAAGAGCACTATCGCACCGGCTCGCTTTTTGTCGTGAACAAAGCCTTGGGCGGTATCGGATCATATATGACCAACTACGCCATCGCCATCGGCAGTGTCACTATCGTCAATGCTTTAGTTTCGACTGAATACGTCTTCATACTCATAATCGGATTGGTAATGTCGTTCAAATTTCCGAAAATATTCCAGGAAAAGGAGTCCGCTCTCGATCTGATGCAGAAAATAGTCGCGATTTTAATCATTTCATTGGGTGTAGTTCTTATATCCCTAAAACATAGGCTCTAATATGAAAATTTTAAAAAGCATCCTTAAGATTATATTCAAAACAATCGGTGTCGCCATAATCGTCTTGATCGCAGCAACAGCCATATTGTTCGGTTATTTCAATCTGCCGATTGAAAATAACAATGATTATTCCAAACTTGGAATAACCTTTTCCAGTAAATATGCTTCAAGCATCGGTTTGGATTGGAAAGCCAATTATATCGCGATGCTGGATGATTTGCAGATCAGGAAAATCAGGATTCCGGTGTATTGGGATCTGGTCGAATCGAATGAAGGCGTGTATGACTTTTCCGATGTTGACTGGCAGTTGGACGAGGCTGCCAAAAGAAATGCCGAGATTATTTTGGCAGTCGGCCAAAAAACCCCGCGCTGGCCGGAATGCAATATCCCGGAGTGGGTCAGGCAAAATGATTCGATCCGCAAAGATAGGCTGTTGAAATTCGTCGATATCGTCGCTAAAAGGTATAAGGATACACGGGTGATAAAATATTGGCAGGTTGAAAATGAGCCTTTTTTGCGCTTCGGAATTTGTCCGGCGCCGGATGCCAGTCTGCTAGACAGGGAAATCGCGGTTGTCAGGGCGGCCGATAATGCCAGAGATATAATCGTAACCGATAGTGGAGAGTTGAGTTTGTGGGTGCAAGCGGCCAAGCGCGGGGATATTTTCGGCACTACGATGTATCGCACGATCTGGAAGAAAGGCATCGGTTATTTCGAATATCCCATCGGGCCGAGGTTTTTCCAATTTAAAAACTTATTGATTAAGATATTCGCCCAACAGGCTAACGCTATCGTAATTGAATTGCAAGCCGAGCCTTGGATCAGCGGATCTACTACGGATAATGTTTTAGAAGAACAATTTAAATCGATGAATCCGGAGCAATTGAAATCGAATGTCGATTATGCGGAAAAAGTCGGCTTTCCTGAGATATATCTATGGGGCGTAGAATGGTGGTATTGGCTGAAAGAGACCCAGGGCCATCCGGAGTTGTGGGATACGGCTAGGGAAATATATAAAGATAGGCAATAATTTTTTATGAGCAGGATGATTAAAAAATCGGTCAAGGCCAGTTTGTTGTTGATGTTGGTTTTTGCCGGAATTTTGGGCATTTCATACGGCCTAAAATCACACACGCTGTTGTCGAAAGAAACTGTCGAAATAAGAACGCCTGCGGCAAAAAAGCTCGGCGTTTTTCCGAGCGTGAAAACTATCGCGCCTGGCGACGGAGCGACGGATGTGATTTTGGATATCGAAGATCCGATTATCGTGGATTTCAACGGTTCGACTGAGGATTTTTTCATCAAGTTCGTGCTGGATCCATATAGCGAGGTGGTCTATGAGAACAATCCGGAAAAAACCCAGTTTAAATTATTGCCGAAGGATAAAATTTTGGATAATCAAAATTACCGGCTTGATATCTATGCGAGATATCGGGATGAGGGTGAAAACAGTTATCGGAAAATATTTTCTAGCAGTTTTACGACATTAGCTCCGGCTCCAGTTAATTGGGATAAAGATCTGATTTTGCGGGTCGAACAAGCCAAACGGTTTACGCGGGCAAAAATCAAAGAGGGCAAATATATCGATATCAATCTGGCTAGCCAGATAATGACGATATTCGAGCAAGGCAAATTGGTGGACGCTTTTGTTATTTCTTCTGGCAAGCGGGGGATGGATACGCCGAAAGGCACGTTTAAAATTGAAAACAAAGCTGGGCGTCCCTGGTCAAAAGCGTATGGTCTTTTTATGCCGAATTGGATGGCTTTGGTACCCAGCGGAAAAATCGGTATCCATGAATTGCCCGAGTGGCCGGGAGGCTACAAAGAAGGCGCGAACCATCTGGGTACGCCGGTTTCCCACGGTTGCGTGCGTCTGGGGGTGGGGGCGGCCAAAAAAGTCTATGATTGGGTGGAAATCGGCACGCCGGTCGTTATTTATTGACATTGTTTAATGTTCGTTTTTTCTTGTAGATAAACTACGGTTCTGGTATAATTAAAACCAAGGAATAATCCAATCTTGATTATCTAAAAAAACCAAAACAAAACTCCGGGTGAAAAAAACGATCAAAAAAACAATTTCCCAATTGGCAGTTTCTTCAAACCGAAGGAGCGGATTTCTATCCGGTTCTTTTTTAATTTCCCCGATCAAAAATCTCATCCGAAAGAAATCCGCCAAGATTGTTTCCATTATAACTTTCATAGCGCTCACAGCCAGCATCTTCATGCCGGGCCAGCAGGTGAGGGGTGCCGATTTTACCCCGAGTGTGGAATCATATCAATCTACGCCTGCGACATTGACTAACAATCAAACGGATTATCAAGGCACACCTTTTACTTCTGAAAATTATACAAGCGTCGCATCTGACGACTCGGATTATGCGAACACTACAGCAGCCACTTCTTTCGCATGTGGAACTTCCACTGTTTCCAGGGATGGAATAACTTACGGCA
>JAUXSK010000017.1 GCA_030679995.1 Candidatus Moraniibacteriota bacterium
ATCCTTTTAGCCTTTATGGGAATTTTAGCGAAGAAGTTGAAAATTTATTTTTAAATTTTGCCTGGGTGCACATTTTCTTTGGTTACTTTCTTTTGTGTGCCAAAAGAAAGTGACACTTTGCCTTGATTTTGACTACAATTAACCCTATAATTAGCTAATTATGCCAAAGAATTTTTGGAAACAATTGGAAAGGCCTATTTTATCCCTTGCGCCGATGGCCGGCATCACCGACAGCGCTTTCAGGCGGATTTGCCGGGAGAATGGCTGTGATGTGGCTTATAGTGAAATGGCCAGCGTCAGCGCCCTGTTTTTCAAGCCTGCGCGCACCCTGGAACTGGTCAAATTCGACTCAATGGAACGTCCCTATGTCGTCCAGCTGTTCGGCAATGATCCGGCGCATTTCGCCAAAGCCACGCAAATCGTGACTTCCCAAGTCAATCCGGACGGCATCGACATCAATTTCGGCTGTCCCGCCAAAAAAGTCTTCGGCCATGGTTCCGGTTGCGCCCTGATGCCCCAGCCGGAATTGGCGCGTGAAATTATCGCCGCCGTCTGCGATAACACAGATCTGCCGGTTTCCATCAAAATCCGTGCCGGCATCCGAGTCACGACAGCGATTCATTTCATTGAAAGCATCAAAGATCTGCCCTTTGCCGCGGTTATGGTGCATGGACGCACCTATGAAGGCGGTTTTTCCAGCGCACCGGATTTTGCCATTGCGGAAGAAATAAAAAAAATCATTCCCGATAAGATTGTCCTGGCCAATGGCGGTATCCATACCCCCGAAGATGCCAAAAATATCTTGGAACAATATCCGTTGATCGATGGGCTTGGCATCGCCCGCGGTGCCTGGGGCAAGCCTTATCTGTTCGCCCAAATCAAAGAAATTATGACAACTGGCAAATACACTGAATACGATTTCACCCGCATCAGAAAAATCGCCATCCGCCACGCGGAATTACTCTGGAAAAACAAAGCTACGATTGGGATATTTGAAATCCGGAAACATCTCGCTTGGTATTTTAAAGGCTTTCCCAAAGCTTCCGAACTGCGTCAAAAACTGGTCCAGACCGGAAGCGTGGAAGAGATAAAAAACATTCTGAAATAAAACGGCGATTCCGTCAACGTGTTTATAAGCACTGCATAATCGAGAGTTGCCAGCGCTGATTCCGAAGAGTATAATGGAATGACTATGACTAAAACTTCCAATGAAAATCTGCGGGTTCCACCGCAAAATATCGATGCCGAGCGCTCCGTGCTAGGCGCTTTGATGTTGGACAAGGACGCAATCATCAAAGTAGCCAATCTCATCCGTATGGGCGACTTCTACAAAGATATCCATAATATGATTTATGAGGCGATGACCGAGCTCTATGAAAAGCGCGATCCGATCGACGTACTTTCACTTTCCAATCGATTGGAAGAAAAAGGACAACTCGACAAAATCGGCGGATCCAGCTATCTGACTTCGCTTGTCAATTTCGTGCCTTCCAGTTCCAATATCGTCCATTATGCCCAAGTCGTACAAAAAAAATCCACTTTGCGCAAACTCATCCAATCAGCCAGCGAAATCGTCGAACTGGGCTACAAGGAAGAAGAGGATGTGGAAAAACTTTTGGATGACGCCGAACAGAAGCTCTTCGCCGTTTCCCAAAAATTCATCAAACAGGATTTCGTGCCCATTAAATCCATCTTGGAAGACGCGTTCAACCGTATCGATGAACTGCACAAGGGCGACCATCAATTGCGCGGAATCCCGACCGGCTACCCCGACTTGGATAATATCTTAGCCGGCTTCCAAAAATCTGATTTAGTCATTCTAGCGGCGCGGCCTTCTATCGGAAAAACAACCTGGGCTTTGGATCTGGCGCGCCAAATCGCCGTACAACAAAAAGTGCCGGTGGGGATTTTTTCACTGGAAATGGGTTCCGACCAGCTGGTCGACAGGATGCTCGCTGCCCAATCAGGCGTCGATTTGTGGCGCTTGCGCACCGGACGATTGAAGTCCGGTGACGGTGACGATGACTTCCAAAGAATTGGCGAAGCGATGGGCGTCTTATCCGACGCACCGATTTTCATCGATGACTCCGGCAGCGCCAACGTAATGGAAATGCGCACAATGGCCCGCCGTTTGCAATCGGAACATAATGTCGGGCTTATCATCATCGACTACTTGCAGTTGATGGAAGGCCGTTCCGGCGGAGACAACCGCGTCAATGAGATATCGGAAATTTCCCGCGGATTGAAACAACTCGCCCGCGAACTCAATATCCCGATTATCGCCCTCTCCCAGCTGTCGCGTGCCGTGGAATCCCGCAGTCCGCAAATACCGAAACTGTCAGACTTGCGCGAATCCGGTTCCATCGAGCAGGACGCCGACATCGTAATGTTCCTCTATCGCGAAGACCGCGAAAAGCCCGATACGCCCAACAAAAATATCGTAGAAGTTCATATCGCCAAGCACCGTAACGGTCCAATCGGCCGGATATCCTTATATTTCCAAGAATCTTCTACCACTTTCAAATCCCTCGAACGGGCGCATAGCGATTATTCGAATAATGAATAGAACAACTAAGTACCAAATACAAAATTACGAATCACGAATAAATTATAAATTTTTAAAAAATTAAAATTAAAAACCGTTTTTTATATTTATTATTTTGGTTATTTGTAATTTGTTTGTTATTTGTAATTTTGTATTTTTGATTTAAATATTATGTATCCCAAACCTTTCAAAAAATTGATCGATCATTTCGCTTCCCTGCCCTCGGTCGGACCTAAAATGGCCGAGCGCCTGGTTATCCATCTCTTTAAGCAGAATCCGGAAAAAATAACCGATTTCGCGCAAACCTTGACGGAATTGAAAACCGGTTTGAGATACTGCCAAAAATGTTTCAATCTTAGTGAAAATGAAATTTGTTCCATCTGCGCCGACCCGAAACGCGACCGAACAGTCATTTGCGTAGTGGAAGAACCGTTGGACATCTTTGCCATTGAAAAAACCCGGCAGTTTTCCGGGCTCTACCACGCTTTGGGCGGCGTCTTGGAAAACCTTTCCGCCGGCAGCAGCCTGAAAATCACCGAACTGCAAAACCGCATCAAGGATGGCGGGATTTCCGAAGTGATAATCGCTATGAATCCCACCACCGAAGGCGACGCCACCGCCCTCTACATCAACCGCATTCTCAAAGACTATCCCGTCAAAGTCACCCGCCTGGCGCGCGGACTCTCCACCGGAGGCGACATCGAATACGCCGACGAGCTGACGCTCAGCAGCGCCTTGAATAACCGGATCAAATTGAATTAGAAACCAATTTATCCGAACAAAAACACTGGTCCTTGGCCAGTGTTTTTTTGTTATAAACGCTATCCTTAACCAGAAGCTTGTCCGGCTAAATTTTAAGCTCTCTCTAGAGGATGCTTGTTCCATTAGCAGCCAATATCTCATCGGCCTTGTAAGCCATAAACAATGCGGTGATGGCAAAAATTACGATTATGGCCACTCCGAGCGAGGTAGGGATGTTTTTTTCCATACTTTTTTTTATTTTTAATTATTTTTTTATTTATTTTATTATACCACATTCCAGGAAAAATATAAGGGCGCGTTCCATAAAAAAACAAAGCCCGGTTTGCGACCGGGATTTGGTTTGCTTTTATTGTGATATCTGAGGTTTATTTGATCGAAAGGATTTCCACTTCCGTCATCGTCTGCCTATGCCCGAACTTCACTTTGTATCTTTTCTTGGCTTTGAATTTCATACCGGTCACTTTGTCGCCTTTTTCCGTCTTGATAATCTTAGCCTCTACCTTAGCTCCCGGAACGACCGGAGCTCCGACCTTGACTTCCTTCTCGTCTCCCACGAACAAAACTTCATCGAAAGTGATCACACTGCCCTCTTCGCCTTCCAATTTTTCGACTTTGATTTTGTCGCCTTCTTGGATTTTGTACTGCTTTCCGCCTGTCTTTATAATTGCCAACATAATCGATTTATCCCTGCGCAGAAAAGGATCTTTAAAGATATTTCCACATCCTCTTAAGTCTTGGGATTTTAAGTTAATTTAAAAAAAAGCCTGCTTGCGTAACGACGACCCGGAAACAACGTTTTTTGACATCAGGGCATATTTATAGTTACATAGGCTAGTATACAGCCTTCAGCTGGAACTGTCAATCGCATTCCTCTCGAAAGCCTTGGTTTATAGCCATATCGATACGACCCCGGTTATTATGGACAAAACGGCCATTCCAAGTTATTATAGGGATATTATGGAAAAAATCCACCGAGCCATATTTTTCTGGACGCTGACTCTGATATTTATCATAATAACCCCCGCCATAGTCCTATATGCCCGGGGTTTCCGCTTCGATTTCAATCGGGGTGTTTTTGTGCATAGTGGCACCATTTCTATCCAGTCCAATCCGCAAGAAGTCAAAATCAGCATCAATGGCAAAGAAAGCGACTCAAAAACACTCAACCAGATCAATAAATCCTACAATATATCCGGCCTCATTCCGGACACCTACGACCTATCGGTCAGCGCCGACGGCTATCAGACCTGGAACAAAAAAGTCGAGGTGCACAGCGGCCAAGCCAGTGAATTCTGGAATATAGTGCTCGCTAAAAACAATTATACGAAAACAACTTATGACACTCCGGGTATCGGAAAATTCTTTATTTCTCCCAAAAACAAAAGCATCATTTACACCCGGGAAAATGAAGATAGTTTGAATACGGACATATTCAATATTCAAACCAAGCAATCGACTGGCACTTTCAATTTTCCAGGCTGGAGATTCATCGCGGAATCCCGGAGAGAAAATATAGAATGGTCGCCCAATGAAGATTATATAGCGGTTCCGGTTGAAAAAACCATACTGGAAAACGCCGAACCAGAAACGGTATCCGGATTGAAAAAAGAAACCATCCAATATGCCTATTTTATCCTTGATCCCAATAAAAACACTTCTTTCAATTTGAATGACTTATTGGAAAATTCCGATATAAATTATGTGCGCTGGGACCCCAAGGATAAAAATTATCTCTTTTATTTGAGCAAGAACGCTCTTTACCGGACCAATATCAACAATGTCTCCGATACGGTTACGATCGCGCAGGATGTATCAAGTTTTGACCTCTCCAGGACAAATGCCTATTATGCCCAAATGCCGCACGAACTTGTCTATAAGACGAACTTGGATGGATCAGGTGAGCCGATTCAGATAACCAACGATTTCCCGGAAGGCATAACCCGGAATTTCCGCCTGGTAGCATATGATGACACCCGCATCGCCTTCTTAACGCAAAATAAGGACCTCTATATTTTCAATGATGGGGAATTCGATTTATATTCAAAAAAATTAGGTTCGGACATAGAAGGATTGCAATTTTCCGACGATGGAAAAAAATTGCTCTATTGGACAAAAAATGCGATGTCAGTCTATTATCTGCGCAATTGGAATGTGGCGCCGGTCCGCAGTGAAAATTCCATCGAAGACATCACCCGCTATTCCGATGAAATCAGAAACATCCAATGGTCAAAAGATTATGAACATATCATATTTTCAATCGGCTCGCAGATAAAAATCATCGAACTTGATCCGACGGACCATCGCAACTCTATGGATCTCCTGAAAACCGATTCCGATCTGCCCTTGGCCGGCTATGACCATGCGCAAGAAAGGCTATATCTTGTGGACATCAAGGATTCATCCACTAACCTGTTTTCCATAGTGTTCCCGGAACCCACGCCGATTCTCGGCATCTATACGCCTGCCAACGAATAATCGCCAAGAAGCCGCATAGTAGGAAAAACCAGACCCTAAAAAAAGCGTGCCGATATGGCACGCTTTTTGATATCCGATAAAATGTTTTGACTAACGTTTCGCCCACTGCGGAGACCGGCGAGCTTTTCTGCGACCTGGTTTCTTCCGCTCTACAATTCTGGCATCGCGGGTCAGATAACCCAAGTCTTTTAATGATTTCTTGAGATTCTCGTCGAAGATTATCAGCGCCCGCGCCACACCTAATCTAGCTGCCTCAGCCTGTCCCATGATTCCTCCACCGTTGACCTTGACTGAAACATCGAATTTTTCCTCAAGTCCGGCTGCCATCAAAGGCGCTTTCAACATATCAGAGTGCCTTTCAATCGTGAAATAGCCCTTCACATCCTTTCCATTTACCACAACTCCATTGCCAGCCTTGCCAGCCGGATACAGTCTAACTTGAGCGATTGAAGTCTTCCTTTTTCCAACAGCATAAAAATACTTCCCGGAAAATTCCTTGGTTTCCTTGGCGGCTTTCACCTCTTTAACCTCTTTAGCTGCTTTAGCCACTTTGACCTTCTCAACCTTAGCCGGAGCTTTGGCTTTTACGGTTTTAGTAGCGGTAGTTTTTTTGATTGCCATATATGATATAGAATTTTAAATTAGTGGGTGATTTCGATTTTATGCTTATGCTGGGTGTCAGTATAAATCAACAATCTGGTCATCATCTTGTCGCGAAGTTTGTTTTTACACAACATTCCGTAAACGGCATTTTCAATCACTTTGCGTGAATCTTTCGTCACTTGGTCCTTCAATTTGATCGAGGTTACGCCCCCAGGATATCCGCTATAGTGATTATAAATCTTACCGTCCATCTTATTACCGGTCACCCGGAGCTTGTCAGAATTGATGACGACCACAAAATCCCCGGCATCGATATTCGGAGTGAATCCGATTTTGCCTTTGCCACGAAGAATCAGTGCGATTTCAGTTGCCATCCTTCCCAAAATCATACTTTCAGCATCAAATAGGTGATACTTCCTTTGGATTGTTTGCTTTCCTTTGTTCATAAATTTTACCCCGCACACCAATTCCAGTTTCTTAGCCTTGAATTGATATGGAAGATCCTTATTTCTTACTATGCCCCGACACCGCGCGGGATTTAATCTACGAATTCGATAACCGCGATCTTAGCCGCGTCACCTTGTCTTGGCGCCAACTTGATAATCCGCGTGTAACCACTGCTTCTTTTTGAAAATTTATCTAAAAATCCACCAGTCAGCTTCTTTACCGCCATCAACGGTATATTTTTTCTAAGCGCCCGCAGAACAGCAATTTTTTTGACCTCATCCTTGGATAATTTAGCCTTATTGATAAGTTTATCCATCATTGACTTCATCTCCTTGGCCTTAGCTTCGGTAGTTTTGATTTTTTCCTCCATAACCAAACTGCCCAAAAGAGTCCTGAACAAAGCGGTTCTTTGGTTTCTGACCCGGCCCAATTTTCTTCCTTTTTGTAAATGCTTCATTTGTATTGCAAATTAATGCGGATGTTTAAACTAATTTATTCAAATACAGTCGCTTGTCCATCCGCGAATATTAGTATTTACTTATCCTGCTTCAAATTAACCCCGTATTCGCCGATCGCTTTTTTGATTTCTTTCACGCCTTTCGCCCCCATCCCATCAAGACCGGTCAACTCCGCTTCGGTCATTTTGACAATAGCGCCGACTGTGGCAATCTTGTTACTTTCCAAAACATTCATCGTTCTGGTTGAAAGATTTTTAAGCGTCGCGACTTCGACTTTATTAGGATCTTCCTTTTTTTCTTTGATTTCCTCTTCTGCCACTTCCTCAATTACCGCCTCCTCCATCACGGTTTCCTCTTTTTCAGCTTCAGCTAAAGCGTTGAATACCGAGAATTGGTCGACCAGGATAGTTACCGCCTTGGCAAACGCCTCCCGCGGATCGATGCTGCCGTCCGTCGTGATTTCCAATGTGATTTTTTCATAGTCGGTCTTTTTACCGACGCGCATATTGTCAACATTATAATTCACTCTCTTTATCGGAGTATAAATAGCATCCACGGCAATGACGCCGATTTCCTTTTCACTGCGTTCCTGCTGTTCGACCGGCACATATCCGATTCCATTGCGGATTTCCAATTCCATTTCCAACTCGCCCTTCGGGCTGGTTATGGTCGCGATATGCGCATCTTTAGTGATGACCTCAACGCCGGTCGGACACTCAATCATTCCAGCCGTAATCACCTTTTCCCCTTTGGCACTCAAAGTGACTTTGACCGGTTCATCGTTATATGACTTGAATCTGACTTGTTTCAAATTCAAAATTATCTGGATAACATCCTCCAAAACATTGGCCATAGTCGAAAATTCATGCGTCACTCCTTTGATTTTTACCGAAGTGACTGCAGATCCCGGAAGCGAAGACAATAAAACCCTTCTCAACGCGTTTCCCAGCGTAGTCCCATATCCCGGATAACATCCTTCAATTTCAAATTTGCCGGCATATTCATCCAGACTGGTGAATTTCGGCTTTTGAGGAAGTGTTATTAATTGCATAATTTTGATTTATCCCGTTAAAGCGGGATTAATTATTATAAATTAAGAAAAATTTATCTTGAGTAATATTCGACTACGATTTGCGCGTCGACATTGATTCCGATTTCATCCCGCGTAGGAATATTCGTCACCTTAGCTTCCATTTTCGAAACATCGAAACTGATCCAAGATGGAAAATCTTTTCTATTTTTGATAGCCGGCTCCAAATTCTTAAAATAGGCCTTGCCATTTTTATTCACACCTATGGAAATAACATCCCCGACTTTTACTTCATAGGACGGGATATTGACCTTTTTACCATTCACTTGCATCAAGCCGTGATTCACCAATTGCCTGGCTTGGGATCGGGAAGCTGCGAAACCAGCCCGATATGTCAGAGTATCCAGCCGCATTTCAAGCCTGCCTAAGAGCAAATCGCCAGTTATGCCGGGTTTGCTAGCTACTTCATCGAAATGTTTTTTAAACTGCCTTTCCAACACACCATAAATCCGCTTAATCTTCTGCTTGGCTGAAAGCTGGACCCCATATTCACTTTGGCCTCGAGACACCTTCTTCCCATGCACTCCGGGAGCATAAGCACGTTTAACCGCACCGCACTTCGCAGTACCGCAACGATCGCCTTTAAGGAAAAGTTTTTCCCCTGCCCGCCTACATTTTCGACATTTTGCTTCTGTGTCTCTAGCCATAACGTTTTAAAAAAAATTGAAATTTATAATTTATAGTCCTAACCGCCCCCTATACCCTTCTTGGTTTTTTCGATCGGCATCCATTATGAGGAATCGGGGTAATATCCTTTATGAGTAGCAATTCAAATCCGTTATTAGCCAAAGCCCTGATTGATGCCTCCCGGCCACTTCCAACGCCCTTGACGAAAACCTCCAATTCCTGCAACCCATATTTCTTGACTTTTTCCGAAACACTGGCTACGACCTGTGTAGCTGCATACGGAGTGGCTTTCTTGGCGCCCTTGAATCCCATCATCCCGGACGATGCCCAGCCTAAAATAGAACCGTTGATATCCGCGATACTGACGATGGTATTGTTATAGGTGCATTTGACGGTCGCCCTTCCTTTGGCAATCTGCCTCTTCGCCTTCTTCACTTTCTTTTTCAGCTCGGAAGCGTCTTCAACTTTTGCTCCGACTGAAGCCGCCACTGGCTCAACCGCCTTTTCTTCAATTGTAACTTTTTCTTCGGTCATAATATTCAAATTAACCCTAATGTTTATAAAAAAGCTTATGCGAATTTTTATTTTGCATTATTATCCGCAACGTCAGCATCCTAAGTCTTTTCGGTCTTGACCCGACCGCTACCCATCGTCCTTCGCACATTGCCACGCACAGTCCGGTTGTTCGTCTTAGTCCTCTGTCCACGGACCGGCAAGCCTCTTTGATGCCTGATTCCACGATAACAGCCGACTTCCTTCAGCCGTTTGATGTTGGTCCTGACTTCATGTTTCAATTCACCTTCAACCCGGACTGTTTTTTCAACATAATCCCGGATCCTATTACCATCCGCCTCCGACAAATCCTTCGTCCTCACTTGCTTGGATATGTCAAGCGTTTCCAGAATCTTAGCTGCCAAACTCGGCCCTATCCCATAAATATAGGTCAGGGAAATCTCTATCCTTTTTTCATCGGGTATATTTACTCCAGAAATTCTCAACATAATGTTATAAATCTCTAATTTACACTAATTAACACTGACGATCTCCAATATATCCACTTAAACAATACAAGTTTCCCCTTGTTTATAACAGGCCAGCTATGGAAAATCCCGGCTTAGCTTGCGATCAACATCTAGCCTTGCCTTTGTTTGTGCTTGGGAGTGACGCAAATAACGAAAAGGACACCTTTCCTTTTGACAAATTTGCATTTGTCACAAATTTTCTTAACTGATGCTCGTACTTTCATATTATTTTAATCGTTGAGTTATTCTGCCTTTAGTCAAATCATATGGGCTCATCTCAATAAGGACCCTGTCTCCTGGAAGCAAGCGGATATAATTCACCCGCATCCTCCCTGAAATATGCGCCAACACGACATGTCCGTTATCTAATTTGACTTTGAATGTCGTACTGGGCAGGGTTTCTTCAACAACACCTTCCAATTTAACTAACTCTTTATTATTTGACATATCTTATAATATTCGCCGCTTGCCGGCAGGCTGGAAACACAAACAAAAAAAATAGACGGAGATTTCCCTGCGACAAAAAAAATTGTCTCAGGAATAAAAATCAATCCTAGTTCATGCTCTTTTTTCCCTCTATTTTAAATTTATTTACGTTTTTTTCGATGTCTTTAGCTATATTAACGAGATATTCAATTCTTGTCAAGCGATATGTCGACCTGCCGCTCATAACTAGGAATCTTACCGGATATGAATGATGGCCAATAACTGATTTCCACCCTTTCGATATCAGAATATGAGCCTAAATAAGGCCTTAATTCATCCTCGCTTTTCCCTAAGACATCCTGCTTCAATTTTGCCAGATCGATATCCGGTACGATATTGCCCTTGCCATGGACCCGGATAACTATCGTACCATCTTTAATATTCGCATCAGCTTTTCCAAACTCCAAATCTATAGAATCCTCCGCCACAACCATATCCGCCTCGCCCTTCTTTGCCAGCAGGTCGGCGATTATATTTTTAACGTCTTTCTCCTTGAAAACTATGGCGCTCGCTTTCATTTTAACCGTTATCGAAAAATTGTCCGCGATATCTCCTGGCGATTTGGAAAGCATATACGACGATTCATCGATATTCACAGCATCATCCAGCAAAAGATATCCGTCGCCAGCCGCTTCTTTCAATTTCTGGTCCATCAACGGACGCAATTCTTGGGCGACTTTAGTTTTCGCCGAATTAATATCGGCATCCGTGATAGCCCTCACGGTCTGATTGCCCTGTCCGCCGCCAGTCATCGCCTTGAATGACTTAGCATAGATTTTGGTATATTTCTCATTACCGCTGCTCTGAAAACCGGGAATTGAAAAAGAGGTCGCTCCGATATTATATCCATCGCCCGATTCATCCGCTATAACTTCGGCTTCAATAGCCCCTGGCTTGGTTTCCGTTCCTACTTTTTCCATCCCCGGCACCGTAACCCCGCTGACCAATCTGAATATTTTCTTATCAGTACTTTCAAACCTCGTAGTGGCCACCAATGGCTGCGGGTTAGAACTGAACTCATTATAAATCGTAATCGTGCCGTGGGCTTTCTGACTGGATGAATTTTTCGTGCCGCTCGTATCATACTCCCGGGAAAGATCGCTGGAAACCGTAACCACCTTCGCCGGGATAAGTTCCTTTTCCAAATCGACTGCGCCCATAGCCGTATTGCCATCTATCTGCGAATCGATCGTCTGGGTCTTGTTTTTTGCGAAGATCAATATCGACGCCTTTGGCAAAAAAACATACGCGGCCGCGCCCGAAATGATAATCGCAACGATAAGGATGACCGCGAAAAAATATTTCCAGACGCCTGTGCTCACGTTTATACTCTTATATTCATCTTGATTCCCCATCTTCTGACGCTCAAAAAAACTGCTGGCTTTTTTCATCTTTGCCCCATCCAGCGGCGGATTTTCAGAAAATTCGGATAATTCTTCCTGCTTGAATGAATTTCGCGAAGCTTTGACCGCGATTTTTTTTGCCGGCTGTATGAAATCATCTTCTATGGCCTCGCTTTCTTCGATAATTTCAACATTCCTGATCATATCCATCGGCGCATATCCCCCTCCCCGTTTGACCGTGTTTTTTTGAAAGGACGGTTGTTGTCTTTTCAAATCATCCCCCATATCGACCACCAATTCCTTATTTGTAATCCGCTCGCCATTTTCATCCTCCGTCCGTGCCGGATCTTTTTCAACCAAATAAGACTCTCTGCCCAATATATCGCCGATTTCTTCAGCTTGATAATAGCCATCCGAACCGATCTTATCTATCCGTTTCTTCTTTCTCACATCACCGGCATCCGTTTGACCCGCATTAAAATCGATTTTAAATCCAGTTTCCACTTCCTCTTCCGCTTCGATTATCTCTTGGCCTTCGATATCATCCAGTTTCTGCTCGACCGCTATTCCGGCTTTTTCAATCAACATTTTGCCGAATTTATCTTGCGTCACGATAATAAGATCCTTACGGATACTGTCAGCTTCCTTCTTAAGCAATTTCAAATTTATGATGCTTTGGATAAGGATCGCTCTCTTCGGCACAACTACAACGACCTCCTTGGCCTTGGCTTTTCTTAGCCGGTCCACTATGGAAGTTATTTCCTCGTCTATATCGATGTAGAATGTCTGATGCATAATCTTATAAAATTCTAATTTCTAAATTACAAATCCTAAATAAATTCAAATCTCAAAAAAAATTAAATTTTCGAAGTGTTTTGGATTTAATATTTTGGTAATTATAATTTATTTGCCTGCCTGCCGGTAGGCAGGGAATTTGATATTTTGGATTTTGGATTTTAGATTTTACTTTTGTATCATCTTGACCGCCCGACGCAAAATTCCCGCCATCACTTTCTCTTCGCCTGCCAGGTCAAGCGCCAGGTTAGCCAATCCCATCGGCGTTATGTCCTGCGGATCCCTCAACTCTCCGGTCGCATCCGTTATATTGACCACATCCTTCGGCTGCAAAAAACTGACTTGTGGCATTTTAGCAAACGGCAAATTTTTTGTCCACTTGGAATTAAGTAGAGCTTTCTTGATTCCCGGCAAGCCGGAGCCGCCGCCACATAGGAAAAACTTGGATGGCAATGTGTCCGATTCGGCGAATTCCGCCAGTGACAACTCGACTCCTGACAGCCAGACATTGCAATCGTCTTCCAGCATCTTTTCAACCTTTTGCGATACGTCTTTACCAAGCCGCCCCTCGGCGTATTTTATTTTCAAAATTTCAGCTTCCTCGAAGGTGATTCCCAGTTCCTGGCCTAACCTTTTCGTAAAGGCGCGGCCGCCCAAGGCGAACATCTTCGTACCTTCCAACCCGCCGTTACGTACGACTGCGATATCGGTCGTGCCCCCGCCGATATCAATGAATACGGCATTAAAATCCAGCACATCCTCAATGCCCATCGAACGCGCTACCGCATACGGTTCCGCCGCGATACTCAGCAAATCCAATTTCAACTCCTCCGCGATAGCCTGTAACGCCCCCAGATGCACCATCGGGGCATAGGCGTTGAAAACCGAGATGGAAACATCACGCCCTTGGAAACCGACCGGATTGGTGACCCGATAACCGTCGATGCGTACATCCACGATCGCCGCGTTTATGAGCTTAACTTCGATTTCACTATGCCCGGTTTCCCAAGCCAATTGTTGCCTGATGCGGTCAAAAGCTTTCCACTGTACTTTTTGGATGATATTTTTCAATTCCGGCAGATCGATCCTGATTTCCGGCTTGATCCTTTCATAATGCACCGTCGTGGTCGTACCCTTCACCAACTCTCCGGCGATGCCCATTATCGCCTTTTCAACTTTCTTGGTGCCCGCCATCTGTTTGGCCAAGCCGATAGCTTTCTTGGAATTTTCAATCACTCCCGCGATATCCGAAACCGCTCCGCTCTGCATATCACCCAACCTCTGTCTGGCACGTCCGACGCCTGCCACTACGCCATTGCCGGTTTCCGGATCGATTTTAAAAACCAAAGCTTTCACCACTTCCGTTCCGATATCTAGAGACAAGATGAAATCCGTCGTGATACCGCGCGAACCTAAAATTTTAGAAAAAATTCCCATTTATAAAATCTGTTTTTTATTTTTATTCGGATGGCTTAATTATAAAACAAAAAGAGGCGATTGACAAACAGAATGGGATTGTTATAATTCTCACTATTCAACCATAAAAACTGCACATTATAAAAAAACACCTATCAGGAGCGACTGCCATGCAAAAGAAAGATCAATGTATAATCCTGGACAAAGAATGGATAAAATTCTATTTGCCACACAGGGAGCTGGCACTAGTTTTAGATAGCGCCATCTATGACCCGGCAGTAAAGGACAAGCTCATAGCTACCAAAAAGCTATCCGCAAAAGACCCGTATTTCAAAGGGCACTTCCCCGGGAAGCCGGTATTACCCGGACATTGGCAGCTGGAATTCATTTGTCTGGCCGGAGCCGTCTTGTGTGGATTGATGTTTCCCGCGCAAAAAGGCTACCCGACACTGACTGGTTTTGAAGGTATGAAACTCAGGCGTCCAATCATTCCAGGAGACATCATTGAAATTAAAGTGCAATTCCTGCGACAAGAAATCATCAAAAATACTCATTATTTCCTGTCCGGCGCGATTTTCCTGCGGGGAAAAAAGGCTTCGAGCGTCGAAGAAATCCACGGGGTACTAATAACTTAGCAACCCCGACGCCATAGACGCAAAACACCCGGAACGGAAGTTCGTTTCGGGTGTTTTTAATTTTCATCCGGAATATTTATTCCAACACAGCCTTGATCCTCCGCACGCCAGCGCTGGAAGCCTCTTCTTTTTTGATTTTGAAACGGCCGAGTTCAGACAGGTTTTGTACGTGCGGTCCACCGCACAATTCGATGCTAAAATCGCCGATTTTGTAAACTTTGACTATGTCGCCGTATTTGGCCGGATCAAAAGAAACTTTCGCCATTTTCAAGGCTTCGCTCTTTGGCATTTCCGTCATTTCTACCGAAATCCCCTCTTGGATTTTTTGGTTGACCAAATCTTCAATTTTTTCCAATTGCTCAGGATTTAATTTTTCCGGATAATTGAAATCAAAACGCAACCTTTCCGCCGTGATATTGCTGCCCTTCTGATATGTTTCCGGCCCCAAAATTTCCCGCAACGCCGCTAATAACAAATGGGTGGCGGTGTGATATTTCATTTCCATCTCGCCCGTGCTTTGCAACCCGCCCTTGAACGCGCCAGCTGAAGCCGTGCGGGAAAGGTCTTGGTGTTTTTTGAATTCCGTTTCGAATTCTTCTTTATCCACTTCCATTCCTTTTTCTTTAGCCAACTCCGCTGTCATTTCCAATGGAAAACCATACGATTGATACAAATTGAAAGCCTCGGCTGCCGTAATTGAAGAAAGCTTACTAAATTCCTTCAGACCTTTTTCCAGAGTATTTTTAAATTTACCTTCCTCCTTCTCCAGTTCTTCAAAAATAATATTTTCATTATTTTCCAACTCGGCATAAAAATCTTTGTGCAAACTGATCACCACTTTCGCGATTTCCTTAGTGAAATTTTTTTCGATACCGATCAGTTTTCCATAGCGCACAGCACGACGGATAATCCGACGCAAAACATAACCGCGCCCGACATTCAAAGGCGCCACGCCATCCGCTATCATAAAAGTCGCCGCCTTAATATGGTCAGCAATGATTCTGAATTGTTTTCTAGTATCCACCCAGCACTGCTGGTCAGCTTTCACATATTCATCATCGGATTTGTCGCCATATTCAATCTTGGACAATTCTTCAATTTTCCTGAAAATCGGTTGGAATAATTCCGTCTCAAAAACATTCTCCTTGCCATTCAAGACCGCTAGAGTCCTTTCCACACCCATGCCGGTGTCGACATTCGGCTTAACTAATTTTTCATATTTTCCATCTATTGTTTTGTTGAATTCCATAAACACATCATTCCAGATTTCAATCAGACGGAATGAATCGACTAGATCGCCGAACTTTTTACCATCCATAGGACCGTCCTCCGGCCGCGTATCATAAAACATTTCCGTATCCCCGCCGCAGGGCCCGGTCGCGCCGGCGATCCAAAAATTATCCTCCGTTCCTAATGGAATAATGCGCACCTTATCTTTAATAATTTCATTCTCTCCAGCTATTGCAACATCCATGCCAGCCTTGGCAAAAGTTTCTTTCCAGACTTCAATCGCGGTTTCATCGCGCGGAATCCCGTTTTCACCCTTGAAAGTCGTAACATACAAGCGGTTCGGATCAAGTCCCAGCCATTCCTTGCCGGTCAAAAATTCAAAACTCCATTCGATTGCTTCTTTTTTGAAATAGTCCCCGAAACTCCAATTGCCCATCATTTCGAAAAAAGTGAGGTGGCGATTGTCGCCCACATCATCGATGTCGCCCGTCCTGACGCATTTTTGCACACTAGTAACCCGCCGGCCTCCCGGATGCTCCTCGCCCAAAAGATAGGGCACCAACGGGTGCATCCCGGCCGTCGTAAAAAGCGTCGAGGTGTCGGTTTCCCGCGGTACCAAAGACGCCGAGGGGATGACCGTATGTCCCTTGGACTTAAAAAAATCCAGATATTTTTCCCGTAATTCTTGCGCTGTCATATTTTTTATTTATGGCTTTCCAATCCATGCCGGATCTGCCCGTAAAATTTTTCCCATTTATACCCAAGGACTTTTTCCAATTCGACCATCGCCACTTCAACATCCCCGTCCGCATCCAGATGTTTTTCGATCCTTTTGATCTTTTCCATATTCCATTTTTCGACCTTGAATTCTTCCTGGTCGGCGATTCCATCCACCGTGTTTGATAGTCTTGATAACATATGTTTTTTGTCCGATCGGGTCCGTTCGGCTGCCAACTGGCAACCAGCGGAATCCTGTCGGGATCCACATTAAGTTATTATAATGAATTGACCTGTTTTTTCAAGCGGTTTATTTCTGCCTGTTTGATGACGATATCCCGCTCGACGGTTTGGAGCCGGATCTGGCTTTTCTGTAATGCGATTTTCAGATAATCGGTTTCTTTCTTTATCTTCCGCTCTTCAGCTTCGATAAGCGTTTTTTCTTTGACGGTCTTTTTCAAATCAGCTTCCAACATCATCATCTCGCGTTGTAAATCATTCATTTTCCTGCGTTTTTCTCTGGCATCTAAATCTTTTTGTCTGAGATTGTCCATATTTTTTTGTTGATATTTAATTTTTATCCGGCAAAATCCAAGGAGTTCTTGTTTATTTCCGTTTTAGATTTGTAGAAAAAGTAGCCGACTATCGAAAATGTCACGATTGGAGACAACCAGTTCGGCACGTTCATCGCAAAGCTGTCAGCTAGCATTATCAGGCCCAAAAATAGGATAGAATACATCGCGCCATTCTTAAGATAGGCGTATTTTTTAATCTTATCGATATTCCCGATAGTGAATTGCCGCAGTACGACCGCTCCCAAGCCATTGCCGAGGATTATCAATGGCACGGACAAGGTAAAAGCGAACGCTCCCAACACGCCATCGATAGAAAAGGTCATGTCAATCACTTCCAAATATAAAATTTTGCTCAAATCGGAAATACCCCTGTTACTTTTAACCAACTTCCTTTCACTCTCCTCAGCATTTTGTTTGAAACCGTGCGTAATAAAGAAAGCGGTCGAACCCACGACGGCTCCGAAAGCCATCATCGGATTGATTTTCAAAGCGAACCACACGACGACCGCCAGCAATACCGATATCACCGCATAGAACCAAATGCCCTGGGAATGGAAAAACCTCTCTCCTTTGAGGCCGTAGTTTTTCGGCTCAATAAAAAGCCAGTGGAAAAACAGAAAGACTAGAAATATCCCGCCACCGGCCAAAAGGATCGGCGCCGACGCTTCGACGGATTCGGCGACACGCGGATCATTGCTGAAAGTGGCCGTCAACGAACCCATAAGACCCAGAGCGGGATTGACCGCCCAAACAATAAACCACGGCAGAAGCCCGCGCACGATGAAAACCGCAAATAGGAGCCCCCAAGTCAGAAACCACCTTCGCGCCCGTTGGCCCATCGTAGATAGGACTTCCGCGTTGACGATGGCGTTATCGATACTGCTTATTATTTCAAACAAGCTAAGCCCTCCGATTATCAAGATAATTGACAGTAATTCCATTTTCCATTTCCGGGATTTGCACGCTTGATAGTGCGCAAGCCCTGTTTTTTATTGAAATTATTTCCGTTATCGGCAGACAATCCTTCCGCCGCCGAGCATCTCCCTTTTGCCGGTATAAAAAACCGCTGACTGGCCCGGCGAGATGGCCCGCTGGGGCTCAACGAATTTTACGCTATAGATACCATCCTTAACCGAATCTACGATAGCCGGCACCGCCTGATTGCGATAACGGTTTTTAACCAAGATATTTAAAGGCAATTCCGGTTCCTCCGCTATCCAATTGACCCGCTCGACTTCCATCCCCCCGCAAAACAAAGCTGGATCTTTTTCATCGTTGGTCACGACCAGGATGTTTTTTTTCAAATCCTTATTTACCACATAGTATGGCCCGTCGCCACCGATATTGATGCCTCGACGCTGGCCGATCGTGTAGAGCGGCAAACCTTCGTGTTCGCCCACGGTTTTTCCGGCCGTATTGACGATTTTTCCTTTTTTCAATTCCAGATTACGACGCAAGAAATTTTCCGGATATTTCTCTGGTGTGAAACATAATCCTTGCGAATCATCTTTATTGAAAACTGGCAAACCTAATTTTTCCGCGATCTTCCTGATTTCCGATTTTTTATAACCACCGACCGGAAAAAGGATGCGGGACAATTGATTTTGGTTGAAATTATACAAAAAATATGATTGATCTTTCTCCTGATCAGCGCCTTGAAACAAATGATAAATAATTTTGGATTTTGGATTTTCCTGCTTCAGGCAGGCATAGTGTCCGGAAGCGACATAATCCCCCTCCATCTCCAGCATTTTTTTCATCAGCACATTGAATTTGATATGTTCATTGCAAGCTACGCACGGATTGGGCGTCCGCCCGGCAGCATATTCGGACAAAAAATAATCCACCACCTCTTTCTTGAATTCTTTAGCGGCATTGGCGGTGTAAAGCGGGATGCCAAGGATTTGACACACTCTACGCGCATCTTCCTGGGATTCCAAAGAACAGCATTTGTTTTCCACCAAGCTGTCCGTTTCTGGCTCTTTCCAAAAATGCATAAAGACTCCCACGACATCATAGCCCTGTTGCTTTAATAGCGCAGCTGCCACCGACGAATCCACGCCCGAAGACATACCCACGATAACCCTTGGTTTCTTCTTAGCCATATCGTAATGATATTATAATTAGTCCGTTATGTAAACAAAAAATAACCTCTATATATGAGGGTTAGTTTAAAAATCCCCCTTACAACGTCGTCGCCGTCAGCACCACACTCGTGGCATAGGTGCCGGTGGGTTGGAATTTGTTAGAGCCGATTTCCGAACCGAATTGGATGATTTCATCTGAACCAGTTTGGAGGGTTTCAGTGGTGCGGGAGACGAGTTGGTAGGCGGAGGTGGGAATATTGAGCCAGTTGCCGGTGTAACCATCGGTAATGCCCCATAGGTCGGTGTCGGGATCGGTGGAGGTGGATTTGAGACGAGCGCCCCAAGCCGAAGTAGCTTGGTCGAGATTCCAAACTTCGGGAGTGTTCGGGGTAGTTGGGAGATAACCTGAGATGGTGTCGGAGTTGGCGTTGGTCATTTCAGTGCTGGCGGTAGACCATTCCAGT
>JAUXSK010000024.1 GCA_030679995.1 Candidatus Moraniibacteriota bacterium
GGCGTCGCCACGAATGGCGATACAAGAGGCCTTTGCATTTCTGCCATTCCCACCGGTGGTAATCGAATTGGCACTGGAACCAATCGAGATCACCATGTGAGAAGCGTCGCCACCGAGCGGGTTGCGGTGCGTGTCCTGCGAATGGCACCCCGAACCGATCAGCACCTCGAGCAGCGTCCCGTGACCGTCGTCGTCGCGCACGGCACGGCAACGCGTCCCGTCGGCGTTGCGGGTGAAGGTCACTCCGTTCACCGGGCTCACGCTGGTGCTGCCGTCGGCGTTGGTGACCTCGTCACTGTTGTGACCCGAGAGGGCGCCGGTGGTGGCGGCCTTGCCGACAGCCGACGGCGACGTCGACGGTCCGGCGATGGTGGCCGCGGCGGCGAAGGTCGACAGGGCGGCGGGGGAACTTCCCCCCGAGCCCGACGTCGGGCTGGCGAGCGGCGCGGCCGGGGCGGAGCCCTCCCCCGTCGCCTTCGACGTCTGGGTCACCGTGGTGGTGCCCGCCGTCGTCGGGGCGGTGGTGGTGCTCGTCGTCTCGGACGGCTTCACGGCGGCCGACCCACTGGGCTGCGTCGGTACGGTCGTCGTGGTCGCGCTGATCTGCTGGAGCAAGGCGTACGACGGCTTCGACCCTCCGGTCCCGGTGGGGACGGTGGTGGTCGGCGCCGCAGTCGCGGTGGCGGGCGCAGCCGTGGTCGGCGTGGTGACCGAGCCGGGCGTCGCTGCACTGCTGGTGGAAGTCCCCTGGGACTGGGTACCCGCGGCCGTGGAGGCCGGAGCAGTCTCGGCGGAGGCGGGCCCGGCGTTCAGCACCAGGAAGAGACCAGCGAGAAGCGCGAAGGATGCGACCCACCTCAGGGGCCTCACCACCTCGTTCCTCGTGCTGGAGCTCATTCGGGCTGAACCGGCCGCCTTCGGTGGGCTGCGAGCGCGGGGGTCGTCGACCACCGCAGGGACGAGGGAAGTAAACCACGACCAGAGGGGCATGCCAAGGGAGGTTTGGCCCTCTGACCTGGGGTTTCTCCCCTGTTGGAGGGTGTTGGAAAGCACCAACGGATCCCGTTGGAAGGCCCTTCCCTACCTAGCGCCGCCGGCCCCTGGGCTTATCCACAAGAAGTCACGGCCAAAGAATTTCTGCCGTGACCGGGGCCACCGGGCCCGCGCCCTGCTCCTGATGGAGCAACCGGGCCTCGGATCCGGCCTCCAGGGTGGCCCTGATGGAAAGCGATCCCCCGCCTTCGAC
>JAUXSK010000031.1 GCA_030679995.1 Candidatus Moraniibacteriota bacterium
TTATAGTAGATGGCGGGTGAGTTATCAAAATTTTTAAAATCCAAAATTCAAAGCATCAAATTCCAAATAAATTACAATAATCAAAATTCAAAAAGTTTATAATTTTGAAAATTGCAATTTTGAATTTATTTGTGATTTGTAATTTTGGGTTTTGAAATTAATTTCTATGTACGACGTCATAATAAAAAACGGCACCTTGATCGATGGCACTGGAGCGCCGATGTATCGCGCGGATATCGGTATCAAGGACGATAAAATAGCTAAAATCGGGGATCTGCAGAATGAAAAGAGCGAAATCGGAATCGATGCGGCTGACCGTCTGGTGTGTCCCGGCTTTGTGGACGTGAACAACCATAGTGATACCTATTGGCAGATTTTTTCCAATCCGGATTTGGAGAGTTTAGTACATCAAGGAATCACGACTATCGTGGGCGGCAATTGCGGTTCATCTTTGGCGCCACTCTTGGGAGCGAAAGCGATCGTGTCCGTGCAGAAATGGCTGAGTGTCAATAATACGAGTTTGGATTGGTTGGATATGCGGGAATTTCTGGCTGTCGTGGAAAAGAAAAAATTATCCGTTAATTTTGCCACGCTGGTCGGGCAGGCGACTTTGCGCCGAAGCATCTTGGGGGATGAGATGCGGAATCTCAATTTCAGGGAAGTGGATTTCTTGGCGGGAAAGTTGGCGGACGCGATGAAAGAAGGTGCCTTGGGGATGTCGTCCGGACTGGTCTATACCCACGCGAGAAGCACGACTAAGGATGAAATCATCCGTCTGGCGGAAAAGATCGGAAAACACGACGGGGTATATGTGACCCATATGCGTGATGAAAATGCCGGCTTTTTGGATTCAGTCGAGGAATCGATTGAAATCGCCCGCCTGACGAAGGTCAAGTTGCACATATCACATCTTAAAGTTATGGGAGAAGGGAACTGGTCTCTGATGGGGGATGCCCTGGATATGATTTCCCGGGCGCGCGAAACCGGCCTGGATGTGACTTTCGATGTCTATCCATATACCAATACCGGTTCGGTCCTATACACGTTGTTGCCGTCTTGGGCGACTGATGGGGGCAAAAAAATGATGCTCAACCGCTTGAAAAATCCGGCAATCCGTGCTAAGGTTGTGGCGGAAATGAAAGCGTCCGCAATCGATTATTCCAAGATAGAAATAGCCAGTTCCCCGCTGAATAAAACGCTGGCCCGGAGGAAGATCGCGGAAATCGCCGTTTCCCAAGAAAAATCGATAGAAGACGCCATAGTGGATATTTTAATCGCTTCAGATGGCCAAGTCATCATTTCAATGGATGTTTTGAGCGGCGAAAATATCGAAAAGGCGATTGTCCATCCGGCCGCGGTCATCTCGACCAACGGTTCCGGTTATCGCGATAACCATGGCCAGACGGGCGAGGTGGTGCACCCGCGAAGCTTTGGGACTTTTCCGCGGGTCCTGGCTAAATATGTCTTGGGCAAAAGGCTTTTGCACTGGGAAGAAGCGATCGCGAAAATGACTTCGTTGCCGGCGCGGAAATTCGGCATCAAAAAGCGCGGCGAGTTGAAGGAAGGCTATTTCGCCGATATTACGATTATAAACCGGGACGAAATACAAGATCTGGCTACGCCGGAAAATCCATACCAATATAATAGGGGCATCGATTTGGTTTTGGTGAATGGACATATCGCGTTGCAAGACGGAGTTTATACCGGCAGCCGATCAGGCGAGGTTATCAGAAGATAAATTTTAAGGCGGATAATATCCAATATGCTGATTGAAGATTTTAGGGATAAGCGGATAACCGTGATGGGATTGGGATTGAATGGCGGCGGCGTTGGAATTGCGCGCTTTTTGTCGTCGGTTGGCGCAAAGGTGGTTATGACTGATCTTAAATCAAAGGAAAAATTGGAACCATCTTTGGCGGAATTGGAAGATCTGGAAAATATCGAATTCGTTCTTGGCCGGCACAGGATGGAAGATTTTATGGAAGCGGATATGGTCATCAAAAATCCCAGCGTTCCATGGGATAATGGCTATGTTTCGGCGGCTTTGGAAAAAAATGTCCCGGTGGAAATGGATTCCAGTTTGTTTTTTAAATTGTGCAAGAATCCGATAATCGGCGTGACGGGCACGCGGGGAAAAACCACGACTTCAAGTTTGATTTATGAAATTTTAAAAGCAGCCGGTAAAAAGCCGGTCAAAGTTGGCATCGGGCAAGTTTCGGTGCTGGACAAACTGAATGGGCTAGAAGATGATAATATCGTAGTTTTTGAATTATCCAGTTGGCGCTTAAGCGCGCTGGGCCATCATAAATTGAGTCCGCAAATCGCCGTTATTACGAATATATACCCGGACCACCTGAATTATTATAGGTCAATGAGCGGGTACATCGCCGATAAGAAAAATATTTTTTTGAGCCAATCGGAAAATGATGTCTGTGTTTTGAATTATGATGATGGCGTGGTCCGTGGTTTCGGGAAAGAAACGGCAGCAATAGCTATTATGTTTTCTGTCCGCGAAAAATTAAAAGGACCTTCGGTTTTTATCGATCGCGGACATATTCACATAGATGACGGAGAGGTAAGTAGTAGTGGCGCTTTTCCCGTGTTGGAAATATCTGACATAAGGTTGAAGGGCAGCCATAATCTGTCCAATATCCTGGCGGCTGTCGCGGTTTCCCATCGGATGGGAATCGGTATGGACGTTATCGGAAAAGCTGTTTGCGGATTCGCAGGTTTGCCGTATCGTTTGGAATTTGTGCGTGAAGTCGATGGAGTAAGTTATTATGACGATACGACCGCCACTTCACCCGAAGGGGCGATTGCCGGTATTAATTCTTTTTCGGAAAAAATAGTTTTGATCGCTGGCGGATCGGACAAAAATTTGGATATGGCGAATTTGGCAAAAGAAATTTGTGAAAAAACAAAAGCCGTAGTTTTCTTGAAGGGCGCGGCGACGGACAAAATAATCATCGCGATGAAGGATAACGGTTATGCGCAAGATTTTATTGTCACTAATTCAATGGAGGAGGCGGTATTTGAAGCGCGTAAATCGGCTGTTCCAGGGGAGGTAGTTTTACTTTCCCCCGGTTCAGCCAGCTTTGGGCTTTTTAGGAATGAATTTGACCGGGGTGATAAATTCAAGGAGTCGGTGTGGAATTTAAGATAAATGAAGAAAGTTAGGATGATAAAACCAGCTGGAAAAATCGGTGTTTTTGATTCCGGTCTCGGCGGTTTGGCTGTTTTGCGGGAAGTGACCGAACTTATGCCGGAATATGAGTATCTGTATCTGGGTGATAATTTGCGGGCGCCGTATGGCGACAAATCGCAAGAGCAAATATTCAGGCACACTCTGTCTGGCGTGAGATGGCTTTTTGATAATGGCGCTGAAATCACAATATTGGCTTGCAATACCGCTTCCGCCAACGCTTTGCGAAAGATCCAGCGAGAAATCCTGCCGCTGGAATATCCGGATAAGCGGGTATTGGGCATCATCATTCCGACTGTTGAAAGTATGGAGAGTTTCAGCAGCTCCGGCCACGTGGGGATACTTGCGACGGAAGCGACGGTGGCATCAGAGGTTTTTGAGACGGAAATGGAAAAACATAATCCGGGTATGCGGACAGTTTGCCAATCCGGAGGAATGCTGGTCGACTTGATAGAGCGGGATAGGGATTTGAAAATGCTTATCGCGGAAATTGAAAATGTCATAGGTAAATTGCTTGATAGGGACGGATTGATCGATGCGGTTATTTTGGGTTGTACCCACTATGCTTTGATTGCCGGGCAAATAGAACGGATTTTGCCAAAAAACATAAAAGTCATAGAGCAGGGAGGCATAGTTGCCGCGAAATTGGCGGATTACATAGACAGGCATTATGAAATCCGCAGAATATTAAAAAATAAATTCTCCGTAAGTTTCCACACTACGTCCGGCAGTGAAAACGTGAAGAAGCTTATGGCGCGATTTTACGGAGCGGATATCCAGGTTTCGACGGTGGAATATGAAGTGCTGTGATTCCGAGGTATGTTTTTTTTGAAACTAAAATTTAGCCATATGGGCAGGATGAAAAAAGTCGCCAGTAGAAAAAAAATTAATCAGGTGCCGGTCAAAAAAGAATCCAAACCAATTTTGTTCCTTAGATGGTCTGCGGCCGTTTTGGCGGGATTGCTTTTTCTTTTTATCGGTGAGATCTTTTCGGAAAATTTCCAATGGAGCCATTTCTTGCCCGCTTTGATGCCGGGCAGCGCGTACCTTTTGATGGCTTATGCGGCTTGGCGGGATGCCCGGATCGGCGGGATGCTTTTTATTATCGCCGGTACGGGACTGGTTTTAGTGGATATCGCGCAAGATAGGGATGTCCTAGGGATGCATATATTAGCTTTGATTACTTTTATTTTAGGTTGCTTGTTTCTAATTTTCCGAAAAAGATAGCCAAATAAAAAAACAATCCCATGAAAGACTGTTTTTTTAATTTGTGGGCTTATCAAGATTCGAACTTGAGACCTCGTCATTATCAGTGACGCGCTCTAACCAACTGAGCTATAAGCCCTTATATCTGAAATTTTAAATTCAAAACTACAAATCCTAAATAAAATCAAAATCACAACTTTAAAAACTTTCGGATTTCGACCATTGTAATTTGTTTTAAATTCGGTGCTTTGAATTTTGGATTTTTTTTGTGTGGACCCTGGGGGATTCGAACTCCCGGCCTCCTCGGTGCAAACGAGGCGCTCTAGCCAACTGAGCTAAGGGCCCATATGAAGCTATATCAGCAACTAGGATTTATTATACATCAAAGAAAAATATTGTCTATACCTAGGCTATTTTCTAGCGGTTATTTTTTCTGGTCCTGGAAGATTGTCTTGGTTTTCCGCGTAACAATGGTCAGGTTGACAAATGGCTAAGGCTAAGGTAATATTAATCCATAGAAAAGCCTTGGAGGGCTTTTTAAAAAAGCTTAAAAACGCTTTTTGAAAAAAGGCTTAAATAAGGGAAAAAGTGCCAGACACTAAATTCTAATAGGGTCAAATAATATAAATTTTTTAAAAGCGAATTTCTACGGGATGCTCAAAGTTGTGGCTTCTCGCTTCGCTCAAGACAAATATGGCGAATAAAATAACCACATTCTTACGGGAAGCGCGGGCGGAGCTTATGAAAGTCAATTGGCCGAATCGGCGGCAGACTATGAATTATACGATTTTGGTCATTGGCATCAGCGTTGCCGGAGCGGTTTTTCTGGGAAGTCTGGATTACATATTCAGTTACTTATTAAAAACATTTATTATAAAATAATATGGCGAAACAAACCCAACATCACGGGCGGGCCTGGTATGTCATCCATACCTACAGCGGTTATGAGGACAATGTCGCTCGAAACTTGAAGCAGAGGATTGAATCGATGGATATGCAGGATCTGATTTTCGATGCGATGGTCCCGATTGAAAAGAAAATCAAGATCAAGGCCGGCAAAAGGACGGTCGTGGAGGAAAAAATATATCCCGGATATGTCCTGGTGGATATGATCGTAACGGATGCGTCCTGGTATGTCGTCCGTAACACCCCGAATGTTACCGGTTTCATCGGTTTGGGTACGACGCCGACTCCGGTTGATCCGGCAGAAATCGAAATGCTGAAAAAGCGGATGGGCGTGGCTGAGCCGAAATACAAGATCGATGTCAAAGTCGGGGATTCCATCAAAGTTGTGGATGGGCCGTTCAAGGACTTCGATGCGAAGGTGGACGAGGTGGATGAAGCCAAGGGCAGGGTCAAGGTACTAGTTTCAATTTTTGGAAGGGAGACTCCGGTCGAATTGGATTTCCTGCAGATACGCAAATTATAATTTACGATCGTGCGTCGGGATCACATACAGGCTTCTTAGTATGTAATTCCAAATGCGCGAGCTATCAATTAAAAACTAAGAACTAACAATATGGCAAAGAAAATTAAAACCGTTATCAAATTGCAAATCGGAGCTGGCAAAGCTAATCCGGCACCTCCGGTCGGTCCGGCGCTGGGCCAGCATGGCCTTAATATCCAGGAATTCTGCACCAAATTCAATGAAGCGACTAAGGCGCAGATGGGGGATATCATCCCAGCTGAAATCACTGTTTTTGAAGACCGGACATTCAGCTTTGTTTTAAAAACTCCTCCCGCTTCCGATTTGTTGCGGAAAGCCGCCGGCATTGAGAAAGGCGCCGGAAATCCCTTAAAGGACAAGGTTGGAAAAATAAGCGAAGCGAAATTGCGGGAAATCGCGGAAAAGAAATTGCCGGATCTTAATGCGAATGATGTTGAAGCGGCTATGAAAATCATCGCCGGTACGGCAAGATCGATGGGTGTGAAAATAGAGAATTAATTTTTAATTTTGTGGGAGATACAATATTTTTAAGTATCGTTCGGACCACTGAAATATTATGCGACACGGAAAAAAATACAGGGCAGCTGCGGAAAAAATCTCCAAAGATAAGGTTTATTCTTTGGAAGAAGCGGTAAAGCTGATGAAGGAAAATAAAATCGCCAAATTCGATGAGTCGGTCGAAGTGCACATCAAAACCAATGTGGATACGAAAAAGGGAGATCAACAGGTGCGTGGAACAGTTGTGCTACCGCATGGGACTGGAAAAACCAAACGCGTGGCAGTCATAACCTCAACCAGCGCGGATGAGGCCAAGGCAGCGGGTGCTGATATCGTCGGCGGAGAAGAAATGATTGAGACATTCGCTAAAAAAATCGACTTTGATGTCCTGGTCGCGACTCCGGAAATGATGCCGAAGTTGGCCAAAGTGGCTAAGGTGCTCGGGCCGAAGGGCTTGATGCCTAATCCGAAGACCGAAACGGTTACCACTAAGATCAAGGAGGCTGTGGAAGCATTAAAAAAAGGACGAGCCGCTTTCAAGAATGACGACTCAGCTAATATCCACCAGGCGGTGGGAAAACTTTCGTTTGATGACGCGAAACTTATTGAAAATATCAAAGCTTTCATAGAAGCGGTGGAAAAAGTGAAACCAGCCGCCTTCAAAGGGAAATTGATGGCTAATATGACCATTTGCTCGACGATGGGACGGGGAATGAAAATCAGCTTGTAGGATTTTAAAATTAAGACTGTTAACCAAAAAAAAGACGCCAAGCGCGTCTTTTTTTTGTTTTTAAGGAATTGTTTTTTGTGGTATTATGTGGATGTGCGGATTCGGTGGTGTGATTTTTTGTCTAAGTTTCTGATTATCGTGATTTGTCTTAAAAAAATAAATTATGGGAAAAAATTTTGATGCGCATTCGTTTGGCCAGGTAATCGAAGAAAAGATGAGCGCCGAATGGGATATGATCAAGCACAAAAGAATTGAGATAAGGCAGGGGCTGAGTTTCCGTTATAATCAGCGCAAAGTCCGCAAGGAACTGGTCGCTGTGTCAGTTTTGGTGATGTTTGTTTCTATGGCAACTTTAGGCGTTTATCGCTGGCAAGGGAACGGTTTTGGGAAAGTTGGCAATGCCAGGGCGATGGCCGAACAAAGCAATCAAGCGGTGGCTCAGGATCCGGATGGTAACATTTGGGATTTAAATGATGCTGCCAATGGGGATGATAGCGCTCGTTACGCGACGCTTCTGGTGGTTTCCAAGCAAGGGAGTCATGTGATTATCAGTCGGGAAGATATCAAAAAGGACTATCGGGAGGTGATTTTGGAATTTGACCGGAGCCTGGACGGATTGTCGGATGGTATGGATGCGCCAGCCGCGGTTGTCGCTTTGTCGCCTGATAAGAAAACGCTAGCGTATGTTGCAAAAGACGGATTATATTTGTATGATTTGGCGAGTAAGGAAAACAAGTTACTGGTTGGGAAAGAAGAAGTGCCCGTTGTGATGCCAAGCGTCGCTTCGAAGCAGGCCTTGAAGGGAAGCGCTTATGCGTTTGATCTGGTGAAACCCCAGTGGTCTTTTGATGGCCGGTTTTTGAGTTTCGTGCAGGTTTCCATCGGCTCTCACCGGCTGTGCGTAATCGATGTCAAGTCGGCTGGCAAATTCATTCCGGTGGAAAAGCCGGGCGGCGGCGTGTTGGCTGGGCTGGAGGCGCGCTGGGCACCCGATAGCGATTTGATTGTTGATCCGGAGTCTGGAGATGGAGGCCAACTGGGAATTTTTGTCGTATCAGTGAAAAAACCAGATATCCCATTTGACTTGGGCGGGAAAATCGGAAGACGGGACGGCGGCTTTCAAGAAGCGGCAATTTCCGCGGATGGCAAAAGAGTTGTTTTCACTTTCAAAAATGAATTTACGGAAGCGCCTAGTAGCGTTTTAGCCGTTTCGAATATTGATGGCGGCAGGTTTTCCGCGTTGGATAAAGAAGACATCAAAGTCTCTCCGTTTTTCTCACCGGGCGGCAAGTTGGTATTTTTTATAAACGAAACGGAAAAAGACTCTTCTGATCTTTTGGCAATCGATGTGGAAACCAAAGAAAGAAGGGAAGTGGGCGCCCTGCCTAAGGGTTATGATGATTGGTTTAACATCTCCTGGCTGGATGGGCGTTATCTGGCCATCTTTGGCAATTCGCATCGCCAGGCGGGCGAAGAGCAGGAATGGAAGTCAGTTTTTTTACTATTAGATGTTGAGAACAAGCAAGTGTTGGACAAGAAAGAATTCAGAGGGGATACTATGCCAATCGATTTTTTATAATAATTTTTTCGGCTTGTGCTGGCGTAAGCGATTTTTATATTGACCGAACCGGGGATTTTTGATAGGATTATTTGGTGAGGCTAATTGGATAAACCCCTATGAAATGGATAAATCAGGACAAATAATCATCGGTTTGGCAGGAGAGCCGGGATCGGGCAAAGATACGGTAGCTAAACATTTGAAAGACCGATATGGCGCCAAGGAAATCCGGTTTTCCGATCCTTTGTTCGACGCTTTGAGGAACTTCGTTGACGCGATATCCCGGGAAGATTTGCAATGGCTTTCTCACGCTGTCCGTGAAAGATTCGGACAGGATATTTTCGCTAAGGCTTTGGTAAAAAGGATGTCAGCTAATGATGGGGTAGTCATCTTTAACGGAATAAGATTTTGGGAAAATTATGATTTCGTAAAAAGTTTCCCCCAGAGCTTCATCATTTATGTTACCGCGGACCAGAAATTGCGTTGGGAGCGGTCGACGAACCGGATGGAAAAATCGGATGACAACAGCAGCTTCGCTAAATTCCAGGAATTGGAAAAATTTGAAACCGAAGCGATTATTCCGGAAATCGGCGCTAAGGCTGATTTCATGATAAAAAACGAGCAAACCTTGGAATATTTGTTGGAAGAATCTGACAAAATTATGGAAAAAATCAGGCAATAACTATGGAGTCCCGCTAAGGCGGGACTTTTTGACCTATATAGCTAAAAATAGTATGATGGAATAACCATAAACAATAAAATCTAGGGCATAAAAATATGATAAATGAAGAGGTTAAAAGTAAAACAGAAGGAGGCATCGATTATCTTCCATTCGGCGAGAGGGTCCCTGATTTACAATATCAAGAATTGCTTAAAAAAATTAAAACAACAGGAAAAGACAAGGTGCCTATCCATGCCAGACTTAATGAAAACGCCGGTTCTGGGCATCAGAATTCAAAAGAAATAACAGGGGCTATGTTGCAGTTTGAAATGAATAATGGTTTTCCTGTTTTGACGGAGCGCGATCTGAGTAAATCATTTTACGGGGCGATAGGCGAATTGGTGGCATTTTTAAACGGACAAAGCACATTGAGCGGTCTGAAAGAATACGGTTGCCCGGAAGTTTTTTGGAGGGATTGGGTTACGAAGGAAAAATGCGCGATATTCGGGTTGCCTGAAGGCGATCTGGGTGATGGATCTTATGGGGCATCCTTGGGACGTTTCCAATCTGCAAAAGGGGAATTCGATCAAGTCAGCGCCGTCCAGAGGCAGATGGAAAAAGCGCCATTCCTAAGGACCCATGTCTTGACCACATGGAATCCGCCCCTATCGATGGGCGATGAAGAACAAGGTTTTAAACGCAAAGTCGTCGTCGCCCCATGCCATGGCAATTTCATCCATTTTGTGCTTTTTGATGAGCAAAAAGAATTGGAGATGACGCATACCCAGCGATCGGCTGATGTCCCAGTGGGCTTGCAATTCAATCTGATCGAGTGGTCCGCCCTTGGCCTGATGGTGGCGCATTTGTTGGGCTATAAATTTACTAAGTATACCCACTTCCTATCTAATCCCCATTATTATGATGTCCAAGCTGAATCGGTGGATAAAATTTTGGCCATTGAACCAAGGCCTTTCCCGACCGTAACACTCAGGCCAAATAGAAAAGTAACCAGAATCCAAGATTTTCGTAAAGAGGATTTCGTGATTGAAGACTATGAACCGAAACCTTGGTTTAAGATTCCAACGCCGGTGTAGGTGACATAATTTACAAATTTAGAGATATGAATAAAAGCGGATTGGATTTGAAAAATGCTCGCAAGGAGGAGCAGATTGCGGTGATGAAAAAAATTATTTCTGACGGAGTGTGTCCTTTTTGCCATGATTTCGTTGATAAAGAAAAACCGGTTTACCATCCAAATCCTATCTTGGTAGAAACTGGTTTCTGGGTGGCGACTAGGAACGCCTGGCCGTATGATCACACGAAAGAACACCTGATCCTCGTAATTAAGCGCCATATTTTGCTACCTGAGGAAATGACGGAAGAGGAGATTTTGGATTTGTGGAATATCATTAAAAAAACCAAACAAAAACTTAAAATAACCCATAGTACTTTTTTGATGCGTTCGGATAGCACTGGAATGACGGGGGCGACTGTCAATCACCTGCATGCTCAGCTGGTTGTTTCTGCTGGGGAAGAGCCGGTCATTACGAGGATCGGTTAAATATATGCATTAGCAAACCAAAAAAAGAAAGTCAGTCGGCTTTCTTTTTTGTGTATCCTATTTGACTAAAACGATCTCTACGCCGGCATTTTTGAGAATATCTTCAGCGTCGGAAAGGGAATAGCCGTTTTGATAATAAACTTTTTTGATACCAGCTTCTGCGACTAATTTGGCGCAAGTCGGGCAGGGGAAAGTGGTGACGTATAGATTAGTATCGTTCAGACTGATCCCGTCCCGGGCGGCTTTTCCAATCAGGGATGCTTCCGCGTGGATGGAATTTGAGAGGTGGTGATTTTCACCGGCATTGAAGCACATTCTTAAATCCCCATAAACAGCCATATTTTCCTGGGTGGGGACATGGCGATTGAATGCCGAAAGTATCACTGAACCCCTTGCGTCCGTGATAATGGCGCCGATCTGCCGCCACCAATTGGCGCTCCTTTCTTTTAACTCGTCAGCTTTGCCGATGAGCTCTCTGTGGGCCTTTTCCCGTGTGATTATCCTATCACTAGCAACCTCCAGTTCCTGGGTCGATACTGGCTTGTTCCATCTTAAAAAGACATTTTCAAATTCTACTTTTTTATCAGAAAGGAATTTTTCTGCGAACCAGCGGGATACATCTTCGTCCGGCATAACGATGGAATATTTTTCTTCTTCCAGGGTCGCCAAATTTTCTAACGTTAACAAGTCAACTTTTTTTAAGATATTTGATTTTTGAATGAAATCACAAACAGTTTTTTGATCAATGGATCGCAGATCTCTTTTTAAGTTTTCAAATTTGTCCCATTTTTCTAGGATCGTGTCATCCAAGATATAAAGATGCTCCGGATATTTTTTGAATAATTCCAGGTATTTGATGTGGATGACTGGGACTAAGGCGATTAATATTTTTTTTCCAGACATTTTCGTGGCGCAAAGATTTAGCGTTGTTTGGCTGATCCGTCGGAACCGTTCCTGAGCGGCAATAATAAAATTCCAATACCCTTTATTTCCTATTGTACAAGAAATTTTCTATCGATTTTTGCAATTCTTTCGCAAGATCCTCAGCTCCTTGGATGGTCAGCAGCCTGATCCGCGCGGTGGTGGATGTCGTAGATTGCGGTTCTAGGTTGACAATTTTTTTGCAGTATGGAGTGTGTTCTTCCAAAATTTCCTGGAGAAAGCTCTTGCCTTGCAAATTCGATTGCGTGGATTCCGATATGACAAAAACATCGGGTCGGATATCTCTGATCAGTTTGCCATGATCCGTTTTGGATTCCTTCATAACTATCAAATCGACATGTTTCAAATGGGAGATCATCTTGACCCGTTCCTTTTCCGGAACTATCGGGCGATTAGGACCCTTGCGATGTTTTACGACTTCATCGGTATCGACAGCTACGATCAACACATCGCCGAATTCTTTGGCTTTTTGAAGATATTGGGCGTGCCCTTCGTGGATAAGATCCCACACCCCTTGCGTCAATACGACTTTATAATTATTTTTTTTAAGAAGATCTGAGATTTCGCCTATATCTTTTGAGGGAATAAGTGCTCCACTCCCTAAAATACTCGATATTTTAATATCCATAAGGATTGTTTCAGTTAGGCTGCTTATATGCTGGTACCTGAATTATACCTGAATTATGGCATTTTGCAACGATAATAAGCCTGAAAAGCTTGCTTGTTGGATGCCTTTTGGTATGATATCATAAATACGGGATTTAATGGGATATTGAGTTTGAATATATGATTTCAATTATCGTAGCGGTCGGAAAAAATAACGCTATTGGACGCAATAACCAGCTGCTATGGGATATCCCGGAGGATATGGCGCATTTTAGGAGCACGACCTCCGGACATACGGTGATTATGGGGGAACGGACTTTCGCGTCCATCGGCAGGCCGTTGCCGAATAGGAAAAATATCGTCGTGACGCTCGATAAGGATTTCCGGGATGATCGCGTGGAAGTCAGAAATTCTTTGGAAGAAGTTTTACAAGAATACAAGGACAGCGATGAGGAAGTGTTTGTAATCGGCGGCGGCATAATTTATAAACTTTCTTTGCCGATGGCTGATAAGCTTTATTTGACGGTCGTGGAAGACGCTCCGGAAGACGCCGATACTTTCTTTCCGGATTATTCGGAATTCAAGAATATCGTGAGTGAAAAAGCGGTCGATAATGGGAAATATAAACTGAAGTTTTTGGAATTAACCAGGCAATAAGATGCGCGAAGGCAAATTTATCGTCATTGACGGTACTGACGGCAGTGGGAAAGCGACGCAGACGAAACTGTTGGTTTCTAAACTGAGAAAAAACAAATTCAAGGTCAAGACGATCGACTTTCCGAGATATTATGATAATTTTTTCGGGAAATTCATCGGTGAGTGCCTGGCTGGGGAATACGGGGATTTTTTGGCGCTCAACCCGCGCATCGCTTCGATCGTTTATGCCGCCGACCGTTTTGAGTCAAGCAAAGGCATCAAGCAATGGCTGGCAAGTGGCAACATCGTCATCGCTGACCGTTATGCCAGTTCCAATCAAATCCACCAGGGCGGCAAGATCCAAGATGAAAAAGAAAGGAAAAAATTCCAGAAATGGCTGGAGGAAATGGAGTTCGGGGTTTTCGCCATTCCCAAGCCGGATGCGATCATCTATCTGGATGTGCCGGTGGAAATCACGCAGAAACTTTTGGCGGGTGAAGATGGCAGTTATAAAAAAAGATATTTGAAAGGTCGGAAAGACGCGGCGGAAAACGACGTCGCGCATCTGCAGGACGCCAAAGATAGCGCGATAAAAATGATAAAGAAAAACAATAATTGGCAGAAAATAATATGCGTCAAAAATGGCCAATTGATGTCCATAGGGGAAATCGGAGATGCCATTTGGAATAAAGTCGAAAAAATTGTAAAATGAAAATATTAATCAAAAAATTAGAAGCCGGAGCTAAAATACCCCAGTACGCCATTGCGGGCGACGCCGGTATGGACCTTTTTTCTTTGGAGGATTTGGAATTGCGGTCGATGGAAAAGGCGGTTTGCCGGACCGGAATCGCGATGCAAATCCCGGCTGGATATGCGGGTTTGATTTGGGATAAGAGCGGTATCGCCATCAAAAGCGGGATAAAGATATTGGGCGGCGTCATCGATAGCGGATATCGCGGCGAAGTTAAAATAGGCCTGATAAACTTATCGCAAGAAATATATAAAATAAACAAGGGGGACAAGATCGCGCAAATGCTCATTCAGAAAGTGGAAAGTCCGGAAGTCATTGAAACGTCCGGATTGGATGAGACGGAAAGAGGAAACGGCGGTTTTGGAAGCACCGGAATTTAAATATTTGAACATTGGATTTTTTTGGAATTTTAAATTTATAATTTGAAATTTGAGCGCGATAATAAAAAACACAAGGATTATTTTTTTTGCACGGACTATTTTATAAATCAATAAACTAGAGGTTATGAATAGATATATTCCCGTCATCGGTATGGAAATCCATGTCGAATTGAAGACTAAATCGAAGATGTTTTGCGGCTGCAAGAACGGTTTGGGCTTGGAAATCGAGCCGAACGTGAATATTTGTCCGGTGTGCACGGCCCAGCCTGGGACTTTGCCGGTGGCCAACGGGCAGGCGGTCAGGTTCGTGCAGATGGCCGGTTTGGCGCTGGATTGCCGGATCGCGGAAAATTCCAAATTTGACCGCAAGAACTATTTTTATCCGGATATTCCCAAGGGCTATCAGATTTCGCAATATGACCAGCCGTTATGCGAGCATGGGCGCATCGAAATCGATGGAAAGACTGTCGGGATAACCCGGATCCATATGGAAGAGGATACTGGCAAGTTGGTCCATCCGAAAGGTGCCGACCATTCTTTGGTCGATTTCAACCGGGCCGGCGTGCCTTTGATGGAATTGGTAACTGAGCCGGATATTGAAAATGGCAAAGAAGCGCGCCTGTTCTGCCAGAAATTACAGCAGATTTTCCGTTATTTGGAAATTTCTGAAGCGGATATGGAGAAGGGGCATATGCGGTGCGAAGTTAATATTTCTCTGCATAAAGAAGGCGAAGAAAAATTGAGCGGCACCAAATCGGAAATTAAGAACTTGAATTCTTTTCGGACCGTAGAAAAAGCGGTTGATTATGAAATCTCCCGTCAGACGGAAATTTTGGAAAAGGGTGAAAAAGTCATCCAAGAAACGCGGGGCTGGGACGAGGCGCGCGGCGTGACTGTCGCCCAGAGAAAAAAGGAATCCGCCCATGATTACCGCTATTTTCCCGAACCGGATATCCCGCCGATGAAATTCACCTCGGAATATGTGGAAAATTTGCGCCGATATCTGCCGGAATTGCCGGATGCGAAAGCTAAGAGATTCATAGGGGAATATAATTTATCTTTGGAAAACGTGAATGTGATCACGGGCGATAAGGATTTGGCGGAATATTTCGAACAAACCGTTTCCGAATTGAAAGAAAAAAGACAAAGCGGCGAGATAAAATCAGAAGAGGAAACGCTGGTCAAATTAGCCGCGAATTATATGGTCAGCGAATTGCAAAAACATCTGTTGAAAAATTCCCAAACCGTCAAGGATGTGAAAATAACCGCGGAAAATTATGCGGAACTGATAGGTTTTTTGGCGGACGGCAAGATAAATTCAAGCGCGGGCCAGATCGTCCTGGAAGAAATGTACGCGACCGGCGGCGATCCGTCGCAAATCATCGAAGAAAAAAATCTGGCACAGCTGGATGACACTTCGGAGCTGGGAGGCATAGTGGACGAAGTGTTGAGCAGGAACCAAAAATCGATTGAAGACTTCAAAGCCGGCAAACAGAATGCGTTGCAGTTCCTGATGGGCCAGGTGATGGCGGCCTCGAAAGGCAAGGCCAATCCGGGAATTGTTATGGAGATGTTAAGAAATAAAATAAAAATATGATGAAAGGCGTGTTTGAAAAAAATCCCGCGATAGGAGGCGCGTTTGACGGCCTTTTGGATCCGCCAGGAAAAGATTTGGGCGCTTTAGCATCTGGCAGTCAGATTGAAGGTTCGGACGGTACTCTTCTGGCAAGGATTATGAATAATGAATCTAGTTCGAATGGAAGAGGACAGATATCTATAAAAGCCGAACAAAACAATGATGAGTCCATCCAAACATCCCATACCGTTGAGGCGGAAAAAATCAGATCGGCAGAATATCAGAAAATGATAGAGAAAGTGCTTGATGAAATAGATCTTTTTTCCCAGCGCGTAGCCGCATTTGAAGAGCGGATAAAAATAAACGAACAGCTGCCGAATCCCATAGAAGCGGAATTTTTAAGCACTGAGTTCGCGGAATTAAGCAGGGAAATGTATATGTTCTTGAAGTCTTTGAATTTGGATGAAATAAGGGACACTAAAATCAGGCCGGCTTTCAATGCGCTTGTCGATCAATTGTTCGCGTTAAAAGACCATGTTGCTGAAGAGGTGGAAAAAGAAGCGGAATAATAAGGCATGAGGGCTGGAATCAGGCCGGGACTGAAAGTTTTAGCAGTCTTATTTTTGTAGAAAATTAACAACTTCCTTTTCGATATCTTCGTATTTTACTCTGCCTTTCCGGCAGATAGGCAGCCAGATGATCCGGTTGTCTTTTTTAAACCAAGTTATTTGGCGTTTGGCGTAATCCTTCTCGGCCAGATAGACTTTGGCATATAATTCTTCCAAAGAGATTTTTTTTCGCAGATACTCGGGTATCCAAAAATAGCCCAAGCCGAAGCTTTGAATTTTTTTCCAGTTTAATCCTTGTTGATGGAGCCTTTTCACTTCTTCGATCATCCCGTCCCGCCATCGCCGGTCGAGGCGTTTTTTTATTTTGGCATGCAACTCGTCTTTTGGCACGTCCAGGCCGATTTGCAAGGATCGGTATTGCGGATCGGATTTTTCTGCCGGAACTTGGCCGAGGGTTTTGCAGATTTCAATGGCGCGGATGAGCCGGACTTTGTTTTTCGCGTCGATGTTTTTGGCGCGCTGCGGATCAATTTTTTGCAACCGTCCGAACAATTCTTCGGCGCTTTCGTTGCTTAAATTGTTACGCAACACCCAATCGGGCTTCACTTCCGGGTATGTCACATTATCCACGACCGATTTGATCCAAAAGCCGGTGCCGCCGCACAGGATCGGCAATTTGCCGCGCCGTAAAATATCCAAGATGGTTTTGTCCGCTCTCTTTTTGAATTGCGCCGCGCTGAAATCGGTTCTTGGGCTTACGATATCCAACATCCAGTGTTTGATACCGGCTTGTTCCCCAGACGTGATTTTGCCGGTGCCCACATCCATCCCGCGATAAACCTGCCGGGAATCCACCGATACGATTTCGCCATCGAATTTTTGGGCCAGCCGGACCGCCACGGCCGATTTGCCGGCGGAAGTCGGACCGAGAATTACTATGATTTTCCTTCGAGATTCCATATGTTGGCGTGGGTTATTTTTACTTTTATGAATTTTCCGACCAGATTTTTTTTATCGGAGATTATTTTCACATTTTTCAGGGTGCGGGTTTTGCCGAAATATAAGCCGTCTTTTTCTTTATCGACCAGGACTTCAATGGCGGTATGGAGAAATTTCCGGCTGTTTTTCAAGGCGGTTTTTTTCAGAATTTCATTGAGGAACCGTTCACGCCTTTCTTTTTCCGGTTTGGAAATGGAATCTTTCATTTTCCAAGCCGCGGTGCCGGGACGGGGGGAAAACTGGCCGAAGAAAACCATATCGTAGCCGGCTTTTTCCATTATTTCCGCCGAATCCAAAAATTGTTTTTTGGTTTCCCCGGGAAAACCGACGATGATGTCGGAAGTGATGGCGAACGGCACGCCTGGTTTGTTTTTTCGGAAAGCGGATTCTATTTTTTTGACCAGAGCTAAATATTCCTTGGCGGTATATTTGCGGTTCATCCGGCGCAAAACTTCATCATTGCCGGCTTGGATGGGTAAGTGGAAAGACTCGCAAACCTTTTTGCATTTCGCCACGGTTCCGATCATTTCATCTGTCACGTCTTTCGGATGGTTGCTGACGAAACGGATCCAGAATTTTCCCGGAAGGGAGTTGACTTTTTTAAGCAGTTTGGAAAAATTTATTTTGTCATCGGAATATGAATTAACATTTTGTCCTAATAGGGTTATTTCTTTATATCCTTTCCCAACTAATGTATTAATTTCTGTGATTATATCTTCAGCTGGACGGGAAACTTCGCGGCCACGGGCGTATGGGACGACGCAATATGAACAGAAATTATTACAGCCCGTCATAATCGGCACAAAAGCCTGATATGAATTGGTAAATTTGGGTTGTATGGATAAATAAGCGGCATTTTCCTTGGTTATCGTGGTATTTTTTTTGTCGAAATTTTCAATTTTCAAACAATTTTCAATGACAAAATTTTCAAACAATTTAAAATCGTTGATCGGAAAAAACAAATCGACTTTGTTTTTTAATCTTCTCTGCACGTCCTTGCGATTAGCCAGACAGCCAGTCAGGGCGATTTTGATTTCCGAGTTGTTTTTTTTGAGGTTGTGGATTTGTCCATAGACTCGATCTTCGGCCATCTGGCGCACGCCGCAGGTATTGAAAACCGCCAAATCAGCCTCTTTGATTCCGTCAGAGGGCGTATAGGCGTTATTTTCCAAAAATCCCGCAATCCGTTCGGAATCTGAAATGTTCATTTGGCAGCCAAAGGTTTTGATGAAATATCTTTGCATATAATTGAGTATATATCAGGATACTATATCTGAGCCGTTTTATCAAGCAAAAAGGCATCCTAACGCGGATGCCTTCGATATGCTCAGAAGGTTTATTTTTTATCGCGGATTTCGGTTGTGATTTTTTCCACGAATTCCTCGATTTTCATAACGGTCTGATCCTTGGTGCCTCTCGGACGGACGGCTAAAGTTTGCGATTCCATTTCTTTTTCGCCAACGACCAACATATAGGGGATTTTCTGTTTTTCGGCGTTGCGGATGCGCTTGCCTAAGCCTTCGGCAGTGGCATCGACTTCAGCGCGCACGCCGGCTGCGACCAGTTTGCTTTTGACTTCCGCGGCATAGGCGCCGAATTTTTCTTCGGAAACTGGGATAATCATCGCTTGGACAGGGGAAAGCCAGGCTGGAAGATTGCCACCAGTATGTTCAATGAAAATACCCGTGAATCTTTCTAATGAGCCAAAGATTGCAGCGTGGATCATAACGGGAATTTGCTTGCTTCCGTCAGCGGCGATATATTCCAGTTCAAATCTTTGCGGTAACTGGAAATCAAGTTGGATGGTCGCAAGTTGCCATCTGCGGCCCAGGGCATCTTTCATATCGATGTCGATCTTTGGTCCATAGAAAGCACCGTCACCTTCTTTTAATTCATAGTTGATATTTTCCTTTGCCAATGCTTGCTTCAAATCCGCTTCAGCCTTGTCCCAGGTCGGAATTTCACCCATAAAATTTTCCGGTCTGGTGGATAAGAAGAATTCAGGAGTTATCTTGAAGACCGCGTAATATTCTTTGACCATCTTGAGCAACGTTACGATTTCTTCCTCAATCTGTGTTTCCATAGCGAAGATGTGGGCGTCATCCTGTGTGATTGAACGTACTCGCAGGAGCCCGTTTAGTTGGCCAGATTTTTCATTGCGCATAACGCGTCCGATTTCAGTATAGCGGATCGGTAGTTCCTTATAGGATCTTTGTTGGGTTTGATAAATTTTGATATTAAACGGGCAATCCATCGGTTTCAAGCAATACGTTTCTTTTTCTACATCAAAATAAAACATATCATCTTTATAATGATCCCAATGCCCGGAAGTTTTCCAAAGGATATTTTTAGCAAGTTGAGGGGTCTGGATTTCCAGATTGCCGTATTTTTTGCGGATTGATTTTCCAAATTTTTCCAGCTCGTTCCATATAATCATCCCTTTTGGATGCCAAAAGGCGGAACCGGGAGCTTCACTATGGAAGGAGAATAAATCTAGCTCGCGCCCGAGCTTTTTATGGTCCCTTTTTTCCGCCTCCTCTATCATATGCAGGTAGGCCTTCAACTCGTCCTTACTGGCGAAAGCTACGCCGTAAATCCGTTGCATCTGCTTGTTTTTTTCATCCGCTTTCCAATAGGCGCCGGAAATTTTGGTGAGTTTGAAGGCGTCCGCTTTGATTTCACCGGTCGAGTCCAAGTGTGGTCCAGCGCACAGGTCGATGAAATGTCCGGATTTATAAACGGAAATAGCTTCGCCGGCTTTTTCCAGATCGGCGATCAACTCGAGTTTATAAGTCTGGCCAAGCTGTTCGAATTTGCTTTTGGCGTCGGCGGCGGACAGGGTAGCCCGCTCGAAAGGGTGGTTGGCCTTGATGATTTCTTTCATCTTGTTCTCCAATATTTCCAAATCTTCCGGAATTAAGGTACGCGGCAGGTCGAAGTCGTAATAGAAGCCGTTTTCGATGGCAGGACCGGTGCCGAATTTGGCTTCCGGGAACATTTCCAGGACGGCGGCGGCCAAAACGTGCGCGGCTGAATGGCGGATCATCTCGATATCTTTTTCTTCGCTCATATATTTTTTTAAAAATTATTAATCAATGGAATTGTCCGCCAGAGGCGGATTTGCTTTTTGTCGCAAAATTAAAATTTCGACAAAAAACAAAAAATGCCAAAAAATTATCTGACTTCGAGGTCCTGCAATCAGGACGGTTCCACTCGAATTCCCATAATTTTTGGGCACTCTTTTGGCCGGATTCGTCGGGCCTTACGGAAACTCGGCGGTCGGTAGCCGCGTCAATGTTCCATTCGGTTATAATCGCATTGTAACTCAAAATCATTTTGACTGCAAGCCGCAGTTGGGGTATGATTGGGACAGAGCTAAATAAGGAAGCTTCATATGTCTATAAATGCCGTTTTAATGATGACTGTATTGGTGGCTTTCGCGGCCATTTTGTTCGGTTGTCATTTTTTCATATATTTTTCTTTGATCAAATTTTTGGGTATCGGCAGTATGGGCGCTAAAATTTGGTTAGCCGGCATCCTGTTTATCCTAAGCATAAGTTTCATCGCATCTTCCATCTTGGCGCATTACAGTGAAAATTCCGCTACGAAAATATTATATTTTTCTTCGGGCTTATGGTTGGGAATCGGATTCAATCTGATTTTGGCTTTTGCGGCCATTTGGATTATCACGGCAATCGCCAGCGTGTCGGGCTTCCAACTTGAATATCGGGAATATTTGTATTTAGTGGCGCTTTCAATCGTTTTCGCTATTTCTTATTCTGGCTACGGCGTATGGAACGCCTATCATCCCAAGATTAAGAATATAACGGTCAGGGTGGATAATTTGCCGGATAGTTGGCGCGGTAAAACCGCGGTGCAATTGAGCGATGTGCATCTGGGTTTGATTTTCGGGAAAAATTTTTTGGCGGATGTCGTTCAGAAAGTCAATGCTGAAAAGCCCGACACAGTCTTTATTACGGGAGATCTGTTTGACGGTATGGATGGGAGTTTGGAAAAATTAGTAACTCCGCTGAATGATATCAAGGCGGTCGGCGGGATTTATTTTGTGACTGGAAACCATGAAACGTATCTGGGCGTTGCCGGCACCCTGGACGTCTTGAATAAGACTCCGGTGAAAGTCCTGGATGACGAGATGGCCGATGTATACGGGATGCAAGTCATTGGCATCAGCTATCCGCAAAGGGGCGAGTCGCGGGATATCGGAAGCGCGATAACGGATATCAAAGGATTTGACTCGAAAAAACCAAGCATCTTGTTGTATCATAATCCGGCTGAATGGCGGCAAGCCAAGGCGAGTGGCGTGAGTTTGCAATTAGCCGGCCATACGCATACGGGACAATTGTTCCCGCTGCAATTCATCACCCGGCTGGTTTACGGAAAATATTTCTACGGTTTGCATAGGGAAGATAATTTTTCTATCTATACTTCGCCTGGCATCGGCACTTGGGGTCCGACGATGCGGACCAATTATGGCCCGGAAATCGTAGTGATCCATTTTGAATGACGATGCGCCATTCCCTCCTAAAAGAAAAAGGGCAAAAAACTTGCCTGCCGGCAGGGAAACCGCCGCCGTCGGCTTGTGCTGTCTAGATCTTGTCATTCCGGCCTTGAGCCGGAATCTACTTGCGATATAGTGAATCTATATTTTTCTCGTTGAAACATAGGGAAGATCCTGAATCAAGTTCAGGATGACAGCGTCGTAGGCTTTTAAAAGATAGATATCTTCGCCTCAGGAATAATATTTTTCAAGTTAGTTTCAAGGTTGTCGGATTGGGTGATGCAGTAGGGCGTTTCAAGTTTTTGATTGTTTATAGCTAAATATATTTTCAAGGCGCCGGCGTCGCAACGGTCGAAATACTGAGAGAGCTTTTTGAGCGTATCTTTGTCGGCGCTGCCCGGCAGGGTGATGATCAATTTGGTAGCGTCAGCTTTTTTCTCAACGGGTTTTTCATTGAGTTTGCGGGTGGCTAGGATGCGGCTGAACTTTTCCACTTCGGCCTGGTTGACGACGGTGACTGAGTCGCACAAAATTTTGAAATTGCCGTCCTTGTCGGAAATTTTTCCGCTGGCAAGAACGACTTTGTCTTCTTCCCAGACGGCGCCGGTGGCGTCAAGGACTTTTGGAAAGACCAAGATTTCCATAGCGCCATCCATATCTTCGATGGTCACGAATAGCATAGTTTTCTGGGTTTTCAGGTAAATCTTATGGATTTTGGCGATGACTCCGCCGACACTGATATTTTGTCCGACGTGGCTAGCGTTTATATTTTTAATCGGTACGCCCATTTGGGCGAAATAATCTTTGTATTCGCGTGCCGGGTGGTCGCTGATGTAAAGTCCCATCAATTCCTTTTCCCAACTTAGCCGCTGTTTCTTGGTGGCTGGTTCGCATTCCAAAAGGGCGATTTGTGGCATCGCGATTTCGGAAGCGCCGAACAGGCTGAATTGCTGCGAATTTTGGTTTTTTTGGAAAGTCTTGGAATGAGTGATGATATTTTCAATAGAAGCGATGATTTGGTTTCTCTCACCGAATCCTTCCAGTGTGCCAACCTTGGCCAGGGCCTCAATCGATTTTTTGTTCAAATCTTTGGTTTGCACTCTTTCCACCAAATCAGCAAGCGATTTGAATTTGCCATTTTTTTTGCGCTCTTCCACGATTTCATGCGCCACATTATGTCCGACATTTTTGATGGCATTGAGCCCGAAACGGATGCGTGATTTTTTAGTTTCTTCATCGACAATGACGGCGAATTCTTCGAAACTTTCGTTGATATGCGGCGCCATAACCTCAATGCCCATTTCACGGCATTCGGAAACCTCGATGGCGATGCGGTCGATATTGTCCTGGTCGGAAGTGAGGAGCGCGGCCATAAAAGGAGCGGGGAAGTGCGCTTTCAGATAGGCGGTCTGATACCCGATGAGTCCATAGCAGGCGGCGTGCGATCGGTTGAATCCATAGCCGGCAAACGGTTCGATGTATTCGAAAACTTTTTCTCCGATCTTGCGGTCGACGCCCTGGGTGACGCAACCCTCGATGAATTTTATTTTCTGTTCATGGATCAAGGCGAAAATTTTCTTGCCCATAGCTTTCCGGAGCATATCGGCCTCACCGAGCGAAAAGCCTGCCAAGTCGCGGGCGATTTGCATCACTTGCTCTTGATAGACCGCTACGCCGTATGTTTTCCTGAGTATCGGTTCTAGTTTCGGATGCAGATAAGACATTTTTTTCTCGCCGTGTTTCCGGGCGATGAAATCGGGAATCCAATCCATCGGACCCGGACGATAAAGGGCAACCATAGCGATGATGTCCTCCAATTCCGTGGGTCTCAAGAGTTTCAAGTATCTTTTCATACCGGAACTTTCCAATTGGAAAACGCCGGTGGTCTCGGCTCTTTGCAGGAGCTCATAGGCCTTGGTATCGTCAAGCGGAATGGCATCGATATCGATTTCGAGGTTTTCCAATTTTCGAACTATCCGTAATGTGTTCTGGATGATGGTGAGATTTTTGAGTCCCAGAAAGTCCATCTTGAGCAATCCGATCTTTTCTACGAAGCTGGATTTAGTGGAAGAGGAATATTGGGTTACCGTGCCGCCATTTTCGCCAGCTTTGGTGATGTTTTGCAATGGCGTGTATTCGGTCACGGGATCTTTAGTGATGACGACCCCGCAAGCGTGCATCGAGGCGTGCCGCACGACGCCTTCCAATCTCTTGGCGCTGTCGATTAATTTTTTGGCGCTGGGATCCATACCGTAGAAATCTTTGAATTCCTTGGATTCTTCCAAGGCTTCTTCGATAGTGGAAAATTGCGGGATAAGTTTGGCGGTTTTGTCGCAAAAGTCATAGGGTATACCCAAGGCGCGTCCGGCATCGCGCACGGCGGCCCGAGCAGCCATCGTACCGAAGGTGATGATTTGCGCCACGTGGTCATTGCCGTATTTCCGGCGGACATATTGCAAGACGTCATCCCGGCGGTTATCGGCGAAATCCATATCGACATCGGGCATTGAGACCCGTTCCGGATTCAAAAACCTTTCAAATAGCAAGTCATATTTGATCGGATCAATATTGGTGATGCCGACCAGATATGATACGAAACTTCCCGCCGCGCTGCCGCGTCCCGGACCGACGACGATGCCTTCGTTTTTCGCCCAATTGACGAAATCCTGCACGATTAAAAAGTATGAAGCGTAGCCGGTCTTTTCGATGATGTCCAATTCATACGCCATCCTTTTGCGGTGCTCGCTGTTAATGTCGCCATCGAATCTTTTTTGCAGTCCATCTTCACACATCTTCTCCAAATATGTTTGGGCAGTGTAGCCTTCCGGTACGTCGAAATGGGGGAGCTGGGTTTCGCCCAATTTTATTTCCAAATCGCACTTATCTACGATTTCCTGGGTATTGGCGATCGCTTCCGGCACATGCGCGAAATGGGCGGCCATCTCTTCCGGACTTTTGAGATATAGTTCGAAATCCATCAAATTCATCCGGTCTTTTTCGTCCACTTTGCGGTTGGTCTGGATGCACAGCAGGATATCTTGGATTTCGGCGTCTTCTTTTTTGATGTAGTGGATATCGTTAGTCGCTACCAGCTTGATGCCGAGTTTTTTAGAAAGTTCTATCAATCCTTTATTGGCGATCGCCTGGTTAGGGAATTTCGGGTGATGCTGGATTTCCAGATAGAAATCGCCCTTACCGAAGATATCCTGATATTCCAGTGCTAGTTCCTCCGCGCGCTCCATGTTGCCAGCGATAATCTGGTCAGGCACTTCGCCTTGCGTGCAAGCGGATAGTCCGATCAGTCCCTCGGAATATTTACGCAGAGTTTGGCGATCGATCCGGGGCTTATAATAGAAACCTTCCAGATGGGCGATGGTGATGAGGCGCATCAGGTTTTTATAGCCTTTTTCATTTTTAGCCAGCAAAATCAAATGGTATCTTTTCTTGTCTTCAGCTGTCGGATTTTTACTGTGCAAATCATTGGAAGTCACATAAAATTCACAACCAATGATGGGCTTGATGCCACGCTCCTTGGCTTTGATGTAGAACTCAATCGCGCCGTAGAGCACGCCGTGATCGGTGATGGCCAAAGAATCCATCCCAAGTTCCTTGGCATGGTCTAAAATCTTGTCGACTTTGGCTAAACCGTCGAGTAGGGAATAGTGGGTGTGGACGTGTAAGTGGGTAAATTTAGGCATATGATATAGTTAACTTTCTAAAATCAAAAATTCAAAATTACAAATATCAAATAAATTCAAAACTACAATTTTCAAAATTAAAAACGATTTTATATTTTAAATTTTGGTTATTGTAATTTGTTTGGAATTTGTAATTTCGGATTTGAGATTTTAAAAAACAAAATAAAAACCACTATATTTTAAAATAGGGTTTGTGCGTCAAAAATATTCCAAGTTTTTCCATAAGATTATTCCTTCCTCCATAGCCCGGATTACTCGCTGGGTTTTGCAAGGGAGATAATAACAAATCCATATGAATCATACCTTATCCAGTCGCGGTTGGCAAACCCAATCGCAGGCCGGTTCGCAAAAAAATAAGACCTCCGGCACCACTAAGCTTAGTTGGTACGGAAGGTCTGGCGGACACGGGGAGTCGGTCAATCCTTGCGAGGGTGTACCTGGTCTACATTTTCCGCTGGAATGTACTGTGGGGGCATATTTCCTCCTCTAGTTCGTGTTGTATGGTTGTGTATGGTTGGGAAATTTTAATAATATTAACACATAACATCTCCGAATCAAAACAGGCTTGCGCCAGGGCCGTCGGTATGGTAAAAGGGTAGAAGGCTTTCTTTTACAACTAGGCAATCAAATTCATTCAATTCATAAGGAGGACGGACAATGGATGTCGTCATCGGGATGGTCGGGTTTATGGGGTTTATCATGGCAGGTTCAGAGCTTCCGAGACAGTGCGGGGATATGGATTTTTTCTGGGAACGGGTGCTTTTTCCAGTTATCTCGGTGGCGCTGGTATGTATTTTTTTCGGTATAGCGCATGATTGGGAAGTGGAGTATGTGGCTATCCGGATGGTCATCGCTCTGATAGCGGCCTTTTTCATTGAGCTTTTGTGTGCCGGTTGTCTGACCAGCGTACAGGTTGAAAAAAGGCGCCGCGGGGAATTGGTGGCGGTCCGTTTGACTAAAAATGAAGCGACGCGGATAATCATCGATTATCTCTATCCGCCAGGATCGTTGAATCGGGCACTGATCGACCAGGATGATGAAGGCGATATGGCGGAGCGATTCCAGAATATTTGCCTAAGGGATGTGGGGGATTTCCGTAAACTTCAAAAAAAACTTGGAGTTCCTCTGAATGTGGCATGGCCACATAACGTCGGGGAAATCCTGCGCCAGGCCGTGAGATATCCCTGAATTTTCCGGCTTCAAGAGCCCTCCGCAAGATCTTTGCGGAGAGCTCGATTTTTTAATGGGCGGATCCCAGGCTGGAGCGGATATGGCTAAAAATTGACTTTTGTGCAGTGGAATGCTAGGTTTTGGGGAGTGAAATTAGGTATTTCATGGGCTCTTTTACATATAAAAAATTTAACCTTAAGGGAGGTGGATAACTTAAAACGGCAGAACGAAAAATTTGCACTTATTTGTGATATTTCAAGCAATTCAACTGAAGGAGTGGATGATGGAAAAGATTACGCAGAAGAAGCAGAAAAGGCATGCTCATTATGACTTGGCTTTGGCTCAGAGAGAACAAGGGACTCTTTTATGTCCTGGACCATGCCCGCATATGTTTGACAGCCGCAAGGCAAATCAAGCCGTGTACGGTCGTATTAAAAAAGGGGAGACATTCGATTACTATGATGCTCTCCTTGGTTTGACCAGGATGAAATCCCGGCCTGAAATGAGAAAGGCGTATGCCGGACTTATGGCTGGAGCTGAGGACTACACCAAGATGATGCTTCAGATATGGGTTGAGGTGTGCGGACTTCGCACTTTTAAAGACCAGGATGGCGTCTATCAAGAGTGGGGTCCGCCAGGCGATTTTATGATGATGCGCATAGTGGATTTTGTCCGTGAGCTTGAAACGAAGCATGGTATCCGCATTGTCTATCAACATGATTGCAAGCGAGGTGATGTGGCGGGAACCCAGACTGGATATATGGGGCGGTTTCTGGATGATCTCTGGGAAAAACTCAGGATGAAATTCTCATTCTTGCCTTATGACACGATGAACATCACGCCGTATATGGGCAGTGATGTCGCTCTGTTACGGGAGAACAAGAAAAAGAACACCATACCTCCCCGTGGATTGAAACTTATGCGGGAAAAAGGCAAAGGCGTTGTCATTGTGTGCAAGACCTCTAACGATAGCGGTCCCGAATATCAACAAGAAATTATCGCGAGTCGGGGCATGTCTCTGGAAGAGTGTGTGGCTCAAGATGTGAATGCCTGGATTGAGAAATACGGGCTTATCTATAATGGTCTTTCTCCTCTCGGCCTGGTCGTCGGTTCGACTCATCCGGCTACTGGCAGGATGCGCTCCCTTTGTCCCACGGCAACTTTGTGGGTGCCGGGTTTTGGCAATCAGGGTGGAAAATTCGAAAACATCATGCTTGAGCTCATCCGTGAAGGAGAATGGAATGGGCAGGGTGCAATTTTCGGTTCTGAAACGGCCATGATGTACGGGTATCAAGAAAAATTCGGTGGCACCGGCAAAGTTTCTGATGCAGAAAAATGCGCTGTTGCTGCCAAGGATAAATTTCGTGAATTGGAATACACCGCATATCAGCGACCCGAGGTCATTGATGCCAGGATAAAATATCCTTTTTGATGTCCATCATCCCTTTTACTTTTAAAATCCAGAGGTCAGCTCGCACAACGGAGGTATGCGAGCTGACCTCTTTTTTATTTATTTTATACTTTGATAATATTTTTCCTTTAATGGAATAGAGCCGTTTTTCCCCATTTTCCACGATGGAAATATGCTTAACCACAGGATCCATTCTTGACTTTATGATATTTAGTGTGTCCCGCACTTGTTTTTGTGTCATATTATTTAATTTCGTGACGATATATTAGTATAGGTTTTATTATCGTTATGTCAATTTCAACGGCATTTGTGATGTAAGAATTTTTCGAACAATCTGCGTGCGATAATTGACTTTTGCCTAGGAAAACTGTTAGGATACGGATAAGTTTTTGGTTGTTTCCAAATAAAATAGAAGTTGCCATAATGGCGCAATTACGCGTAATTTTTGAGGAGGAAGGGCATGGCATGTGTTAATACAAAAACAATGAATCTTTTGCAGAAATATTTAAACTCTGGTCGGAAGGTCATTATAACGACGACCAGTTCAGGCAAAACATTTGTTCATCAAGAAAAATTGTATAGGTTCTGTCCTTTCGGATACATCAATTCAAATCCGATTATAGGGATGGGCTCAGCTGTAATTGAAGTTGCGGATGCTCAAACCGGTCAAGTTCTTTTGAAAAATACGGTAATCCATCCCGAATTTGAGTGGTATGGTTATTGCATGATGTTGTGGTTGCGGTTTCGTAGTTATGGTCCCAGTGCGTTTGACTGGAGTGATCTCTTAGAAGCGCCAAAACAGTTTATTGATTGGATGCGTTTGATTTTTTATCATCGTCCTTGTGCTCAACTGAGAAGATGGCGTGAAACTCCAGATTATTGGGATGATGATTCTGGCTGAGTCTAGGATTGCAGACTGAAATTTTGGCTGCCGGGAAAAAATCCCTTGTAAGTTCAACACTTTTAACGCAGCGGCTGCCGATTTGGCGCTGCCATGAAAATAAAGGAGGAAATTTATGCTGGCACCCATACTGTGCGCGGAGGCAAGATTAAAACAGATGCTCTTGAAGTTGTCATATAAGAAGGGCACATTCAAGCTCACATCAGGCAGGGAATCGGATTTTTATGTGGATGGCAAGAAAACGGTTCTGGATGGCGAGGGGTCGTTCCTTGTCGGGGCATGCTTCTACAGCATGATACGCAATTTCTATCCCGATGCACAGGCCGTGGCCGGCGTTACGCTTGGCGCTGACCCTCTTATAACGGCGACTTCGCTTATTGCCTTTCAAAGGGGTAGGAGTCTGCCCCAAATCATTATTCGTAAAGAAGCCAAGAAGCATGGCACCGGCAATCAGTTAGAAGCGGCAGCCACGGTATCGGAAAATGCCAATGTCATACTTCTTGACGACGTCCTGACTACAGGAGGAACGCTGCTCAAGATAGGCATCCCGGCGCTGGAAAGAGCCGGATATAAGGTGTTGGCTATCCTGGTAGTCGTTGATCGCGAAGAGGGCGGACGACAAATTCTGGAGGAACGTGGGTATGGGATCCGATCGATACTCACAAGGACAGAACTACTTGCATAGCAAGAATTGAAAATATAAACCCCGCGACACAAAACCTAAAGGAGGTGAATAAATGTGTCGCGGTTTTTTTATTTCCCAAAACATCCGATATCGAGGTATAATCTACTTATTATGGCAAAAACCAGTGCGACATTCGATTGGGAAAAAAAACTTTTGGCCGAAGGCTATTCTTTTGTTATCGGCACGGACGAAGCCGGGCGCGGTCCTTTGTGCGGGCCGGTCGTGGCCGCCGCCGCTATTTATCGCGATTCTTCATTTGAAATACCGGAAGAAAAAAAGAAACTGATGGATTTTGTGCGCGATTCTAAAACGATTTCACCCAAAAAACGGGAAGAACTTTTTGATTTTATCTGTGAGAATTTTTATATCGGCGTCGGTTCGTGCGACCACAAAACCATCGATGAGATAAATATCCTGGAAGCGAGCTTTTTGGCGATGAAAAAGGCGGTGACGGATTTGAAAACGAAGTTTCGCCAAGAACTGCCAAATTTCGATAATAATATCATCCTGGTGGACGGCAACAAAAAAATTCCCAATCTGTCGCTTTTCCAGCAAACGGTGATCGGCGGAGACCGGATCGTAAAATCCATCGCGGCTGCTTCTATCATTGCTAAAGTCACGCGGGATCGGCTGATGTTGGAGGTGGACGCTAAATATCCGGAATATGGCTTCGCCAAACACAAAGGCTATGGCACTAAACGGCATATGGAAATGCTGGAAAAATACGGGCCTTGCGAAATTCACCGCCAAACCTTCGAACCGATGCCGACCCTTGCCAAAAAACGCAAAAGATGATAAACTCGTGAGTAGTTAATAAAAACTTAATCAGAGTATAATTGTAAATTTATGTCAACACAGAAACAGAGACACACCAAGGGTCGGCGGGATCGGGCGAGGGCAGAACTCAAGCTTACTTCAAAAAATCTGGTCACTTGCGGTAAATGCGGGGCTCAAATCAAAGCCCATATAACTTGTCCTAAGTGCGGATTCTACAAAGGCAAGGAAGTGGTGGATACTATGAAAAAGATCACTAAAAAAACAACCAAAAAATAATATTATGGCCAATCGCCATTTAGCGCGTTCAATTGCTATGCAATCCCTCTATGAATGGGATTTCAAGGGCAAGAAAGATGAAAATCTGGACGGAATCATTAAGAAAAATGTCGAAGAATTCGCCCCCGGACTCGAGGATGACTCTTTCGTGTACCATCTGGTGAAACAGACTATCGTTAATCGCGGAAAAATTGATCCGTTGATTGAGAAATGCGCGCCGGAATGGCCATTGGAGCAAGTGACGGTCGTCGATCGGAATATCCTCCGTTTGGGAATCTACGAGCTCCTGTTCGGCAATTATGAGGATGTGCCGCCAAAAGTGGCGATCAATGAGGCGATTGAATTGGCGAAATCATTCGGCGGCGAATCGTCCGGCCGTTTTGTGAACGGCGTTTTGGGCACGATTTATCGCGAATTGGGCGAACCGATGAAAGATGACGAGTCCAAAAAACATAAGAAATCTGAAGAAGTTGAGGTGGTGGGTAGTGAGGATGTAAAAACCGAAGGCGTATAATTATTTTTTTAAAATCCAAAATCCAAAATTACGAATCCTAAATAAATCCAAAATCCAAATTTTCAAATGTTTAAATATTTGAATTTTGGGAATTGAAATTTATTTAGAATTTATTGCTTTGAATTTAGGATTTTTAAATTTTGTGGTTGAAAAACTGGCGGAAAAACTCGGGATACGATTCAATAATATCGAATTGTTGCAGCAGGCGGTGACCCATCGGTCATATCTGAACGAACATAAGGATTATAAGCTGGATCATAATGAACGTCTGGAATTTTTGGGCGATGCCGTTTTGGAATTGGTGGTGACGGAATTTTTGTATGCCAACTATCATAATCCGGAAGGCGAGCTGACCAATTGGCGCGCGGCCTTGGTGAACGGCGAGATGCTGGCCAGGATTTCCGGCAGGATCGGCGTGGAGGAATTCCTGCTGATGAGCCGGGGGGAGGCGAAGGATACCGGCAAAGCGCGGCAATATCTTTTGGCTAACGCTTTTGAAGCGATTACCGGCGCGATTTATCTGGATCAAAAAGAACTCGGCTATGAAATTGCCAAGGATTTTATATTGAAAAATATCGTCGTCGAACTGCCGGCGATCATCCAAAATAAATCCTATATGGATCCGAAAAGCCGCTTCCAGGAAGAGGCGCAGGAAAAAGTCGGCGTAACGCCTTCCTATAAGGTCATTGAGGAAAGCGGTCCGGACCACGCGCGTAAATTCGTGGTGGGAGTCTATCTGGAACATGAGTTGGTGGCCAGTGGCGAAGGGATGTCTAAGCAAGAGGCGCAACGGAACGCGGCGGCCGCCGGCTTGGAAACCAAGGGCTGGTAGTCTGTTGGATTGGCAGTTTTGTTTCGTGGCCGCTCAATCTTATCTAAGGTTGCGTGGCTAAGACACGAAGTGTTGTCGTTCCTAATATTCTTTTTCAAACGGAGGTCAAATATGTATAATGGAAAGGTATTGTTTGGACCGGTTCCAGCCATAGTCGTGGTTGGAAATGGAATGGAAAAAGAGATAGGCGGGAATAAATATTTTTCTTTCCTCCAGGAAATTCCCGATGGTGATTTTGTCGAGGTGCTTGTCCTCGGCGAGATTGCAAGTTTGAAAATTTCCGCCCTGGTCGAGATCAAGACCAGGATGGAAGGGGACAGGGAAATCGCCTTTGTTTTTGCAAGAGTCGTAAATCTAGGGGCGAACCCTATTTTCAAACTCCAGATCGGTCCATTGGGACAAGAGGTGAATTATCAAATGCCCCGAGTTGAATTAGGGGAAGCCCAAATCGGTTTTGTATGATCCAATCGGGTTTTCCCGGATCCTGTGGCGCGGAAGTATGCGCGCCACAGGCTTTTTTTATGGACGGACAATGGGTTTATCACCATTGATTTTAAAAACTGGACATAAAAAGCGGTATTGCTAAACCGCTTTTTTCTTTTGGAAAAAGTTTTTTTGTGCTAAAATAAAACCATATCATTCCATGCTTCAATAAATCAAAATATAAATCAAAACCAATATGCCACAAAACAATTCCAACTCGCTGGGCGAGTTCGTAAAAGACCTGATCCGGAGCCGCGGTTTGGACAATCTCGACTACGAGATAGTCGTCCAGCTCAAAGCCGACTTGCGCGACCGGGTCGAGAGCCGGGTCAATGCCGCTATCCTGGCCAATCTGCCTCCGGAAAAAGTGGAATATTTTGAAAAACTCTTGGACCAGTCTTCCACCGAAGAAGTCCAATCTTTTTGCCAGAGGAATATCTATGGCCTGGACGAGATAATCGCCAACGAACTGGCGAAATTCCGTGCGACATATCTAAATGTATAGGCGTGAAGAAAAATGGAAGAAATTTTTTTTAAAGGCTTAGGGGGAAAAAATAAAAGCACCGCTTCGGAGCATGCGTATGCGCCAAAGGAAGGCAGGCATCTTGATGCTGACGGTATTTTCGGCGTGGAATTGGCGGGGCATAAATCAAGTTTGGAAAGATTGGATGCGGAGTTTGGCGCCAATATCGATTATGCCAAGGGCGGAATGGACACCGGATCTCAGCGCGATGCGATCAGTCGTGTCGCTGAAAAAATCGCTTCTTCCGAGAGTGGAAGCTTCGTGGGTGAAAAAGCGCTTTCTTCGGCGGTTGAGTTGATCAATTTGGTCAAAGCATCCCTTTCTTTGGGCGAGGATGTAGAGCCGCACGAAGTCGCCGGGTTGATGGCGCGGTTGGAGGCGGTTTCGCGCAATTTTGAAGGTGGTAAAAAAGAAACCCAGGATATGGCTAAAAAGGAATTTATCGACGCGGCGGCTTTGTTAGCCGAAATAGAGTCCTGCGCGGAATTTGCCGATTATCAAAAAAACGATCCGGCCGCCCCTTTCGATTTTGAGAATGCCGGTGAAAAATATCCACATCTGGATGTCATCCGGGCGAGAACCAAGGTCGGATTGCGGAGAATCGCTGAAACTAATCGTGATTTCGTGCCGGATGGAAAAAGTTTCGATGAATTTTTAGAATGCCTGCAAGGCATTGCGGGATTGAGGCGTAGCGGCGAGGACAAGATCCTTAGGCGAGATAGCCTAATATTGAAAAAGATGCGCCATAAGCCGGCGATTTTTAAGAAACTGGCGGGGCGGGTTTTGGTGGCCCAGTCAGGGTCGGAATAGATATGCGCATTGGAAGCGGGCTTTATGCGTATGGATATTGTGATATAATTAAATCGGAAGCAGAAAGGCCGGCTTGATTCCTGAATTTTTAGAAATAATTTATTTTTTAATCTACAAATCTATGGCTACTACCCCGGAGAACATATCACCTAGAGCGGAAAAACTGGAAAATCAGACTGCGGCCGTGCCGGTTTCTGCGAGCGCTGAAACCCAAAACTTTTCCAGCGGGCTGCCCGAGAAAAAAGGCATCGCCAGCCGGCTATATGAAGGCCTCTACAAGATTCCCGGCATAAACCGGATCGTCGGAAAAATGGAAATCGCTTACAACCAATTTTGGGCGGACAAGAATGAGAAAAAAGCCGCTCAATCCAAGGGTGAAATGGATGTCGATGATATGCAAATCGGGGCTTTGGATAAACTGAGGGCGCAAATTGAATCCAATATCGAAAATTTCAAACAAAGGAAGATTCCCGGTGTAGAAACGTTCCAATTGGAATTGAAAAAGTTAGACCAGCAGAAGACGGATATGTTGAACAAAAAAGACAAAAAGCAATCGGAATTCGAAGCGCGGGATAATAAAGTGAAATCGTATACCAATAAACGGGACGCGATCGCCGACAGGCTTATCGGACGCTATGATGAAAAACTTCATCCGATGGAAAAGGAATTGGAGCAGTTACAAACCTGCAAGGACCGGTTGGATCTGGAAATCGCGGCGATGGGAGCGGATCATGACGCATTGCTGATTGAGTTAACGGAAACGGAAAAACAAAAAATGGAAATGGAGGAATCTTTGAGAGTGACTAGGCGTTCTCCGCGGGAAATCAAGAAATTCGTAAAAATATTCGAGGATCAATTGACGCGTGGCCGGGAAAAAATCCGATCGGAACGGGAAGCTATGGCCCGCCGGAAAGACGAGATAAACAAGAAAATCGCTAAAGTCGACGTGAAAGCCAATCCGTACCGCGACAAGCGGGAGGAATTCGCGCGTGTGAAAGCGGGCCGTCCGCTCAAGATGGAAGTGAAAACCAGGGAAAGAGGCAAGGTGTTTGCGGGGGAAGAAGCCGTAAGCGCGCATACGAGAAAAGAATCCGTTGAGGATGGAATCGAGGAGTGGTCAGACGTCAAAGTGCTGGTTTCCGGCTGGAATAATAATATGAAAGGTAAATACCAGTCAAAGATGGTTATTGACCAAGCCGATTTTATGCGGGTGACCAAATTGCGGACAGATAAGCTGGATAAGAGGAATTTTAAGAAACTTCTCGGTCTGTATTACAAACTCAAAAAAATTCAGGTGGGTATGGATTTGAACGCGGCTGTCGATGCTTTTTATGAAGAAAATGAAAATAAATCAAGGGGAGGGGCTGATGAAAAGAAACCGAAAGGGGAGGATAATGATGAAGAGAGATTTGATCAGGAAGTAGAAAGGCGGGAAAATAAGAAGTCAAAAGGTGAAGATAAGGATGAAGAGAGATTCGATCAGGAAGTCGCCCGCCGGCAAGCGGCAAAAAATACGGCGGCCGGGGTTGCTTCACAACAATCAGCTAAAGGGGATGATAATGATGAAGAAAGGCTTGATCAAGAAGTCGCCCGCCGGCAAGCGGCAAAAAAGGCAGGGAATAGGACGACATAATAAATAGGATCATAAAATATTTAAAGCATGATTATTGGATTTGCTTGGAATATAAAATCAAAAAAGTATTTTTTAAATTTCTAATTAATTGCAAATAATATGAAAACAAATCAAATTGCGAACGATGGCCAGACCGCGCAAGATTTGGATGACAAGCTTAATGATTTGGTCGATAGGGTAGAAAAAATCAACCAAAAAATTGATGAGACTAGTGAAAAAACCAGGAAAGGAATAGACGCGATCGAAGCCGAGGTTGACGACTCGATAAACAAAGTGGAAAAAATTTATGCCGATTTGGATCAGATAGAAAAAGAAGCCGGCGATGAATTCGACAAACTTATCGTGGAGGAATCTGAGGATTTGGCCAGTGAATAGGCAGCGCCTCTAAAAACTCCGCAATCGCGGGGTTTTTTAAAAAATTTAATCAGATAATATTTAAAGACATAAAATTATGGCTGTTGCGCCGGACAAAACATCATCCATTGCTGAAACCCAAAACTTTTCCAGCGGGCTGCCCGAGAAAAAAGGCATCGCCAGCCGGCTATATGAAGGTCTATACAAGATTCCCGGCATAAACCGGATCGTCGGAAAAATGGAAATCGCTTACAACCAGTTTCGGGCAGATAAGAATGAAAAAAAATCCGCCAAATTTAAAAGCGAGATGGACGTTGATGATTTGAGTGTGAACGCACTGGATCGATCCAAGGCGCAAATAGAAGCGACCATCGAAACTTTAAAGCGGCAGGGTATGCCGGGCACGGAATCATTGCAAATAAAACTGAAAGAAATAGACCGGCAGAAAATGGAGATATTAAGCAAAAAAGACAAAAAACAATCGAAGTTCGAAGCGAAGGATAACAAGGTGAAACTATATGTCAACCACAGGGACGCAATCACCAATAGGCTTATTGGGCGTTATGATGAAAAACTTTATCCAATGGAAAAGGAATTGGAAGGGTTGCAAGCCTGCAAACGTCGGGCGGATTTGGAGGTGGCGATGATGAATGCGGAGCACGAGGCGTCATTGATTGAAATGCAGGAAATTGAGCAACAAAAAGCGCAACTCGAAGAGGCTTACAGATCAATCGGATATTCGGACAAAAAAATCAAGAAGGACGTGGCAATAAAAATATTGGCGGAACAATTAGCGCAAAACAGGAAGAGAATTGGGATGGAAAATGAAGTTATGGCAAAAAGGCAGGATGTTATAGACAGGAAAATCGCCAAAGTCGATGCAAAAGCCAATCCGTACCGCGACAAGCGGGAGGAATTCGCGCGCGTGAAAGCGGGCCGGCCCGTAGATATGAAAGTCAAAACCAGGGAAAGAAGCCAGGTGTTTGCGGGGGAAGAAACCATAATCGGGCATACGAGACAAGAAAGGAGAGATGAACCAATGATAGGTGATGAGACGGTAGATGGCTCTGTGGAGGCGCAAAACGAATCTCAGCAACAGGCAGAGCCCCAACAGCCGACAACTTCTTCTTTAAATATGCCTCCTATAACCCCTTCGCAAAAAAATATAGAAACGACGGAGGAGGAAACAGTCTCTACGAATGATCCGCTTAGGGCGGCGGCTTGGCATACGATCAGGAAAATGGAGGATTTGAAGATGAAATATTCCGATTTGAACGGCGCGACGGAAAAAGAAAGGGAGGAAAAATTCTTGGAGTTGACGCGCCGATTGTGGAATGAATTTACGGTACACGGAATTACTAAAAACGGATCAATGGATTTAATAAGGGAGTCTGATTTGGACGGCGAAAGCTGGTTGAAACTTTTGGAGCTTGCCGGTTTTTCAATAGACAGGGATAAGGTTAATTTTATAAAATCAGGAACAACCAGAGAGAGCGGCGTAATAGGCGATACTTCCGAAAAACAAAGTGGTGTTATTGCTGAGGATAAAGGAAAAAAGCTTACCATGGATCATCATGGCCCTGAATCGGATCGGACGACTTCGGCTACGAAGTTTGCTTATGAACTATTAACAACGCTGAATCTTTTGAAAAAGGAGGATTATCTGGATAAATTTGTTGATTTTGTTACAGCTTGTGATAATCTTGAATTTTCTGCTGATACATATGGAACGGTTTATAAAAATTATGCGAAAAATCTATACGGATTGCGTCAAAAAATTAAGTTGGAGGATATATTGCAAATGTTTAAGGATGGCATAGATCCGGCTCAGGAAATTCCTGAGGATCGTTTGAAGAGTATGGAATATGAAGATTCTGCGAGCAAAAGCAGTGATCCTGCGAAAATGAAGAAAAAATCTCTCTTTGAATTTTCTGAAGAATTCCGGAATAATATTGACGGGACAGATGAGACGATTAAGAAAATGGAAGATTTCGTGTTGGATACGGGAGGTAGTCGTTTTGGCAAGGTACTGATTGACACTGGCAGGATTGTAGGTAAAGGCAAGTGGATAGCGAAAGTGTATGACAATAACCATTCTGCCCAGCTAGCTGCTTTCGCCAGTGGTTATGGAGCTTATTTAAAATGGTCGCAGAAAAACAATGGATTTGTCATTTTTACCAAGGATAAAAAAATTGATGAGGATACAGTGCCGGGCGGATTCGGACAGGGATTTAATGTGAGGGGTCATATGTGGATGAAACCAGAGTTTGATGACGATACGCAAAAAGTAGTGCCTTTAACGGTTAAGTTGGAAGATATTTTGGCCAAATTGGCAGGCCAAAGCCCGGCTGATTTTAAGATGGATGATAAGCTAAAAAAAGCTTTTGATAAAGCGACTAAAAATAAATCAAAACCGGCATTTAAACGCAAATCTAAGCCTAAGCCCCAGCCAGCCCCGTAAGCGGTGACAATGAAAAAGGTATTTTTGATTTCTCTAAAACCAAAATTTGTTGTAGAATAAACATAGGTGGATTTATCCATCCTATTTTATCGCTTGTCTATTTTAATGTATCTCAAAAAGCTCGAAATTTCAGGGTTTAAATCTTTTGCCAACCGGACGATGTTGGATTTTTCGATGTCGCATGACGGCGTGCGGGGGATTACGGCGGTGGTGGGGCCTAATGGTTCCGGCAAGTCCAATATCGCTGATTCTTTGCGGTGGGTGATGGGCGAGCAGTCGATGAAAAATTTGCGCGGCAAGAAATCGGAAGATATCATCTTTGCCGGATCGGGCAAGAAAGCCAGGCTGGGCAGCGCGCAGGTGACTTTGTTTTTCGACAATGCCGACAAGCGCATCCCGTTGGAATTCGAGGAAGTTTCCATCACGCGCAAGATCTATCGCAGCGGGGAGGGGGAATATCTGATTAACGGTTCGCGGGCCAGGTTGCAGGACGTGGTGGATATTTTGGCCAAGGCGGGCATCGGCAAAGAAAGCTACTCGATCATCAACCAGGGTATGGCGGATGCCGTTTTGAACGCGACGCCGTTTGACCGCCGCTCCATTATCGAGGAGGCGGCCGGCGTGAAACAATATCAAATCAAGAAGGAGCGGTCGTTGCGCAAGCTGGAATCGACGCGGGAAAATTTGGACAAGGCCAAAAGTTTGGCGGAAGAAATCAAACCGCATTTGAAAATGTTGAAACGGCAGGCGGAGAAGGCCGCCCAGAGCGAAGGGGTGAGTGCGGAATTACGGGAAAAGCAGACAAGTTTGTATACGTATCTGTGGCAGAATTTCCAACAGGAAAAAGGCAAATTCAACGAGGCTAAAGAGGAGATGGGGCGCACGATGATGAATCTCCAGCGGGAAGTGGACAGATTGGCCGACGAATTGAACAAAGAATCTAGGGTCGATACGGTGAACACGCATCTGGCCGAACTGGAGAAACAGAAAAACGAAAAACGCGGCAAGCTCAACCAGCTGGACCGGGATTTGATCGTGACGGAAGGGCGCATCGAAATTGAAAAAGAGAAGCAGAAAAATATCGAGATGATCGAGGAGATCAAAGTCCAAAGCATCCCAGTGGATCTGCATTATGTGAGAAAGGGCATCGAGGAAATCCGCGCGGACCAGGAAAGGTTGATCGCGCAGATAGAAAGCGCGGAGAGTATGGACGACTTGCAGGACATCAAAGAATTTGCCCGTTCAATCCAGCAGCGGCTGTTTGAATTGAAGACGGATATCGAGAGCGGTAAAAAAGAGCCTGCCGCCAGGACTGAAACCGTTGTTAAGCCGAAACCGGTCGCGGCAGCCGATTCAGCCGCGATTATCGAATACAAGGAAAAAACCATCGCTCTCCGGGCGGAAATACAAAAAATCGACGGTGAAATCAGGGAGTTGGAGAAGATGATTTCGGAGGAAATCCAGTCTGACAGGCAGAAACGCCAGCGGTTTTTCGAGGTGGAGCGGGATTTCCGCGGCAAACAGGAAACTTTGAACAAGCTGAAAGACCAATTCAATGAATCCAAAATCGCCCTGGCGCGCGTGGAGGTGCACGAGGAAGATTTGCGTGCGGATGTCTTGCGGGAATTGCGCTTGAGCGTGGAAGAATTGGCGCCGATCCGAAACGCGGACCAGTCTGCGGTTACCGGAAATGATAATGAGGCTTCGCGGATAGATCGTGGACAGTTGGAACGGGATATCGCCAAATTGAAAATCCAGATGGAGCAGATCGGAGGCATCGACCCGCTGGTGGTGGAGGAATATGAGGAGACCAATAAACGCTTTGAATTTTTGACAAAAGAATCGGAAGACCTGGAGAATGCCATCGTGGCTTTGCGGGAAATCATCAGGGAGATGGATCAGAAAATCAGTGGCGAATTTTCCAAGACTTTCGAGGAAATCAATAAGGAATTCACTAAATATTTCCGCATCATTTTCGGCGGCGGCAACGCCAGCCTTAAAAAAGTGGAAGTGCGCAAGCGGTCGTATAAATCGAAAAACGAAGGGGAGGACGCATCTGGCGAGGTTGAGGATGAAGCGGGCGAAGACGGAGTTGATGGGGGCAGGGAAGAAAAGCCGGAAATCGGAATTGACATCGCCGCTTCGCCTCCAGGTAAGAAAATCAGCAATTTGTCGATGCTGTCCGGCGGGGAGCGTTCACTGACTTCGCTGGCACTACTGTTTGCTATTATTTCCCATAATCCGCCGCCGTTCGCCGTCTTGGATGAGGTGGAAGCGGCTTTGGATGAAGCCAATTCCAAGCGTTTCGGCCGCATCATCAATGAGCTTTCCGGCAGTACGCAGTTCGTCATCATAACCCATAACCGCGAAACGATGCGCCAGGCCTCGATGCTCTATGGCGTGACGATGGGGGATGAGGGAATCTCGAAACTGCTTTCCGTGCGTCTGGACCAAGTGGGGCAGGGCGGTCGGATCTTGCAGTAGGATCCGGGCCTGATTGACAAGATCCAACGGATGGTATAAACTGGCTAAGTAATCAAAAATAAGCTTTAAATTAAGGAATTAGGCAACAAGTCTATCATTCCGTACTGAATTATGTTAACCATAAGATTCGCGCGAGTTGGAAAAAGAAACAAGGCTCAATTTAAAATAATGCTCCAGGAGCACACGATCGCTCCAGGCGGCCGTCATATCGAGGTTTTAGGAAGTTATAATCCGCATTCGAAGGAGGCTGTTCTGAAAGAAGACCGGATCAAATATTGGGTTTCTAAAGGCGCGCAGATGTCCGATACGGCTGCGAATCTTTTTATGAAAAAAGGCGTTATCGAAGGCACAAAGAGAAAGGTGAAGGTGCCAGCGAAAAAAGTCGAAGAAGTTGTGGCGGAAGCGGCTCCGGTTGCTGAAGCGCCCAAGGCGGAGGTACCGGCTGAAGAGGTCAAAGCTGAATAGTTGACTGGAAGACGTTTTTAATATAAGATAAATATGATCCGCAGACAGCAGGCGACCCACTAAGTCCTGCCGAGGAGCAATTTTTGCTTTTTAGTCTGCGATAAAACGCGGATTTTTAATTTTATTTAAGTATATATCTATGCAAACTAAACAGCAAAAAGAGGTTATCATAAAAGAACTGGCTGAAAAGTTGAAAAATTCGAAAGCCGTAGTCTTTTCTGATTATAAAGGCTTGAAGGTGAAGGATATGACGGTGCTTCGTCGGGACTTGCGGGCGGAAGGCGTGGATCTTAAAGTTTTGAAAAAAACCTTGATCAACATCGCCTTGAAGGACGCGGGAATCGAAATGGATGCCAAGGCCTTGGAGGGGCAGGTGGCAATCGCGATTTCCAGCAAGGATGAAGTGGCGGCGGCAAAAATCATCGCCAAACTGGCCAAGGTGAATGAGAATTTGAAAATCGTAGGCGGAATATTAGGTACCAAGGAATTGTCAATCGCGGAAGTGGACGCGCTGGCGAAACTGCCGAGCAAAGAAGAATTGTTGGCCAAATTGGTCTGGACGCTCAATGCGCCGGTTTCCGGATTCGTCAATGTTTTGGCGGGCAATATGCGGGGATTCGTTACGGCCTTGCAAGCGATCGCGGATAAGAAATAAAGTTAATCAAGTAAATTTTAATAAATCATTAAGTAAAAAAATATGACAGAAGAAAAAAAGGAAGTAGTCGTGCCGGAAAAATTCCAAAAGATCGTTTCCGAAATCGAAACTATGAGCGTTCTGGACTTGAGCGAGTTAGTGAAGGTCCTGGAGGAGAAGTTCGGCGTGAGCGCGGCTGCTCCGATGATGATGGGTGTGGCTCCTGCTGCTGAGGCTGGCGCTGCCGTTGAAGAGAAGACTGAGTTCGATGTCGAAGTGACCGCTTCAGGCGCTTCAAAAATCAACGTTATCAAGGTCGTCCGTGAAGTGACCGGATTGGGATTGAAGGAAGCCAAGGATTTGGTGGATGCCGCTCCGAAAGTCATCAAAGAAAAAGTAGCCAAGGCTGACGCTGACGCTATGAAGAAGAAATTGGAAGAAGCCGGAGCAACCGTGACTTTGAAATAATTTCAGACTTGCAATTTAAAAATCCCGTTCGATAAGGACGGGATTTTTTGTTTTCAATCGATTAAGAATTATGGATTAAATTAAGCACCTGCCTGCCGGTAGGCAGGGATTCCGGGTCAAGCCCGGAATGACAATGATGAGCCCGGAATGGCAATAGCGGATACAAAATGACAATGATGAGACTGAAATGATAAAGTTGTTTATTGTTAGTGTAAATTTTTTTGGAAAAAATAAAAGCCCTGCTGGTGTTAATCTCGATGATTCGAGATAATTTCCACCAGCCGGGCGATTATGTTGGGGATGTCTTTTCATCCCCCTATTTTTTTCCATGTATGGCGCAGAACTCGTAAACGAGTTCTTTCCGGCCTGCCAGATCAATTCTGAAATAAATCGGGCTAAGCATTAGGATACGAATCGCTTCACGTTTCGACATGGTATTCCTCCTATGTCTGTTGAATTTTGATAAAAAAACAGAAGACAATCCCCAAAAAGAAACTGTCTTCTGATTTCAAAGCAACTGGCTTCGAGCGCGTTTATATTGGTTTGTTTATTTATTTTTTCCGTTATGGAATCCGACTCAACCAAATATGCTTATCTCTTGGTGGGATTATAGCACTTTTGGAGTCAAAAGTCAATAGATTTGCGCATAAGCGGAAATCTTGGCTGTAACAAGGCTTTTTATTGTGGAAAAAAAGCCGGCCTTTTGCAAAATCCGCCCCAAACGGCCTATTGACTTGCGCCGCGGGTATGATACCATTCACGATTACCAGGCGGGCTGGTAATTTTCAAAGAGTACTTTAAAAAAAAGGAAGAGAAGATGAAACACATAATTGCAATGGCGCTGTTTGTAGTTTGTTCTTTGTTGTTTCTTTCAGCTGAAGCATCCGTTGAAAATAAGCAGTCGTTTTTTGATAGCTTCAATTTTTTGACTGACATGGAGGATAGTCAGATAAAGAGTATCGAGATTATCCCTGGAGATGATGATCCCTACCGGATAAATTTCCTGATGAAATTCAGGCGCCCGGTGGAGCCGATCGGGTTTTGGGGATCCGATAATGACGGATCGGATATCTTTTCTCTGGATGGCGTCGTTATTTTTGGGCGGCATGATGCTGCTGATAGTGAGTTCCGGCTGGTACTCGATATGCGAATTGTCGGGGTGGATAAGACCCCATTGAAATTGTACATCGGGTATGATGATGAGAAAAACGCGAGATATCGTGTAGAGGAAATCATCATAAAAAAAATAGATAATGATCCAGGCTCCTGGGAAGTGGAGAAAAAAGGGGAGGCTTATCTGCCCTACGGAGAATAAAAATGATATTAAAATTTTTTTTCCCAGAATTGTACTTTTATCTGAAAAGAAAGCGAGAGAAAGAAATATTGCACCACGATGATTTTTCCCTCCCGCCGGGATTTTCGCCCTCCTATGCCAGGCATAGGCGGGCGCACAATCTGTCTGAAGGGCAGGTTTGTGAAAATTCTGAGTGTCCGCATTGTCGGACATATCGGGATTTTATGTCCCACTAATAAAAACCCCGTGCGATGCGCGTCATCGCCGGGGTTTTTCTATTGTAAAAAATAAAGGGTGCTGCCAAGTATGGTTTTGCAAAACCATAGTCTTGGCGGCACCCTTGCATGTTCCAGCGCTGTTGTGCTGCGGTTCCAAAACATACGAAGAAGCTCTATGCTGTTTTGCGCCGCTGTTGCTTGCGTCTTTCAAACAACAAGAGTCCATTGATGTCAACCCTGAGGTTTCCCAGCTGGGCTTCCGCGCGAAGTTCATTGATGTCAATCGTTATATTTTTCGATTGGCAAATGTTGATCATCTCATTGATTTTTTGGGGCATCTCGTTCAAGATCCCGACTCTGAGCTTATCGAATTCTTGGCGGTTTGTGAATTGTTCCACAAGCTCGTCAATGTGGGGTTGTCTCAGGTGACTGACATCCCTGGCGCCGGCGTACCAGCAATTGGCCAGTGTCCTTCGGCCTTCTATCCTCGGGAGGCCTTCAATAATCTTCATTCCCCGCCAGCACTGCACGAGACAGCGCGGCACGGTCAAGCCCCACATGAAGTTCATTCCGTCCTCGAATACAATCCCGAGTCCTACTTGCGCGAATGAGTTTCCCTCAGTCGCGCAAACTAAAGGCGTCACTCGAAATGACTTTCCATTCACGACTTTCAGGGACTTTTGTCCCTTACAAATCTCGATCATCCTGTGCTCCTTTTGCGTTTTGTCCCGGCGAGATAAACTGCCGGTATAGTTAATTAAATGTACAAGACTGATAATTAATGATAATACGGACGCCGACCTTGTGTCAATCGGCCGCAAAAGACTTTTTTATTATTTGCGGATTGGCGTTTCCGCTAGGGATAAAAACCGTCCACCAACTCCGAAGGTTGAACTTTCGGAGAAATAAAAAAAAGAGCGGGGTGTCTAGCCTCACTCTTGTCGCGCAACTTTATATTCGCTCTACAGATAGATGATTTTTTCCCGTCTGCGAATTTCATCGTAGGCGATTTGGAATTGGTGGTCATCTAGGTAGCCCAGTTTTTTATTGCCGGATATCCTCCCGAGGCGGTAGATGTCATGGAAACCCAGAATCATAGCAGTCAGGTCAACTGCTATTTCATCCGCTTCCAGTGGATGGCGGATGGCGCGGAGCACGATATGCGACAGCTCATGCGTGATGCTTAGCGCAAACGTTTCGAAAGGATAGTTTTTTATCCAATCGAATATGAAGATTGCCACTTTGTAGGTTTCAAAATCCCTGGTTCCGAAGGCGGGGATATTCGAATGGCCCATCAAGAAGGCCGCCGTGGTTCCTCGTTGCACGCTATCACAAAGCTTTTTGACTTCAAGTGGGGACGGCTGAAATCGATGCTGCCCCAACAAATCATTGCCCTTTTTGACTACCCGCATCAAACTATCTTGATCGGGACAGCCGCGCAGGCAGCCTATGACTATGGGAATGTTGAGTCCGCATAGCTGTTTTATTCTAGCTACGCATTCGGAAATCTTGTCCATAGCATAGATTTTTCTGACTGCCTCTATGTCTGAAGCGGTGATATTTTTTTGCCTTCTCAATGAAACGGAAAGCATCCTCACGTACTCAATAATCAGTTGGTCATCCATGTCTATACCTCAAGTGTATTGTTAAAGAGGGGAGAGTCATTTATTTTTTTACAATATACAATAGCATGCATAAGCGTCTTTGTCAAAGGCGCTTAAAAACCAAAAACCCCCCCATAAGGGATGGCTATGGGACGAAGCTGGAACTTATTTGACAGCAGCACAAATTCTCTGAAATGTTGAGGATTTCTTAAATTTAAGGCAAGATAGGAGTACGAGTTAAACGGCCTAGACCTTGCTTTTTAGTAGGCACGGTCGGAAACCCTAGACAATGGAAAAGGAGGTGATGAGATATTTTCATAATCAGCAATAATTCGCGGATAGTTTAAAAGACTGTATTATGGTTCTTGGGTTGACCTAGTGGGGTGCCGCACTGATGGGACAATACAGTTGCCTGTCTGCCTACTAATGAGATTTGCTATCGTTTCTCTATCCAAGAAAGGCCAAGCTCCTTCTGGATTTCTCAGGAGGCAAACGATGGGAAGATAATCGTATCTTCGGGTATCAAC
>JAUXSK010000011.1 GCA_030679995.1 Candidatus Moraniibacteriota bacterium
GAAATAACCGATGTCGTCTTGGCCATCCGCATCCCAATCGCCAGCGAGCGGGATATCCGTGGATGTTCCAAGAACGGTTGTTGTGACTCCTTCTGCGGTTAGCAGGGAGAATGTTGTGTTAGTAGGGTTGAATACGCCCACCAGATCTTTTCTTGGTAATTCTATTATGGGCGGATCCGTCGTCGTATCATCCGGCGGGGGATCTGTCGTAGTCGGGTCAGGTTCAACGAACTGGAATACCGGGATTATGTCGTGACTCTGTCCGACATCCCAGAATGTGTATTCCGGTTCCGGATTGACTGACATATTGTCAACCAAGAGTCCGCTCAGGGTGTAGCCCAAATCGGGAAAAAACCGGAACGTGAAGTCTGTTCCGTAAGGGACGAGATTGTCCCCGTAGGGTTCGACGGTTCCGCCTTCTCCGGCGGAAGATGATAGGACGACTGTTTGATCTATTGATCCGTCGTAGGTTACTACTACGACGGTCGAATAATCGCTTTCTGAGAGGTCACTGTAGGCCGTTGCTACGAAGTATATAGTTTGGCCTATATACGACACTGGGAACGTCACCTCTTGTTGGGTCACATTCCCTGCATTTATTGGGGAATTTCCTTGGTCCGCTCCAGTCCCCTCATAAGGCGGGGAAGGGGATGAACCATAAAAAATTTTGTATCCCGTGACATTTTCTATGGGATCGTTGGGTGACCAAACCAGGGTCAGTCCAATGGCCGCATAGGGTGTGGCAAGGATTGCCAGCAATGCTGCTATTAATCGGATAAACATTTTTTCCTCCTTCTGTCCTTTTCTTTTTTTGTTGGTTTTTTATTTTAATGTTAAAAAACCAGTTGTGTTTTTGTTTCGGAATGTAATGATTCCTTATCCGTATTATAGCAAAAAAATGGGGAAATTATAAGGATTTGTCAAATTTGGGGGCGTGTTGACGCCAAGGAGTCAAATCGGGTACTCATTCTGCATCGCATTATTTCTTTGTTCCCAATTCCAAGCGTCCTTGAGGGCTTCGGAAATCGGGCGTTTGGCCTGCCAGCCTATGGTTTGTTCGATTTTTCGGGCATCGGCGAAGCAGGTTGCGATGTCTCCTGGCCGACGCGGCCCGAAGGTGTGCGGGACCGGAACGCCATTTATTTTTTCAAAAGTATCGATTAATTCCAAGACGCTGGTGCCGCGTCCGGTGCCGACATTGAAGATTTCATAACGAGAGGATAAATCTTCTTTTTTAGCCAGATAATCAAGAGCGGACAGATGGGCCTCGGCCAGATCCATCACGTGGATGAAGTCACGCACGCCGGTGCCGTCGGGTGTCGGATAGTCGTTGCCGAAAACGGTCAATTGTCCGCGCTTTTTGGCGGCTGCCTGGGTGAGATAGGGGACGAGGTTGTTGGGCGTCCCGATGGGCAGTTCGCCGATGTAGCCGGACGGATGGGCGCCGATAGGATTGAAATAGCGCAATGCGATGGCTTGCAATGGGAAGGCGCGGCTGGCGACGGTGTCCGCGATGATGTCCTCGCAGATTTGCTTGGTGTTGCCATAGGGCGAGGCGGATTTTTTGGTCGGGGCTTCTTCGGTGATAGGACAGGCATCGGCCTCGCCATAGACCGTGGCGGAAGAAGAGAAAATCAAACGGGGAGTTTGGAATTTTTGCATAGCCTCCAGGACGGTCAGAAGGGAATCAACATTATTTCTGTAATAGTCCAAAGGTTTCTGGACCGATTCTCCGACGGATTTAAGTCCGACGAAGTGGATGACGCCGTCGATCTGATGTGTGGAAAATACGGACTGCACGAATTCGGCATCGGTGCAATCGCCGGTGTGTAAAATCGGTTGTTCCTCGATGATTTTGGCGATGCCTTCAATGGCGGACGGGCTGCTGTTTCTGAAATCATCCAGGATGATCGGCGTGTGTCCGGCTTGATGCAGGGCGACGGCGGTGTGCGAGCCGATATAGCCCGCTCCGCCAGTGACAAGTATTTTCATAAATTCAAATAAAATTAGATTTTAGGGTTTTTTCAGGTAGCTCAAGAAGAAGAGCTATGATGCCAGTATAGCATTTTTTTGGGCTTTTTCCAGTGGACTAAGTTTGCCAATATGGATAATCTGCCGTAAAATGTAATCAATAATACATATCAAATTTTTATGGAAGAAAAATCACAGTTCTCGGCAGACAAGCCATATTTATCCGTCGTCGTTCCTTTGTATAACGAAGAAGGGAATGTGGAAATCTTACACCAAAGGATCCTGGCGGCTTGCCAAGCTTTGGGTAAAAGCTTTGAAATCATCTTTATTGATGACGGTTCGCGCGATAAGACCGCCCAGGAATGCGCCGGTTGTAGTCCATTGAAACTTATCCGGTTCAGGAAAAATTTCGGACAGACCGCGGCTTTCGACGCGGGCATCAAGGAGGCGCAGGGAGAAATCCTGGTGACGATGGATGGCGACCTGCAAAATGATCCGGCCGATATCAAGCTGCTCTTGGCGGAGATGGCCAATGGATTCGATGTCGTTTCCGGCTGGCGCTGGCAGAGGAAGGATTCGTTTATGAAGAAATTTTTTTCGCGCGGAGCCAATCTGTTGCGCAAGATCCTGATCCACGACAACATCCACGACAGCGGATGCAGCCTGAAAGCCTATAAAAGAAAATGCTTTGAGGAAGTGGACCTGTTCGGTGAGATGCACCGTTTCATGCCGGCTATTTTGGAGATGCAAGGCTATCGGGTCGGTGAGATAAAAGTCAGCCATCATCCGCGCATCCACGGCGTGACGAAATACAACTGGAAGCGGGCGATCAAGGGCTTCGTGGATATGGTCTCCATTTGGTTTTGGCGGAAATATGCCAACCGGCCGTTGCATCTGTTCGGGGGAGCCGGTATGATTCTTTTGGGTGCGGGATCGTTCATTCTTGCTTGGATGGCGGTGGGAAAAATATTCTTCGACATATCCCTGGCTGAAAAAATCTGGCCTTTGATCGGCGTTTTCTTTATCCTGGCCGGAATCCAGCTGTTCATTTCCGGCTTGTTGGCGGATATCATCATCAAGAACTATTACAAGAACCGGAACCAGATGAATTATTCGATCAAGGAAGTCATAGAAAACCAGTCTTGACCGGAGCGCTTTTTTGCATTAGTCTTCAAATAATGTAAAAAACTGTTCGTTGTCATTGGATTGGCTAAAATTAGCCTAAAATAATTAACTCGGAGAAAAACCTATGTTACATTTCAGAAAGATTGCGGTTGTCGGAACGGGATATGTCGGTTTGGTGGCTGGAGCCTCATTTGCGGAAAAAGGCTATCAAGTCATATGTGTCGATAAGGACGCGTCCAAAATCGAAACTCTAAAAAAAGGCATTCCGACGATACACGAAGAGGGGCTTAAGGAAATCCTTGAAAAGACGGTTATCGAAGACAAGACATTGTCTTTCACTACCGGTATTGCGGAAGCTTTGCAAAAAAGCGATGTGGTTTTTATCGCGGTCGGAACTCCGATGGGTGAGGATGGCAGCGCTGATCTCAAATATGTCAGAGAAGTCGCGGCTGAAATCGGACAAAATATGGACCACCCATTGATTGTCGTTGATAAATCGACCGTTCCGGTCGGGACGGCTTTCATGGTCCGGAACGCGATTGCGGAGGAATTGGATAAGCGCGGCGAAAGCATTGTTTTCCATGTCGTGAGTAATCCGGAATTCTTGGCTGAAGGCCGGGCGGTCCGCGATATGGCGGAACCCAGCCGTGTAGTGGTCGGAGCTGATGACGCGGAAGTTTTGGAGGCTATGAAAGAGCTCTACGCTCCATTCACCCGCCGTAACGAGCGTTTTTACGGAATGAACGTCGTCGGCGCGGAATTGACGAAATATGCCGCTAATTATCTTCTGGCTTTGCGGGTGTCAGGCATCAACGCGATCGCCAATCTTTGTGAAGTTTTTGGAGCCGATGCGATCCAAGTCAGGAACGCGGTGGCTAGTGATCCACGTATCGGGGATAAGTTTTTGCATCCGAGTTGTGGATATGGAGGAAGCTGCTTTCCTAAGGATGTCAATGCTCTTGTCCATCTGGCCAAGAAAGCTGGCGTGGCGGAGGAAATCTTGGCGATATTGCAAGCTCCGGAAATTCTGAATAATTTCCAAAAGGGCAGGGTCGCCGACAAGGTCGTCAAGCATCTAGGTGAAGATCTTTCCGGAAAAACTTTCGCTCTTTGGGGATTGGCTTTTAAGAAAGACACGGACGATATGCGCGAGTCGGCGTCCATCAATCTGGTGAGGGAATTATCCGGGCGCGGCGCGAAAATAAACGCATATGATCCGCTGGCGATGGAACAGGCGCGGCAGATTTATCTTAAGGATATTCCCGGCATAAGTTATGTTGAAAATATGTATGACGCGCTGAACGGCGCCGATGCTTTGGTCATTATGACCGAGACTAAGAAATATCTTTCGCCGGACTTTGAAAAAATCGCCGGAACTCTCAAAAGCCCGTTGATATTCGATGGCCGCAATTTGTACAATCCTGAAGCGATGAGCGAACTCGGTATAAAATATTACGGGATAGGCCGGGGCCTTTCGGTAAAAAAATTATAATCATCGTAACAAAATCGAACAAAGAGGGTGCGTGGATCGCCCCCTCTTTTTATATTGAAATTTAAATTTCCTCTTTTAGCTTGATCCGGGCGTCAGTGGGAATTATGGACCAGGTTCGGTTTTGCCGCGAAGACGAATTTTTTGCGCATAAAGAAATTCCAGTTGAGCACGAGGACGAC
>JAUXSK010000012.1 GCA_030679995.1 Candidatus Moraniibacteriota bacterium
ATACAGCAGTTTGGTCACTTCTTCGGACAGCACATCATTCACGCCATGAACATATCCCAGCGGATAGTCCACAGTGACCAGTATGTCGCCGGTTTTGGCGTCGATGACTTTGTAATTCAGTTCAACGAATTTTTCGTCTTCAATCGTATCTGACATATTGGATGGAATCCTATTAAAACAGTGTGGCCCCAAAGATCCTCACCTTGTCCTTTTCATAACCCAGTACCAGTCTTCCCAGCCATTCAGTATTGTTCTTTTTGTTTATCACTTTGTATAGAACAGTGACATATTCTCCACGGCGGATCATGCCAAGGTAGGAATAATCTTCCGACAGGTTCTTCGCAAGGTCGCTTCTCGCAAACTGCTTACCCATTTCAACCTCATTGGCACCGGCAATAAAAGAGCTCGAAAAATTACGCGTGAAAGCACCGTAGTTTCCTTCATTGGAGTACTTGATAAGATCAGCCCACATCGGGTTGGCCAACTCTAAAATCTCTTCATCTGTTTTTTCAAGAATGTTCATAAAATATCTCACCTACACTGTGTTTCATCATTTTATCTAAAGCGAGGTCAAGCCAATCTCGGGATAGATAAAAAAGGACCAACAACATACATGTCAGTCCTTTTTTTTTCACAAATATATTTCCCGGCTTGTAAAAATCAAACCACTATTTGCTTAGTGGCCTTCCGGGACCGCTTTTTCCACATCACCTACCAAGTGGTAAAGCGGTGCTTTTTCCATCGTGTACTCCCCTGTCTTGGGATCACGACGAGACACTGTCAGTACATGCCAGTTCTCGTCATCCAGCTTCATCGCATCGCCACGATAGTAGTAGCCCGGCCAGCGTGTTTCTTTACGGAACAGCGTATGGTGGAACACACTTTCAGATGTCAGGAAGCGATGTTTCAACTCCCATGCACGTAGCAACTCGTGAATATCTGAAGCAGCGACTTTTTCCAGATCCTCTCCCAAGATGGACATCTTCTTGAGACCGATGTTCAGGAGCTTGTCGTTGGTCATGTAGTTCACGCCGAAGCCGCCGCAGTACTCATCCATCAACTTTTGCAAACGATCAAGACCCTGTTTCGGATTGATGAAGTTCGGATTGACCGACCCGGCAACGACTTCGTTTTTGTATACAGTGTATGTCTCTAATGGTTTGTAGATCTTTTCTTTCAGGTCGGCAATTTGCTTGTCAGAAACGACAATGCCTTCGCCCTTACCGTCGTCGATATACTTGCACGCCGCTTTAGCCGCCAGACGACCTTCTGTGAAGGAGCCTGATGAGAATGCGTGAGGTGTACCACCAGCCGCATCACCCGCACCGAACAGACCTTCAACGGTGGTCATGCGGTTATAGCCCCAGAAGTACTCGGGTGGAGACAAGTCTTCAGGGCCTGAACACCAGGCGCCACAACCCGTTGCGTGTGAGCCCATTACGTATGGCTCGGAAGTCGTCAGTTCAGGGTTTTCGTATTTGGGATCAACGTCAGTTGCAGCCCACAGTACCGCCTGACCAACGGTCATGCCGAGGAAGTTGTGCCAGCCGATCTCTTCAAGATGAGGATCCTGGAAGGCTTCCATGGTCACCATGTGAATTGGACCGCGACCGGCATTAACCTCAGAGATTATTGCGTGGTTACGCAGACAAGTCGGAATGGGTCTATGAGTTCTGTGCGAAACTTCCGGGTCCAGGTATTCTTTACC
>JAUXSK010000013.1 GCA_030679995.1 Candidatus Moraniibacteriota bacterium
ACTAGCGGAATACCAAGCTACAAATTGAGATTTATGAGCGTAAAAAAATACCGGTCCGCCGCGGGGCAACCGGTATTTTTTAGCGAATAAATTGAAAATTTGTCTTGGTATGCAGCCGTGCGGCCTTTTTCTTTTTTGCCACTTTTCTTTTGGGAAAAGAAAAATGGCACAGTGAGTTTTTCTGAAAGAAAAACTAGCGTTGTAACCGCAATTTTATGCTAAAATAATAGTATTAATACTATTATTACAAATCTATGAACATCGGTTGTCATGTAAGCATCGTTCAAGGGATCTTCAATGCTCCTCAACGGGCCGCTGAACTCGGCGCGGAATGTTTCCAAATTTTCACCCGCTCCCCGCAAGGCGGCAAAGCCCCTGAACTCACCCCGGAAATCCTGGAAAAATTTTCATCAGAAATGAAAAAAAATAAAATGACGAATTTCGTCATCCACACGCCCTATTATATAAACTTCGCCTCAGCCAACAATCGCATCCGCTACGGCTCAGTGAGTGTCGTGCGCGACGAGCTGGAACGCGCCAGTCTCCTGGGCGCCCGATATATTATGGCCCACCTCGGCAGCGCCGGCGACATGGCCGAAGAAGACGCGACCAAAAAAACTTCCGAGATGCTAGAAAAAACCTTGGATGGATACACCGGATCCGCCGAACTCCTAATTGAAAACAGTGCCGGTGCCGGCAAAATCATCGGCGCCACTTTCACGCAAATAAATGAAATCATCGAAAATGTAAACCATCCCAAACTGAATGGCATCTGCATCGACACCCAACACTCCTTCGCTTCCGGATATGATTGGCGTGACTTTGAAAAAACCTTAGAGCAAATCGACTCCGAAATCGGCCTCGACAAAATCAAGCTCATCCACGCCAACGATTCGATGACGGAGTGTGGTTCCAAAAAAGACCGCCACGCCCACATCGGCGAAGGCCTCATCGGCGCGAAAGCTTTTAAAAAAATCGTCGCTTTCGCCGAAAAACAAAACATCGACATGATCCTCGAAACCGAACACGAAAAAGTCATGACCGACATCACCCTTCTAAAATCCTTTCGCGGGAAATAAAAAAGTTGAAGCTTGCTAAATCCAACTTTTTTATCCCCAAAAATTTTAGATATCTAACTTACATACCAGCAAATAACTAATCGTTATCCTGTGCACGCTTTAATATTTTAACCACCCCGTTATCCGCATCCACTTCTACCTCATCGCCAGTCCGGATAACTTTAGTAGCGATGTGCACCCCAATCACACATGGCTTTTTTAACTCGCGCGAAACGATAGCGGCATGACCTGTCACCCCACCCTCATCGCAAACCATAGCTTTAGCTAATCTGATGGCCGGCATGTAAGTCGGATGAGTTTGCGGTGCTACCAAGATACTGTTCTTAGGCATCTCATGCACTTTTTTTGAGACATCATCACTCCAATAGAACACGAAGGCTTTGCCACGAGTTTTTCCGACATTGCCAACCTCGCCTTTTAATTCTTTCAATTTACTATATTCAACCGCCCCTAAAATTTCTTGCTTTTTTTGACGAGCTTCTTCTCCCCACCAAATATAATCCTTGCCATCCGCATGCAAATACAGCTCCGACTCAGCTCTTCTTATTAATTCTTCTTTTTCCGCTATCAGCTCCCCTTGCAGTGCACTGATCAACTCTTGAATAGTCATACTGGAAATTTCAGGATAACTCAAATTAAATTCCTTAGCATATTTTTCACAAATCAAAACCAGATAATAACCCATCCAGCGCCAGAAAAAACTTGCCTTGAATCTATAATAGCCTATCTTGGCAATCCGACTGCCGATCAACAATGCTTCTTGTGGCAACTTATTTTTTTTAATGATTCCTTTTTTTATTGACAAAGCTGTTTCATATTGTTTGGAAATGCTCTTCTTTTTCTTTTGATAATCAATCGTTGATTTTAAATTAGTTTTCAATAAATCCATGAAATTATCCATGCTCCAGGCCGGCGTTCGATCGCTAGCCGGAATGAGCCTGAATTTATGAAAATGATTTTGCAACAATTCCCAAATGTATGCGTAATTATTTGCCAGCAGATCAGAGCTCAAATATTCGATGTCGCCATGATTGATTTTATTTTTAGCCTCAATAACGATATCCAACCAGGCCAATTCTTCTTCCGTGAATAATGATCTTTCTTCCGGCAAAGTCAGATCAATAAATATTTTTTCTACTTCTTTCTCCTGCTGGATATGTTTTTTTAGAATCGCATATAACTTATTTTTCAAAGCATCCGTCAGTTGCGGCTGACTGCACCGCACGAAGGATAATAAGCGATATTCTAGCTCCACTATTTCCGGTAAGATTTTTAACAATTTATTTTTATCCAGATTATCCAAGCTATTTTCAATTTTGTGTTCCTCCATAATCTTCGTGACCTTTTCACAATCAACATCAATTGCCCCATACCAACTTCGCAACCAACCCTGATTAAAATAAATTTTTTCACCATGCTTTGTGGCACGCTCCAAATCACTCTTGGCATAATATCCGCCATGGATTCCACCCGCTTCTTTGCGATCGCTATACCAAAGATAATAATCATATTGAAAGCCGGAGAATTTACTCAAAAGACTGCCACCAGCCAAGAACGGCCTGATGAAAACCTGCTGGGCCAAAAGATGTCCCAAGGCCGGACCTTCATACATCAATTGCCAATCTATTTTTTTTGAAGTCTTGTTTTGCTGTAACATAAATTTGAAGTTAGAATTACAAAGTTGTTATTGGTCGAGCTTGGGTGATATAAATATTTTTATTTTTAATCACCCACTCGATGTCCATGGGCTTCTTATAATGTTTTTCGATGTTTAAAATTATTTCCACCAGCATATCGATTTCATCATCCGTTAACTTACGCTTATTTCTTTTTTCCAGAGATACCTCCGTGTGAATATTTTTTCCGTCCACGCACATCAGCATATGTTCTTGATAATTTATATCCATGATTTTCAGGCTTTTACTTTTTCGACAAAAAACATATTTATCCGGCGTAATCACTCCGGACACGATATACTCGCCCAAGCCTAGTCCCGCCTCAATCACAATCTCTTGTCTGTTTTTTGTCACCGGATTAGCCGAGAAGGCGATTCCGGAAACTTCCCCATTTATCATACTCTGCACCACGATTGCCAAATCAATTTCGCCACTATCGACATCCCTACTCTGACAATAATTTATAATCTTTTCTGAATTCAACGACTCATAACATTTTAAAATATACGCCAATAACTTTTCTCTGGTTACATTTAAAAATGTATCGAATTGTCCGGCAAAACTATGTGCCTGAGAATCCTCCTTCGTTGCACTGCTTCGAACTGCCACATATTCTACATTCAGCTCTGCCAACATCCGCAAGATTTGCTCTTGATGTTGGTGTAAATTATCTTTATTAATAGCGGTACTCAGCACAAAACCAGCTGGAACTTTCACTCCGGAAACTTTTGTTAATTCCCCCAATGAAGCACCTTTGCCTCCATATAGACTTATCTCGCTCAAATCAATGTTATGAATTTTTTTCATATTATTTTATTTAATCTTTATTTAGTCTCACCTAGAAAAGATGGGGCTAAAAAAAATGAGAAGCGTTTTGTGATCAGGTAGCTTCTCGATTAACCTTTGAAAAAGAACTATTTTCTTAGAGCAAGGATCTGCTCTGAGATCGCAATCTCGTCTAGCAACCTAACAGCTTGTTGCAAAACAGAAACTGCGATGGCGTATCTTTTGCCTCTGAGCTCAACTGCTATTCCCTCAGAAGAAAAAGATAGGGTAACTGCTTCGGACGGTTCAAATGCACCGCCCATCTGAAAGAACGTGTTGTGACCAGTGGCCACTGGCATCGCATCAATCTGCGTTGCCAGGAAGTAAACAAGCCACGGTTCGATGAATCCAGCGTGGTTCACTTCATAGAACCAGCTGGACTTCCCGGAGGACGCAAGCTCGATATATCCGAGCATGTGCTTTGCCATGCGCAGCACACACTCGAGCATGGAGATGCCGTTCCTCCGGAGTTGCTCTGCCTTGAATTCTTCCGAACCAAGGCAGCCGAGTGCTTTGACTTCTTCAGCCAAGAGCAGCACCCAAGCGTTGACTCCCGCGTCCTCTTTGGACCAACTGGAGCCATCGCAAGATTCAACTGCGTTCTTATAGACCTCTCTGATTTCCTGAGAAATCAAATTGAGATCCTTGGATGCCGTTGAATTTTGCAAAATCGCATCCGCATCGGTACCAGCCGTACTCAGCACGCCCGAAGTGAGTTCACACACCTCGACTGTTGCGTGAAAGCCAGCTTCCGCGAGACCCTCGCACACGCAGACAGCAGTGTGGACAGCCCGTTCAATGGGAGTGGAGCGAACACCGATCATGTCGTAGCCACTCAAATCGAACTTGCTGGCCATCCCTCTCACCTCTTCCGGATTAGCAATCCGGTTAGAGTTGAAAGCGCCTTTCTTCCCGTGCCGTGCCAAAACTACGGATACCTTGGACATGAGCGTTCTCCTTTTCTAAGTTTTTTCCCTTTATCGGACTATTTTTCAAAGTGCTATTGCCATGATTTTCTCCTGTTCTCATCATGACTCCGTAGTATAGCACCATTTGGACAATATTTCAAGAGATTGCTTGATATTTTAGTAATTCTGTGCTAAAATTGACTTATAAATATAAGATTTAAAAAATGAACTTCACAGAACTCGACAAAAAAATCCTTTTTGAACTGGACAAGGACGGCCGAGCCAGTTTTTCCGAGATTGCCCGCATAATCGGCTCCACTCCGCAAGTCGTGAAGTACCATTTTGAGCAGATGATGGAAAAAGGCTTTATCAAACACTTTTGGGCGTTCACCGACTACGACAAGTTGGATTATTCCTTCTTTTGGGGCTATTGGCTGAAATTCGCCGGCCTCACTAAAGAAAAAGAAGTTGAAATGTATCAATATTTCAATAATAATCAATATATCCCAATCATCCAGCGCGCTGATGGCTATGCCGATGTTCTGATCGCCATCATCAGCCGGGACATTTTCCATCACAATGAAATCCTGCAAGATATTTTCTCTAAATACGGCCAATACATCACCCTGTCGGACATTTTCATCGGCCTTGGCTTTGTGAAATTCCCTCGCACCTATTTAGTCGGCAAAGCGAATGAATTTCAAAAATTTGCCCTGTCCGGTGGAACTACGGAAAAAATCAAACTCACCGAGATTGATCGGAAAATTATTTCCTTGCTTTTGATCGATGGCCGCATGGAATTCACCAAAATTGCCAAAATCCTGGGTGTTGGCACGGGCCTTGTGCACAAACATTACAATAAACTGGAAAAAAGCGGTGCCATCACAAAAATAACTTTCACTTTGGATTACCAAAAAATCGGACTCTTGCTCTATCGTTGTTGTTTCAAGCTCGTGCAGTTCGACCAAGCTCGCATCGACGAACTCTACAAGTTCTGTTGCCTCCATCCCAATATCATCAACTACGTCAAAGGTATGGGCACCTGGGAACTACTCCTGGACATCGAAGTGGAAAATCGCGAATCCCTGCGTGACATCATCCGTGAACTGAAAAACCAATTCCGCGATGTCATCCAGAAAGTGGAGATCAACGAAATCTACCAAATGGACAAATTCACCCAGATGGCCATCGAATATCCCGACTTGCTCAAAACACCCCTGACATTGTAAAATTAGACTATGAAAGAAAATATGTCCGCCATAAGCGGATCCGCCTCTGGCGGAAAAATCGCTATCATCTCAGACGTCCACAACAACGATGTAAACCTGAAAAAGGTCCTGCGTTATTGCGCGCAAAATTCCGTGGAAAAAATAATTTGCTGCGGAGACTTGGCCGATATGGAAACTTTGGACATTTTGAATGACAATTTTTCCGGGGATATTTTTTTCACGTTCGGCAATATGGATAACGACCACTTGCGCCAGCATGAGTTTGATAAAAAATACAAACACACTTTTATTTTTAAAAAATTTGGTGAAACAGAAATAGCTGGCAAAAAAATCGCTTTCATCCACTTCCCCCGGGAAGCCAAAGAGCTGGCTGAAACCGGTAAATATGATTTTGTTTTCTACGGCCACACCCACAAACCCTGGACGGAAACCGTCGGTAACTGCGTCCTGCTCAATCCCGGTAACGTGACCGGAGACTTCTATCCTCCGACTTTCGCGGTTTGGAACACAAATGATAATAAATTTGAATTAATTAGAATACATAATCTGGAATAATTTTTAATTTCCAATTTTTTAATTTTTAATATCTAAACCAGTATTAAAAAATTGGTTTAAAAATTTATAAATTAGGATTTATTTATAAAATTAAAAAGTTTATGCTTTCTAAACAAGAACAACTAAGCAAGCTCAATGCCCGCATGACAAAATGCACCAAATGCACCTTACGTTCCACTTGTTCCCGCGTCGTTTTCGGTTCGGGCGATCCCGAAGCGGAAATAATGTTTATCGGCGAAGCACCCGGCAAAAAAGAAGATGAAACCGGCCAGCCTTTCGTGGGCGCGGCCGGAAAATTTCTCAATGAAATGCTGGCTGAAATAAAATTAAAAAGGGAGGCTGTCTATATCGCCAATGTCTGCAAATGCCGACCGCCGGAAAACCGCGACCCGTCTCCCGAAGAAATCGCCGCTTGCTGGCCGTGGCTTTTGGAACAAATCAGGATCATCCAACCCAAACTGATCATTACGCTGGGACGCCACAGTATGGAAAGATTTTTGACCGGCCAAAAAATTTCCCAGATCCACGGCACATTAGCCATCAAAACCGTTCCCGGCATCGGGAAGCAAAATTTCTATATCCTATACCACCCGGCCGCCGCGCTTTACAACGGCAGTATGCGCGAAACTCTCATCCGGGATTTCCGAAAAATTCCGAAAGTCCTGGCGAAAATACATTGAAGTTCGCGATATCCGATTAAAAAAAGCATGCCTCGCGGCATGCTTTTTGAATATTTTTACGCAGATCGTTCTGGATTGTTTCTTTCTTCCAATAGCTTTTTCACATAATCAAATTCTTGCGTCAATATGACATAATCGTTTCCGGTATTTTTTCCCGGATTCAGTTTCGCATTCGCCAGCACATTTTCCACCATAGCCAATTTCTTTTCCGCCCGCTCCAGCTCTTCCATAGTCGACAACTCATTTTCCGCCATTTCCCTGATCTCATCCATCCACCTGGACACAGGAATGTCGAGCTGAAGCATCAACGCTTCCATTTCCCACTTATTCATTTTTCCGCCATTGATAAATCTTTCCAGTCTTTCTAGCGCCTCCTCCTTTTCTTTCTTTTCCAATACCAAATCAGATTCGGCTTCATCCTTACTCATACCTTTGAAAATTTCAGGCATAATATTTCTTTTAAAAAAATAATAGAGGTAGCCCGCATTTGATCATTATGTGCCCGGGGCGAGACTCGAACTCGCATGACCTTGCGGTCGAGGGATTTTAAGTCCCTTGTGTCTACCATTTCACCACCCGGGCATACGATTGGATTGAGGTCGCGTCCGGAATTGAACCGGAGTAAAGGGTTTTGCAGACCCGTGCGTAACCACTCCGCCACGCGACCTATTTTTAAACCACATCCTGAAAAACCTACATCCTCCCGATACCGCAACACCCGCTTGATTCAGCTTATCAAAAATAAACCCGGTGGTCAAACGAAAACACCCCGGAATAACCCGGGGTGTTTTTATCATTCTAAGCCTAATTTACCACTTCTGCCGTCAGATTTCTCCGACCGAAAGCGAAAGCTTGTTTTTTGGTCTGCATATAGATATCGAAATGATTGCCCTTGATCGCACCCCCACGATCCTCGCACACGAAATTGCCATAACCCTCGATATTTATCTTAGTTCCTAAAGGGAACTGCGGAGGGCAAGCGATAGTATGACTTTCTTTGACTTTCAACCCGCTAGCCGTGATTCCATCGGATTTTCCACACTCGTCCGCGGCCGCCGTATAGGCCGACGCATTGATTATGAATTTACCCTCGGGGAAAACCGTTTTAGCTATCTTATCTTTGAACCTAGCCAACACTTTTTCCCGCATCAACTCATCCGGAGTCTTAACCGGCTCATAGCCGGGAAAATCATACGGCACATTCTTCAATGCGCCCTGATCAGCCTGAATGATTCCGCCGACCATATCGATATTATCTTTTATTTCAAACTTTATTTTTGTTTCATCAGTGTTTGTTATTTCTGCGGCCGACACGTATTGAGGAGCGATAGTCGCCCACAACATTGGCAGCATCACAAGCATACTAATGACACGCATTAATTGTTGTTAATTGTTAATTTGCCAACCCTAGCCAAGTCTGACCTGACTTAAGTATGACTGTACAGTATAGCAAAGAAACCCTTGCTTGTCAAAGGTTTATGGGATTTTGTGGCTCAAACAAGCCATAAAAAAAATTACTCTTACTAGATATTGGCTTAAACAAGCCACACAATCAAAAAATCTCCGTTAACGGAGATTTTTGATGATTTACACCAACAAATTAGCCAATAGAATGAGGCTACGTTATTTTTTGGGGTTTATCTCCACTTTATCGTTCAATACTCCATGCTTAACTTTAGCCGCTTCTTTCACATGGAAATCATACCCGCTCAAGGTTTTACCCTTGATATTAAGATCATATTTGCCATTTTCAATCAGACGATATACCCGCCCCATCATATCTGAGATTACAAAGCCGATCTTTTTGGCCGGATTTTGCGGATGGAAAATACTCACGACCGCGAAAGGGATAGGCTCTCCGGTCGTTTTATCGATAAGCTTTCCGTAGCTCTTCTGATTCCCGAATATCTGATAAAAAATCACAGCCAAATATACCAAGAGGAACAATATTGATAAAAGTGACGTCAGATAGATGACATTGAAGATCGTCAGTAAAAAACCAGCTGCAAAAACAGTCCATTGGAAAACCCTCAACCAAGTCTTCCAAGGCAAGGACATAGATTTGATTTTCTCCTGCGAAAATTCGCGCAGACTCTTGCCTTGCACGTCAATCGGGATGTTGAAATCGATGACTTGGTCAGCTTCAAAATGGACTTGTCCGCCCGTATATATATTCTTATACAAATCCTTATCGAACATTTTCTCATTGACCTTGGAAGGAAAAACGAAGCCTTCTTTCTGCACCTCGACTGAATATGATCCCTCCGTTACCAAAAATCCGAACCGCCCTTCTTTATCCGTCAATACGCTATCCAAAACCCGCCCGTCTTTCGAATATATCTTTACCGTCGCGAAATCGATAGGCAAATTAGTTTCGCTTTCAAACACCGTACCCCAATTTTTAACCCCTCGTTTCCAATTGTGAAAATATTGAAAAAACAAGAGGAAGCTATTGCCGAAATACACAAAGGAATTTCCAGCCGTTGTCGAGATGGCATTGAAAATAATTGACCATATCGATACTAATCCCGCAGCTGTCGCGACCGCCGTTGCCGTCCGTCCGATTGGATTATCCAAAGCTTGCGCTAAGATTTTTAATTTTTCATTGGCATATTCTTGAACTTTTTTGATAATTTCCAATCCCGCCAAAAAGATTTCTTTGGTTTTTTCTACAACTTTACTTTTTAATATACTATCGATCAATTCTTCCATACCAGTATTCACTTCAGCGGTCACTGGCGACAAAACCGGCACGCCGCCTGTCACTTCAGACCCCGGAGCGATCGGCAAAGGTTCTTCCGTAACGGTTTCTGGTTCTACTGGCAAAACAGTTTCTTCAATAGCAGTAGTTTCCGCAACCTCAATTCGGAAACTATGGGAAACCACCGAACTTTCATTGCCATCATTGTCTTCAGTAAAAACTTCGACTAAATATTCTCCAGGCAACAAAGAATCTATCACATCATCCCACTCCCCGTCGCCATCTACATCCAGATCCAACTGGATGTCATTGGAAGCCCCATCGCTCCCGGTAATCTTCAAATGCACCGTTCCGCCTGGAAATCCTGTGCCTCCAGAACTTTCTATCCTGATTTCGCCTTCACCGATGACCTTTACCGAAAAGTCAGGATCTTTTAATTCGACTTCCTCAGTCTTCTCATCCGAATCTACGCTCCTATTTCCAAATCCATCCTCCACATAACACCAAACGGTATAACTACCTTCATTTAATGCCTCGGTTTCATAGCTCCAATTTCCATCCGCATTGGCGGATGTCGTTACCGTCTTGGAATATCCGCCATCACCGGTAATCGAAATATGAACCTCACCGTTGGCGATGGTCGTTCCGGAAATCGACAAAAAATAATCATCAACCAATTGCAAATTAACGACAGGCTTTTCGAGGTCTTCGGAAACGATATCGATTCCGACTGAAACGCTATCAGTGCTGGCAGCTATGGAAAAATCCGGATAAGCGAAACTTGCCCCGCAAATTAAAATAATCGCGGCCAAACTTTGAAAAAAAATTTTTTGTTTGATCATTTTATTTTATTTTCCATCGGGCGCGATGGGTTATGGATTGTTACTTGTATATCAAAATAGGTTTTTTTCTTAGGTTTGATGGGATTATGATATAAAATCTTGCCATTCTTGATTTCAATACCCATTTTTTTATTTTTGGAAAATATCGATCTTCGTTTGTACAAAATGACCAGCACGCCTGCTATCAAAAATTCTTTCCACGGAACAACCCAAAAGGAAACCGCTGCGACATCAGTACCTTGCTCGTCATCGCCCCGTTGCAATCTGAGCGTCGCCGTATAGTAACCGCCCAAAAACCAATCCCTTTCCCAATCGTATGCCATCCCTCGCATAGAACCTCTGGGTACATTGAATGGCTCAACCGGAACGCTACCGACCTTCCACCCAAAAATGTTCGTAATTTCAATCATTCCATACGGACGCAAACGTTCAACACCGGAATTTTTGAAATTGACCAGGAAGCTGACCGGATGATCCACCCGCCATGAATTGATATCCAGACTCTGATACCATGGCCTATCTATCTTAAACGAACTTAACGCACCTTTTTTTTTCGCAAAACCTTTAACATTAATCACAACATCCACTCCTACCCGGTTCATAATCTTGATATTGGCAGGAATCCTATTGTCCAATTCACTCGTGCTGTCCTCCGGCAAAGCCGCAATAAAAATACGGGCATAATATTCACCAGCTTCGACGTCGGCCGGTACTGCGATTTCGATATCAAAAAACTGTCTCTCGCCCTGCGCAATAATAAATCTCGATAATCCATTCTTAATCCATTCTTTCGCGCCATATTCCGTCCGGGCACCACCTTGCGAACCGGCATCCTGAGTCGAATCACCCGTCGAAACCTGAGAATCTTCCATTGTAACCAAAAACTCCTGGTTCTTCCCTAGCCTATTATCCACTTGGATTTCTTGCTTGACCGTATCGCCAGGATAGACTTCGAAACTGATCTGCGCCGGAGCGACCAGAAAATCACTCTCAACTGTCATCCCTTCTATCTTTTCAATGCGCGCCGCTGCGTCCGAAATGCCCGACAAGCAAGCCAGCGCGAACACTATGATACCGACCGACATAAAGATCCTTTTCGTCATGCCTTAACAAATCAATTACCAATTAAGCGATATCGGCATTCCCTCTAAACGATTCGTAATCGACCAGGTCCTTTGATATTTTATTCCGCGCATTCGAAAATAAAATCGTATTTATATTATAACAATTTCCGGTTTTTCGCGCAATAAAAAATTGCCTTCGTCGAACATCCGACGAAGGCAATTGAAGCGCTATGCGCTCCCGCCTATCTCTTTCCTCCCTTCTTGATTATCACTTTTTTTGTCGTTGACGATTTTGCCACGGGTTTTTTACCCCCCTGGCCTTTTACTGCCAGGATATTAATATCCAGATAAGTGATATTATCACCCACCACAGCAACTCCGCCCAGAGAAACACTCGACTCAGTAGAAGAAGTCGTTATTATTTCTTCCTCCGGGTAATAGATACTTGTCATGCCCGGAACGATGAAAGTGTTCAGGTCTTCACACCCCTCTTGATCAAGATTGAATGTAAGCCGATAACTTCCAGCTCCTTCATTCATTTCCTTGACATTCCAGGTGTAACCATACACCACTTTGCCCTTGACGTTGATTTCAGCCGAGTAAAAACCCGGTCCGTCTCCAGCATTCCTCACGGCGCCAGTGAAAATCGGAGGATTTATCAAACCATCTCCGACCCACCCGCCACTTATTCCAGCATCTTCGTTCGGTTCCACCCAAACAAGCTGGGCAAGTCTGAGGTCGGATCTGTCAACAAGCAACCGCTGGATCGTCAAGCGGGCGCAATTCGAGTACACCGTCGCTTGTGGCGAAAGCGTTCGATCGGGCCGTCCACCTTCAGCAGAGGAAAGTCCCCACATTTCATTGATTCCCAGACCGTAGGTGTGGAGCATTTCATACTGGAAAGCGCCAAAAGGCAAATCCTTCAATGGAACCACTTCAATTCTCACTTTAGAGTTCAAATACCATGGAACAGACTCGAGGTTATCCCCCCAGTCAATCCAATCGATGATGACCGGCCCCTGAGGGAAGATCGTTTCCGCTTGCCAGACATTATTCTCCTGTTGTTGGAGATACGCCCTTTGGCGACCTCCAGGCTCGGCACCCACGGTACCGGAATTCCTGTCATCACAAAACTGCTCATCGTCCGGATCGGGGGGACAGCTGAGTGGATTTCCATCCGCATCGACTCCCCACTGATACCACCACGCTCCATCAATCACCGGATCGGCTCCTGGAGCCCCTCGCAGCGTTTTCGTTACCCCATCAGACCAAAAAACAGGAAACGAAAGATTATTGCCGAAAACGACGTCCGTCACCGGTTCCTCCGCCCTCGCTTGGCTTGTGCCCATAGCGACCAAAAGGGAACAGATTCCCAATAAAAAAAACTTAAAACCTTTCTTACTCTTCATTTTTCGCTCCTTTCGTGTTGATTTGTTTTTCATCTTACTAGCCAAAAATGTTTTTTATAGGCATTCCTCCCTTGAAAAATTTGCAGCAAAGGTGATCCGTGTGATAAGCGGATCGTAAAGATTGTCAAAGAACCGGAATTCAAAACCCCCTTGCCTTAATTCATTATAAACATAAAAAGTACAAAAACAAAAGAAAGCTATTGTTTGTTCCATTTAATACAATCCAGTATTTCAAATTATTTCCCCAAAACGACGGGGTGCCAGCAAGGCCTCTTTTTATGGCAACTGCCGGTTTCCGATGATATCTGCTATGGCTTTTGCGACATTTTCATTCCAGTCATGGCCGGCTTCGACTTCGATAAGCTCGAATTTTCCGGCTTTCAATATGCCGGCACTCTCCTTGTCGCAAAAATAATCATCATATCTGCCTCGGATTATGATGATATTTTCCTTGGGTATTCTCTTCATCCGTTCCAAGACATCGACCCCCAGCAATGCTGAAGCCTGCCTGAAAACGTGCCGCCAACATCTCACCGGAACTGCTTTTTTAATCGCGAATCCCTCAAAAACGAGGAATCTTATCCAATTTACAAAATGGAAAAAGCGGCGCCTTTTTTTAACCAGCGGATTGACGAATATGAACTTGCTATCGCAACTGGCATTCGATTTCAAAATAAAGCTCGCTCCCAAGCTATGGCCGATAAAAAATTTAGCCTCATAAATATTTTCTATCCTATCATCCATCCAGATGTCCAATCCGTCATATCCGTAATTTTTTACACACTGGATAGTCCCAGGCAGCATGCACACATCTTTCTTTTCCATAATTATTCACAGCCAGTGATAGCGGGTTGGCGCGCAAGCCTCACCGCTATTTTTACCTTTACTTAATTTTGCATATTGCCAGTATAGCACAATCCCGCTACTATCTGGTTACTTTTTGCAACTTTCGTTATTTTATGCCTAAACAACCTACTTGGCAAAAATCAAAAACCCCAGGAACAAGTCCGGGGTTTTTGATTTTTGAGCGGGTAACGGGAGTCGAACCCGTATTTCATCCTTGGCAAGGACGTATAATAGCCGCTATACGATACCCGCTTGCCGCATCCAGGCCTATCGACAAAATAATCCTGACACTTTTGTGGGCGATGTAGGACTCGAACCTATAACCCCCTCGGTGTAAACGAGGTGCTCTAACCAATTGAGCTAATCGCCCGCGTTCTTATATCATACCATAGGTGCCTAGAGTCAGAATTGAACTGACGACACGAGGATTTTCAGTCCTCTGCTCTACCACTGAGCTATCCAGGCCTGTTATATTTTTGGGCTGCGGTTATGGTTTTCCAGCGGAGTCACATATCCGGATCGACCGCTTACGTAATGACGTGGTTTGAAAATACAGCAAGCCCGTGTGCCTTCGGCGAGACTCGAACTCGCACGACCTTGCGGTCCATGCACCTCAAGCATGTGTGTATACCGATTCCACCACGAAGGCGTAAGATTTATTCGGCTTTTTCAGTTTTAACTTCTTCTTTTTCTTCTACTTTCACTTCTTCCGCGACAACCTCTGCCGGTTCCTCTTTCGCTACAACGGCTTCTTCGGCAGCAGGAACCTCGGCGACTCCTTCTTCCGGTACGATAGAAACCACGTCCGTATATTTCATCCGGCTCTTTTTAGCAGTCAATCCACGCAAATAATACAATTTAGCCCGTCTGACCTTGGCCGTTTTGACCTGTTCGATTTTCTCGATATTTGGGGAATACACCGGAATAATCAATTCCACGCCTACCCCGTTGGAAACCTTCCGCACGGTGATGGTCGGAGAAGAGCTTTGTCCGCCCTTGACCGCGATTACTAATCCCTCAAAAATCTGGACTCTTTCCTTGTCGCCTTCTTTGATTTTCCTATGTATTTTCACGACATCGCCCGCATTGAAATCAGGCATTTGTTTAGCTCGCTGGACCTGGTTAAATTCGATTACTTTCTTTTGCATATAGTTATTATACCTGAAGTTTTATTAAATTAAAACATACTCAAAACTGAGTAAAATTACGCTGAATATAGTTAAATTTTTAGCCTTTTCATCTTACCTTTATATTAGCTTTTCGTCAACCCCGTACCGGTTTTGGCCAGCCAGGCACAAATCATCCGTATTTTGAACCGGCTAACTAGACTGGCCAGGAGCGGAATCAAGCTTTTGCAGGAATTCAGCAAAATCATCCTCCACATCAGCTTCAAATCCATATTTTTGCCCACCAAATTCAAACGCAAGCTTCTGTGCGTGCAATAGCTGCCGAGATACGCCTTCTGGACAAACCAGATTGCGCCGCTTATATTTGGCATCGCCGACGATCGGATGCCCCAATGACGCCAAATGCACCCTGATTTGATGCATACGTCCGGTCTTCGGGAAAGCCTCGACGAAATCGAAATCCGGGTATCGCTTTATCAGCCGGTATTCCGTCACGGCCGGCCGTGCCGTACCTTTGGTTTTTCCGCGGGCGATTTTTTGCTTTTTGAAACTGGCCGCGCGCGCGATCGGCGCATCGACGACTCCCTCTTTCTTTTCCAGGTTGCCATAAACCACCGCCACATAATTCTTGTCTATTTCGCGATCGGCAAATTTCCTCTTTAATCCATCAAATGTCTTTTTATTTCTCGCCACCACCATAACCCCGCTCGTATCCTTATCAAGACGATGCACGATTCCCGGCCGCAGCCAACTATCTTCCGAATCATCCTTGACAGCCTCAATTTCCGGAAAATTGAAAATCAGCGCATTGACCAAAGTGTTTTTCTTTTCAGTATCGCTCGGATGCACCTGCAAGCCGGATGGTTTGTTCACGACGATCATATTTTCATCCTGATAGATGATTTCCAACTTTATTTCCCCATTTGGAAACAATTCTTTCCGCTCTTTTTTTATATCTATGTTTATTTCATCCCCGTCTTTCAATATATAGCTCGGCTTTACTTTCTTTCCACCTAATAAAATCTGCCCGTCCCGGATATTGCGGATGACATCGCCCCTGGTCACTTCCATATCCAAAAAAAATTCCTCTTTCAGGAATTTATCAATCCGTTCTCCCGCGCCATTTTCATCAACCGTTATTTTTTTCATTTTTTTATATGCTTTACAAGGCAAAATTTCCTTATTTGAAACGGACCTATGCCGGCGAAGCCATTCTATGGAGTGCCGCGGGGGAGACTCGAACTCCCACAGGATAAACCTACCAGTTCCTAAGACTGGCGTGTATACCAATTTCACCACCGCGGCATATCTGCACACCATTCAAATGCATAATTTAGTGTATATTTTTTTCTCTGTTTTGGCAATAGCTAGCCCAAAATGCCCCTCAGGCGTTCAACTTCGGATTTCAAAGCCCCATCGTCCTCATATTCCCCATGATGCCGCGTACCAGCCCCATAAGTTTCTTTTTTCTGGTCCAAATGGATATTGATTTTCATATCCGTCCCAACCACCGAAACATACATATGGAACCGCGGATATCCGGCGCGCGCCAAGGCCCGCACAAAACTCATCTCTTGGCCTTCATTCCGCTGGAAAGTATAACCGGCGCGCCGCAGAAGCATCACCGGGCTGGTTTTGATATTTTTGATTTCCAGTTGCATATGATCGTTATCCAAATTAATTAAACTATTTCTTCATTGACTTTTCTTAAAATTTCAACCGCCGCCTTACTTTTCCGCAACTTGTCGACCCGTTCTATGGTCGCATCGGCATTTTTGAATAACGGCTGCTTGGACAAAAAGATGTGCATTGACCGATCGTCCGGCTTCTCTTCGATATATCTGGCTATAATAGCATACCATAACTCAAACGATTGGCGCGACAAGCCTTTGGGCAACTCAACTGCCGGAGCGTGATTGAAATAGTGGACTAATTTTTCCCAATTGTTATATATGCCATACGACAGTTCATCCTCCAACATTTTATTGGCTTGCCAGAATTTTCCGTTATCCTGGGTCAAATCATAAAATCCATACTTATTCAAAATTTCCTCGCGGCGCATATCGCAATAGATATGGAATTTCCAACCGGCCCGGAAAGATGACAATCCTTTAAAGTTCAAATCGACCGGATCAAAGGCCCGATGAGTGCCTTTGCGCGTCAGATTCTCAGCCAACCGGCGGATGTCCGGAAAAACGCAACCCAGCAGGAATTCGTCCTTATTGGCGATGCTAAACGGATATTTTTCCAAATATTTTTTAGCATAGACGATATGCGAGATTTGTGAAGCCATTTTAGTTGGTCGCTTCTTATTGGATTCATTATAGCACAGAAAGATTCCACAAAAAATTTAAATAAAGATACGGGATATCTTCCATAAAAAGGCCGGCCTCAATGAAGCCGGCGATCCACATTGCATACTCTGCATTCCTTAGGCCTACTGGCCTCTTATTTACCCAGCAGATTTGCAACTGTTCTGCAATTTGAGGAAAAATCCGACAATACATCCACAAGTCCATCCTTTCCCAGCACCCTGTTCATCATCATGGAAGAAATTTTCACACAAGCAGACATGGGGTCTTTAGCGGACGCTCTTTCTCTATCAACTATCCACTGCATCCTGATTAACGTATCCTTTCCGCCCTCAGGAGCGCTGTCGATAATTTCCGCGATTGCCTCTTTCCTTCTCAGCTCAAAGGTTTCCGGATCGGTTCGGGCTAATTCAGCCCACTCATTGAAATCAAATTCTTTCATTTCTCCACCTCGTCATTTTTGTTCAAAGAACTGCCTTCCTTTCCCTGTTTCACATATATTTATCCTACCAAAAACCTCGATAAAATTCAAATTCCGCTTATCACAATCCATCGACTGATGAGGCTTCTCTTTCCAAAATCTCCTTTTTAATTTCCACCCCGCGGTTATAACCGCCCAATTTACCGTCCGAACGGATCACGCGATGACAGGGAATCTGGGAGTCATAATTTTGGTGTAGCGCGTTGCCCACCGCCCGGCAAGCTTTCGGATTACCCGCCATTTCCGCCACCCGCTTGTAGGTCAAGGTTTTCCCCTTGGGAATTTTCCGCACGATTTCAAAAACCCGGCTACGGAAATTAGACGGCGTGCGATACGCCGGCATACATTCCCGTCCCCCGATTTTGTGATACTTTTTCATAATTCCAAGAATTATGGGATCATCCTATATCTTAAATACAATCCTAGTAGCGATATCGGTCAGGTTTATACGGGCCTTGGAGCGGCACATCTATATAATCAGCTTGTTTTTTAGTCAATTTCGTCAAAGAAACCCCTAATTTATCCAGATGCAGGCGAGCCACTTCCTCATCCAGTTTTTTCGGCAAAGTATAGACTCCGATAGCATATTTATTCTGCCAAAGCTCCATCTGGGCCAACACTTGGTTGGTGAATGAAGCGCTCATCACGAAACTCGGATGTCCGGTGGCATTGCCCAAGTTCACCAGGCGGCCCCGCGAAAGCAGCACGATCGCGTGCCCGTCCGGAAATACGAATTTATCCACTTGTGGTTTGATGTTGATTTCCTGGATGCCTTTGTATTTTTCCAATTTCTCCACTTGGATCTCATTATCAAAATGGCCGATATTGCAAACGATCGCTTCATCTTTCATTTTTTCCATATGTTCGACCGTGATGATGTCCCGATTGCCCGTAGCCGTCACATAGATATCCCCTTCAGCCAATGATTCTTCCACCGTTTTGATTTCAAGTCCTTCCATCGCCGCTTGCAAAGCGCAGATCGGATCGACTTCCGTCACGATGACCCGGGCGCCGAACCCCCGCATACTCTGCGCGCAACCTTTGCCAACATCGCCATAACCGCAAACGACCACGACTTTTCCAGCCACCATCACATCCGTCCCGCGCTTAATCCCGTCCGCCAAGCTCTCCCGACAGCCATATAGATTATCGAATTTGCTTTTGGTCACTGAATCATTCACATTGATAGCCGGAAATAACAACCTTTTCTGCTCAGACATCTGATAGAGCCGGTGCACGCCGGTCGTGGTTTCTTCCGACACGCCCTTGACGTCTTTTATAATCTTACTCCAAAAAGTCGGATTTTCCTGATATATCCTAGTGAGAATCTTCATCAATTCCTTTTCGTCTTCGCCCTTGCCGGAATAATTTTTCTTGAGAATTTTCGGGTCATTCTCGATTTCCACACCCAAATGCAACATCAAAGTCGCGTCGCTTCCATCATCCACGATCAAGCTCGGGCCTTTGCCAGCTTTGAATTTAAAGGCCTGCTCCGTACACCACCAATATTCTTCCAATGTCTCACCCTTCCAGGCAAAAACCGGAATCCCGGCTTTCGCGATCGCCGCCGCCGCATGATCCTGGGTCGAGAAAATATTGCAAGAAACCCAACGCACCTCCGCGCCCAATTCCACCAAAGTCTCAATCAGGACCGCCGTCTGGATGGTCATATGCAGACTGCCCAAGATCCGGGCGCCCTTCAGCGGTTTTTTCCGGCCGAATTTCTTGCGTAAAGCCATCAGTCCCGGCATTTCCTTTTCCGCGATGACAATTTCCTTCCGGCCATATTCAGCCAAGTCGATATCTTTAATCTTGTAGTCCTGTTCTTTTTGCATAATTTTATATTTAGAAATTAAACCGGCATACTTCCCATCCAAACGCGCTCCGGGGCTCGCAACGACCAGCGCCGCGGCATAACTGGCGATCTCTCCCGCATTTCGCATATCCATCCCCTTGACCAATCCGTGCAAAATTCCCGCGGCATACATATCTCCCGCCCCGTTCGTATTTTTCATATCGATCTCAAATGGCTTGATGTCAAAAACCTTTCCAGCTTGTTTGATCAGACTTCCTTTGGCCCCCAGTTTGACCACGGCAATCTCGCAAATCCGCGCTATTTCATGCAAAGCCTCTATCGGATTGTCTTTATCGGTAAATTCGACGGCCTCCTCTTCATTCGCAAAAACGATATCAATATGTTCCCTGACGACATTTCTGAAAAGTTCTTTGTTACGCCGGATAAGGCTCGCATCGGAAAGATCCAGTGAAACCAGCGTCTTGCTCTTTTTCGCGATTGAAATCGCGTGCAGAACCGCATAATATGTATCGGGGCTTTCCAATTGGTATGCCTCGATATGCAAAATCCTGCTTTTTCCGATTTCATCCTCCTTGATGTGGTCACGCACGAAATTCAAAGATGCGCCCAAATGGGTCATCATCGTCCGTTCCCCATCCGGGGTGATCAAGATAAGGGAGTGTCCCGTCATATCCGTATCATGGCAAGCCAGATGTGCGACAATACCCTCCTTTTCCGTCTTGGTCCGGTATATCCGTCCGTATTCGTCCCGACCGACGACCCCCAAGAAGGAAGCCTGGCTGCCCAAGGCGTTTATTCCGGAAAGCGTATTGGCCGCGCTGCCGCCCGGCACCAGTTCATATTCCAAACGGCCAAGTTCCTGGCGGATCCGCTCGCTTTCCTGGACGGAAATCAGATTCATCGATCCTTTCTTGACGCCCAAAATGCCCAGCACCTCTTCCTCGACATCGATTATGACGTCAAGCAAAGGGCTGCCGATTCCCAAAACATCCCAACGCTTATTTTCCACCTTTTTATTATCGTTTTTCACATTTTCCATTCTACCACAACATTCCCGAATGTTCCACTTATCAGGCCAACAACTTCCAGCAATCGATCTCTTCTTATCGATTATCCACTGAATCCTATTTAAAACATCCCTTTCACTCTCCGGAGCACTATTGATAATTTCCGCTATTGACTCCTTTCTCTTGGCCTCGAAAGATTCTGGATCGTTTTTCGCCAATGCCGTCCACTCGTCAAAATTAAAGTCTCTCATCTTTCACCTCATCAATTGATAGTGCATTTAAAAATAACCTCCCTCCTCTGCATTTCATTCTTGCTTTAGCACATTATCTTGATTTTATCAAAAACCTCAAAAAAAATCCTATCTTAATATCAATCTATCCTTTTTGATTAATTTCATACATAAATACAAACTCAATCATTTAATATTTTACCAGCCACAAATTAGGCTTATTTATTATCGGATATCACAATTTATTCTCCGGCAACAAGCTCCAAATAACCTCAAAAAAACTTTTTTGCGTATTATGGATTTTTCGGCTTTCAATAATAATAGCAATTTCTTCTTCATAAGAAACCAAGCCGACCTTATCGTTAGCATAAATAATCATTTCAATTCCAATATTAAATTTGTCATCAGAAATAAGCTTACATTGCATAAAAAGCTCTTGTTCTTTCTTCTGAAGATCCTGGAAAAATGGATTGTCATGAAAAAGAGCTCTGGCCCAAATTTTCTTTTCTTTTCTTCTTGGTATGAAATAACCAACAAAAAAATCATCGTGATTCCAGAATTTTTCATTAAATGTTATCAATGTTTCACTGCCCGGATATTTCAATATATCCATAAAAACATCTTTGTAAGAATCCTTCCCTTCGAAATAGCGGATTTTTGGTTTTTTATCTATGAGATTGGTAAAAGCCAAAAGCTCCGGCATCACTTTACTTAAGCTATTTTTCTTTTCTTCCAACATTTCAATTAACTTTTTTGG
>JAUXSK010000016.1 GCA_030679995.1 Candidatus Moraniibacteriota bacterium
GTCATCGGATAATCCATAACGTCATAATAAACTAGGGTCGTAAGGATGTGCTTAGAAAGATTGCTGGACACAATTTTATAATTTTTAATTTTATAATTTTTTAAATAATGTTTTAATTTTTAATACCTAAAATATCGATTGAATAAATATAGGTTTAAAAAATTTAAAATTTATGATTCCCGCCTACCGGCAGGCAGGTATTTATAAAATTAAAAATTGGAAATTAAAAATTTCTAGAGATATTTTCCCGTCCAACTCCTTTTGGCGTTTTTCAATTTGTCCGGAGTTCCGGAAAAAACGACTTCCCCGCCTTTGTCGCCGCCATCCGGTCCGAGATCAATCACCCAATCGGAATTACGGATAACATCGATATTATGCTCGACCACCAGAACCGAATTGCCCTTGTCCACCAGCGCGTCCAGGACGCCCAACAACCTCTTCACGTCTTCAAAATGCAGACCGATGGTCGGTTCATCCAAGATATATAATGTCTTGCCGGTCGATTTCCGGGAAAGTTCGGTAGCCAGCTTGATTCTTTGCGCCTCGCCACCCGACAGATTGGTCGCGCTCTGGCCTAATTTGAGATAGCCCAGACCGACCTGTTCGAGAGTCCGCAGTTTTTCCACCACCAAAGGTGATTTTTTAAAAAAACATAGCGCGTATGAAACGCTCATATCCAGCACTTCGGCGATATTCACTCCCTGATATTCGACATCAAGCGTTTTTTGGTTATATCTCGTGCCGCCGCAGGATTCGCATTTGACATACATATCCGGCAAAAGATGCATTTCTATTTTCTTGGTTCCATCCCCCTGGCAGACTTCACATCGTCCGCCTTTCATATTGAAACTGAACCGGCTCGGAGTATATCCCCGGCTATTGGCTTCTTCCGTCGAAACGAACAGTTCGCGGATCAAAGAGAACACGCCCGTGTAGGTCGCGGCATTGGAACGCGGGGTCCGGCCGATCGGGGACTGGTTGATGCTGATGACTTTATCGATATTATTCAATCCCTTGATCTTATTGTGCGCTCCCGGTATGTCTTTCGCGCCGAAAAAATGCCTTGCCAACGCTTTAGCCAGGATATCCGAAACCAAAGTCGATTTGCCTGAACCTGATACGCCGGTAATGGAAACGAATTTTCCCAGCGGTATTTCCACGTCTATTTTTTTCAAATTATGTTCTCTGGCTCCGATAATTTCGATTGATTTATTATTGCCCTTACGGAAAGATTTTTTATCCGCGACCTTTTTCTTGCCGGTCAGATATTGGGCGGTCAAGTTTTTGGAATTCAACAATTTTTTAAAATCGCCCTGGAAAATGACCTGCCCACCTTCTTCTCCCGCACCCGGCCCCATATCGATTATCCAGTCAGCCTTGCGGATGATGTCATCATCATGTTCCACTACGATCAATGAATTGCCAGCTTCTTTCAGAGCCTGCATCGTGCTGATTAATTTTTCCGTATCACGGTTATGTAATCCGATGGACGGTTCATCCAGGACATAGGTGATGCCCATCAATTCAGAACCGATTTGGGTTGCCAGCCTGATCCGCTGGGCTTCGCCGCCTGAAATCGAGTTAGCTCCGCGGGAAAGCGAAAGATATTCCAATCCGACATTTATAAGCGCCTCAGTTTTCAACTTCATCTCCTTGATCAAAGGCGCGGCGATATCCCTCTTGGACCTGTCAGCCTTCGAATCGCCGGCCAGTTCCTCTAAAAATGCCACGAATTTAACCAAATCCATCTTCACCACATCATCGATCGATTTTCCTTTGACCATCACTGCCAAAAATTTATCCTTCAGTCTTTGGCCGGCGCAGACCGGACAGGTTTTTTCCAGCATATATTTTTCCAAATCATTCCGGACATAATCCGAACTGGCTTCCTGATATTTCCTTTTAAGAATCGTGACCACGCCATCAAACATCACCCGCACTTCTTTCACGCCGCCCATATCATCCTTCTGCTCCACCAAGAGCTCTTTTTTTTCCGGGCCGTAAAAAATGATTTCCAGCGCCTCCGGTGAAAGTTTCTTGACCGGCAATACTACTGAAAAGCCATACTCCTTTCCCAAAACTTCCAATATATGGAGGTAATTATTATGCCCGTTGCCGCGGCCATTCGTTTTGCTCCACGGCAAAATCGCCCCTTCCGCAAGCGTCAGATTTTTATTAGGCATCACCAGGTCGATATCGACTTCCTTAGTGATACCCAACCCGGAACAGTGGGCGCAAGCCCCTTCCGGACTATTGAAAGAAAAATGGCGGGGGGTTATTTCTGAAATCCGCGTATGACAATCATGGCAGACGAAATCCTTATTATATACCCGGTCTTCGACATTATTGATTGAAACTATGATGGAACCGTTGCCGACTTTCAAAGCCGTTTCAATCGAATCCAAAATCCTTTCGCTATCCGGATTCTTGTGTTTGACAGCTACCCGGTCCACCACGACTTCGATCGCATTTTCAATCTGCTCGCTGGCAATCATCAAGGCTTCACTGACCAGCATTATCTTGCCATTGAGGCGCGCACGCGCATAACCAAGCTGGCTTACGCCGCGCAAAATCTCTTTGGAACTTTTACCATCATCTTTTATCTTAGCTAGGATCGATACTTGCGTTTGATCCGGCAATCCCAAAAGCTCATCCAGCATTTCCTGATTGCTCTTGCGCGTCATTACAGTACCGCATTTCGGACAATGCGGTGCGCCGATTTTAGCGAACAGTACGCGCAAATAATCATAAATTTCCGTCAGCGTCCCGACCGTCGACCGCGGACTGCGGCTCAAGCTTTTTTGGTCGATGGAAATCGTCGGACTCAGGTTTTCCACTTTATCCACATCGGGCTTTGCTCCCACATCCAAAAATTGCCGCGCATATGAAGACATACCTTCCAAATACCGCCGATTGCCCTCGGCATAAATCACATCGAACGCCAAAGATGATTTTCCCGATCCGGATAAGCCCGTCACGACCACCAATTGGTCCCGTGGAACATCTATATCCACGTTTTTCAGATTATTGACCCGAGCGCCTCTGATGATGATCTTATCCCTGACTTTTGGAGTAACTTTGGCCATATTTGTGAATAATTATTAGAAGTAAAAAAACGATATTCTAAATAATTATTTTAGAGCATTCCAGGGTCTTTGTAAAGGAAGCGCGCCGCTTGGAGCTTCAGTCCCGGTTTCCGGAATAAACGCATATTTACGCGGCTAGGAAAAGGTTAGATAAACTCGCTCTTCCTCACCTTACGATGATAAGTGACCGCGAAACGGTGCGCTTCATCCATAATATTTTTAAGTAAACGATCGTTATGCAATATTTCCTCCGCTTCTTTGGAAAAACCGGATATCGGATCGGACGGGGTCCTGACTTCGATTTTTTTCCTGGTCGGGCCTTTCGCCACTGCCGCCAGCGGAATCGCCAACCCCAGATTATGCGAAAGTTTTTGCGCCATATTCAAATGTCCTTGTCCGCCATCCAAAAGAACCAGATCCGGCTGCCGCCACGCGTTTTTGAACCGTCGCAGCAGGACTTCGGCCATCATCGCCACATCGTTGGCGCCTTCCACGGTCTTTATCCGGAATTTTCGATATTCGTCCTTATTCGGCTCGCCGTTTTCAAATACGATCATCGAACCCACCGCCTGCTGGCCGGAAATATTGGAGATATCATAAGCTTCCACTCGAAAGAGTTTTGAATTTATTCTGGATTCCTGCCCGCCAGCAGGCCAAGTGTGATTTTGAATTTGCAATTTATCATCTTCGGATGAGATAAGCGCCACATCCTGGATATGTTTCAAGGCAAAAATCTTGTTTCTCAATCCGACAGCTTTTTCAAATTCGTTATTTTCCGCCAATGATTGCATTTCTTTCCCTAACTTGCCGAGCAAATTATTTTTCTTGCCCTCCAAAATCATCTTGATGCCACGGATATTTTTCCGGTAATCCGCCTTGAAAATCGCCCCCGCGTACGGCCCCGGACATCGGCCCAGCTGGAAATCCAAGCAGCCCTTTTCCGTTTTTTGTTTATTCGAATGGAAAGGAAAAATTTTCCTGATTATCTTCAGTGCGATTTCCATCTGCTTCTTTGAAGTGTATGGTCCGAAAATATGAGAAGTTTGATATTTGATATTTGAGATTTGAGATTTTTTTGCATCTTGTATCTTGTTTTTTGTATTTTTCTCCAGATCTGTCTTACGCAATATTAAAACTCGCGGAAATTCTTCCTTAGTAATTACAAAATAACTAAACGACTTATCGTCTTTTTCTTTCACATTATACTTGGGCTGGTGCTTTTTAATAAGATTGGACTCCAAAATCAAAGCTTCCAGCACGCTCTCAGTTTCTTGCACTTCAATATCCACCACTTGCGCAATCATCATCTCAATCGGCCTCGATTGCTGTTCAGGAACTAAGTCCCCATTATGGTGACTTAGTTCCCTTAAGGCTCTAAAGTATGAAGAAACCCGGCTCCTCAAATCCGTCGCTTTGCCAATATATATAATTCTGCCTTCCACATCACGGAAAAGATAGACCCCCGGAGTTTGGGGTAATTTTTGGATTTTAGATTTTAAGATTGACAAATTCATAATTTTCCCCAATAATACAACATTACCTTAACAAACACTACATAATGTAGTCAACCATAAAAAACGTTGGGAGAAACCCATGAGCAAGAAAAATTATCCAACAAAAGTCAAGAATTCTGCAAAAATAGAAAGCATTTTGAGGCGACGCTATTATCTATTAAAATAAGCTATCCGGAATATTTCTAATTCAACTTCATTCTTAAAATTGCTAAGTCATCAAGTCACAAGAAAATAGTCACTTTCCTTGTGGCTTTTTTATTTTTTAAAAATACCTGTTCAAATGCTTATTTCAGCAAATATTATCACTTCTTCAAAAACTCTCGCAAATATCTCGCGGTATGACTTTCTTCATAGTAGGTGGAGACATCTTCCGGCGAACCGGTCACGATGACGCGACCGCCCTGGTCGCCGCCTTCCGGCCCCAGATCGATGATCCAATCGGCCGTCTTGATGACATCCATATTATGCTCGATCACGATTACCGTATTGCCCGCGTCCACCAGACGATTCAGGACGATCAATAATTTCTTTATATCATCGAAATGCAGACCAGTCGTCGGCTCGTCCAAAATATAGAGCGTATCGCCGGTGGCGCGCCGTGAAAGTTCAGTAGCCAACTTGATCCGTTGCGCTTCTCCGCCGGATAACGTAGTGGCCGATTGGCCCAAATGGATATAGCCTAGGCCGACATCCTCCAATACTGCCAACTTGTCATAGATGTCATGGAAGCTCTGAAAAAAATCCTTAGCTTCCGAAACGGTCATATTCAAAACCTCGGAAATGTTTTTTTCCTTATATTTGACTTCCAAGGTTTCCCGGTTATACCGCTTGCCTTTACACACGTCGCACGGCAAATACACATCCGGCATAAATTGCATCTCTATCTTGATATAGCCCTCGCCCTGGCAGTTGTCGCACCGCCCGCCCTTCACATTGAAAGAAAACCGGCCCGGACCATAGCCTTTGCCCTTGGCCCCCTTGGTCGAAGCGAATAGTTCACGGATCGGCGTGAAAAGCCCGGTATAAGTCGCAGGGTTTGATCTGGGTGTGCGGCCGATCGGCGACTGGTCGATCATAATCACTTTGTCGATATGTTGCAGACCGATGATTTCCGAATATTTGCCCGGTTTTTCCAAAGAACGCATCAGTTTGCTCGACAAGGTTTTATATAATATATCTTCCACCAAAGTCGATTTGCCTGAACCGGACACTCCGGTCACCACCGTCAAAACTTTCAGAGGGAATTCCACCGTCACGTTTTTCAGATTGTTTTCCCGCGCCCCGCGCACTACCAGCCATTTCTTGTTTTTTACGCCGCGCCGCGCCGCCGGCAATTCTATTTTGAGTTCATGGTTCAGATATTTGGCCGTCAAAGATTTCTTGTTTTCCATCACTTCCTCCGGCGTGCCTTGGGCTACGATTTCCCCGCCCAGACGTCCCGCGCCTGGACCGATATCCACCAGGTAATCCGCCGCACGCATCGTTTCCTCGTCATGTTCGATTACGATCAAAGTATTGCCGATATCACGCAGTTGCAAAAGCGTGTTGAGAAGCTTGGTATTGTCCCGCGCGTGCAGTCCGATGGACGGCTCATCCAGGATATATAGGACGCCCACCAGTTGCGAACCGATTTGCGAAGCCAAGCGGATCCGCTGCGATTCACCGCCCGCCAAAGTAGCTGCGGAACGTGACAAAGTCAGATAACCCAATCCGACATTTTCCAAAAATCCGAGCCGCACTTGGATTTCTTTCAAAATCCTGCCCGCTATCAATTCTTCAGTTTTATTTGTTTTTAATTTTTTAAAAAAATCCAATGAATCAGCCACGCTCACGTCTGAAACGTCAGCGATATTCTTATTGCCGACCGTCACCAATAACACTTCCGGCTTATATCTTTTCCCTTTGCAAACCGAACAAGGATTCTGCGACATATATTTTTCAATACCTTCGCGCACCGCTTCCGATTCAGTCTTGAAATAACGGTCTTGCAAAAAACCGGTCACTCCGCGCCAGCGCATAAAAAAGCTCCAGCTCGTGCCGGTCTTGGCCCGCACCTTGATCGGCACTTCCTCAGCCTCTTCTTCCGCGATCATATCATCCGCATCCGCCGCGCCGAACAACAGGATATCCAACTGGCGTTCAGGCAAATCTTTTATCCGCACATTGTCCGGAATATGGAAATACTTGCATACCGACAACAGCACGCCACCGTAATAATTGTTTTTCTTAAAATTCCACGGAAAAACCCCGCCCTCCGCGATAGTTTTGGTCTTATCGGGAATGACCAGGTCAGGATCGATTTCTTTTTTCGTGCCCAAGCCTTCGCAAGCGGGACACGCACCATAAGGCGAATTGAAAGAAAACAGCCGCGGCTCCAGCGCCGGGAATTCCACTTCATGGATCGGACAAGCTAAATTTTGATTATAAACGAAATCCTCTTGTATCTGAATTTTAGAATTTTTTATTTCAGATTTATTCGTTATCCGGGTTTTTGGATCTTGGATTTTTATCTTAACAAGCCCATCCGCCAATTTTAAAGCCTTCTCCGCATCTTCAAAAATACGCGAAATATTCCCATCCTGGATTTTAACCACGTCGACTACGATATCGATATTGTGTTTCTTATATCTTTCCAATTTTATCGATGCCCCGGCTTTCAAAGACAACTCGATTTTTTTCCCATTCACATAGGCGCTGGAAAATCCCCGCTTCCACATTTCCTCCAACAGCGAAGAATATTCGCCTTTTCTTTGCCGCACGACCGGCGCTAAAATTTCAATATCTTTCCCCTCCCCGATGCCGATTATGCGATCCACGATTTCATCAGTGGAAAGTTTGGTGATTTCGCGCCCGCAAAGCTGGCAATGCGGGATACCGATCTTGGCGAAAAGCAGACGCAAATAATCATGTATTTCCGTCACCGTACCGACAGTCGAGCGCGGATTCTGTGAAGAGGCTTTTTGCGAAATGGAAATCGCCGGCGACAAACCCTCGATATAATCCACATCAGGTTTATCCATCTGGCCTAAGAATTGGCGCGCATACGAAGACAGACTCTCCAAATATCGCCTCTGACCTTCGGCAAAAATCGTATCAAAAGCCAAGGTCGATTTGCCCGACCCGCTGATACCCGTAAAAACTATGAACTTATCCCGTGGCAATTCCAGGTCTATATTCTTAAGGTTATGCTCCCTGGCTCCCTTGATGATTATTTTATCCATAAAATTTCCCTGAGTTGCTCAAAAATTTAATTTTTAGCCGTTTTTAAATTCACTTGATTATAATACAAACAGCGGCAATAATCAATGCGGAATAGAAAAAGAGCTTGGATTAGAAGCTCTTTTCGCCTATTCGTTATGAAACCATTCCTAATTGCCGCAACTTCCACCTTGGGATGTAGCCGCTTGCGTGCTTAATTTTTTCGCGCATTCGGCCGGAGCCTTGTTGAAAGCGTCGCAAATGACTTGTTTGTACGAATCTGAGTTGCCATATTGATATACCGTCTTGGTCGGGACTCCGTTGACCAGCATCGTCGGTGATCCCTGGGCACCGGCTTCCGTCGAAGCCTTTTCATTTTCCTTCATCAAAGCCGGACCTTCGGAAGCTACGCAATCCGATATCTTAGTGGTCGATATTCCCCAGTTTTTAGCTCCCGTCTCCCAACAAGCCCCGTCACTGCCGCAATTTTTGTTAACATATTCCACAAAAGCGAACCATTTATCCTTACCATAATTCTTCAATACGCAAGCCTCCCGTTTATTCTGCGCGACCTCCTTCGGACCATGGAGCGATAGGATTTCTTCACCGTTCGAGCTTACGATATAATGGAAATTGAAATCGACTTTTTTCTTCAATAGATCATACGCCGACTTCAAGGTATCTTCCGCCTTGTTTCCAAAAGGACAAAAACTCATAACATACAGATCGACAACCGGTTTGTCTGATTTGGGAATTTCCTTTACCTCCTCAGGTTGCTTTTCGGCGACTTCCTTTTTTTCAACATCGGTATCCATCGCTTCCGGAAAAAATTTCTTACCGTCTTTCGACAAATAAGTCACTACCTTCTGTTTTCCGGCAATATTTATGGTTATTTTATATAAACCATTCTCCACTGATGCGTCTTCTATGGTAGCAGTCGTTCCGGCTTGCAAAAGATTGCCGTTCACGAAATCAGCAACCTTGCTCTTGGCGCCCTCCAGACCGATATCCGCAGTCCTAAATTTATAAAAATACGCGCCGACTCCGATCGCAATGACCAACACAACGACTAAACCGGCTATAATCGGCCGTTTTTTCTCACAAACGATTTTTTGGCATTTGTTTCTGATCGCCCGCAACCGCGTTTCCCTAGCACTGATTCCATCAGTTTCAGTTTTTTCAACTTTTGCTTCTTCTTCCATAATCTTATCCATCCCGGCAATCCATCGCAAGCGTCAAAACACTTTGGACATCTTTAACGGGATTAATTTATTTTTAGTTAGTTATTTATTTACCTATTTTACACCGCTATCCGCTTTTGCACAATACGCGCCTATCGGGCAATCCAAGCAGGCCCTTGTGAAATCATTATGGTCTGACATCCCTTATCCCGATCTGTTTATCAGGAAAAATCCCGGCTTTCAGGAATCTTGCGGCATTTTTCCGGCTGGCATACCTCTTTTTGGAATATCCGCTGGCCTCTATCTCAACTAAAAAATTGTGCTTGAGATATTCCTTTATTTTTTCAGCGGAAATTCCCACCCCCGCCTCCGCCTCACTACAGACGATATTCAGATATTTATCGGTAAAAGAACCAAATAATTTCGTAACGGCCGCAAGTTTTTTAGTCGCGTCATACACATAGTGGTTAGAAAAGCCCGTTTCATTGTCATTGTCGACAAGGACTATCTGGATTTCGAATTGCCTCCGCATCTTCATCCCATCGACATCGCCTTTCATAGGAACACCCAGCTGACCATTTATTTTGAAAGCCCTGAAATTCTTATTGGAATACACGTTCTTATCCTCCTTCACGAAAAGCGATTCCTCCCCCAACGCGACAAGCTGTTTTTCGCTTTCTTTCTCAACCTCATCCACCTCATTGGAAGCCAAAAGTTTGGTATTTTCAAAAATAAAATTACCGGCTTCAAAATTTTTCTTGAAATATCTTGAGACTATCGGGATAATCCTTTTTAAGTCCGCTATGGACTTAACTTCGAACTTGAAACCGATTCCGTCCTTAGCAGCCTCTTCAGCTGTAGCTTCAGGTTTGTTTACGAATTTTGAAATCAAACTAGCCTCATCCTTGCCCCGGAAATATGAATTGCCGAACAGCATATTATGATTGACATCATCATACACGGCGACCTTATCATATCCGTTTTTTTCTTTTTGCAAGCAATGGAAATTCTGGATTCCCGTGTCCCCATCGGGCTCGAATATCGCATCATAGATATATTCGCTTTCTTTCATCAATCCGTCCATCTCTTTTTTCCTCAGTTCGAAAGATGCCACAAAAACTTTAACCAGCGCGCAATACGCCGGGGACAAGCCGATATTATCACCTTCCTTCGATGCCGCGGTCTTCCTAAATATTTTTATCACGTCCGCAGCGCTTTTGACATCGCTTAAATTTCTTATTTCTTTAGGAAGATCCCTATGCAGATAATTCTCAATATAGTTCTTGGATGTCTTCAAGGCCATATTGATATCTTCTAAATTGTTTTCCAATTTTTCCACATCAAGATACCCTTCGATCACTTCGACTATTTCATCATCCGGTAGATCCGGACTGGTCGCGAAAAAATCCAGCGGCGTGATATTCTCTCCGTTGATGTTTATCCCGCCCTTTTTCATCGCATCTATGAATTTTTTCTTGTCCGGAGCATTTCTGAAAATATCCGTAATCGGATACCATTGCTGATACGGCAATTTTTCCGGGCTATTCGTTATTGTCGGCAATTTTTCCGCCATAATTTATATGTGATCCTATATATAACCTGCAGTTAATTTTACCACGGATGTTTTCCGGCGCAAAACTACCTTCGGCACTAGCACCGACCGCGTTGTCATTTCAACTGCAATTTCCGCAACTCGATGATTTCATCCCGGATAATGGCGGCTTTTTCAAATTGCAAAGACCGGGAAGCTTCTTTCATTTCCCGCTCTTTCTGCCTGATATAACCCTGGATGTCTTCCAATGATTCCAGTTCAGCGAAATCGCGCGAAATTTCCGGTTTGATTTCATGGTCCACGATCGACTCGATATTCTTCTTGATCGTTTTTGGCGTGATATGATGTTTTTTATTATACGCCACCTGCACCGCCCGGCGGCGATCAGTCTCCGAAATCGCCCGCTTCATCGAACCGGTGATCTGGTCCGCATATAGGATTACCTTGCCTGAAACATTGCGCGCCGCCCGCCCGATGGTCTGGATTAGCGAAGTTTCACTGCGCAAGAAACCCTCTTTGTCCGCGTCCAAAATCGCGACCAGAGAAACTTCCGGCAAATCCAAGCCTTCCCGCAAAAGGTTCACACCCACCAGCACATCAAATTCCCCGCGCCGCAGATTCTCCAGAATGCGGATGCGATCCAAAGTCTCGACCGAAGAGTGCAGATATTCAGCTTTGATCTTATTTTCCAGCAGGAACTCCGACAAGTCTTCCGCCATTTTTTTCGTCAGCGTCGTAATCAGGACCCTTTCTTGTTTCGCGATGACTTTTTCGATTTCCACCAGAACATTTTTCACTTGGCCCTTGGCCGGCTTGATGATAATTTCCGGATCAATAAGTCCGGTCGGCCGGATAATCTGTTCCACCACTTGCTCCGAATGTTCCTTTTCATAGATGGACGGCGTAGCTGAAGTGAAAATCAACTGTTTTATTTTTTTCTCAAATTCCGGAAATTTCAACGGACGGTTGTCAAAGGCGCTCGGCAAGCGGAAACCGTTATCCACCAAGGATTTTTTCCGCGAATAGTCCCCATTGAACATCCCGCCGATTTGCGGAATCGTCACGTGAGATTCATCTACGATCATTAGGAAATCTTTAGGGAAATAATCTATCAGAGTGTCCGGCGCCTCCCCGGCATCGCGCCCTGTCAGATAGCGCGAATAATTCTCAATCCCGTTACAATAGCCGATTTCCCTCATCATTTCGATATCCTGGCGCGTCCGCCGGTTCAACCGCTCCGCCTCCAGCAGCTTGCCAGCATTTTTCAGAAGTGCGACTTGCTTTTCCAAATCTTTCTCAATCGCGCTTTGCGCTTCTTGCATAATCGGTTCCGGCACCACGAAATGCTTGGCCGGAAAAATCATCGCTTGTTCAAGCCGGCCCAATTCGCTACCGGTCAAAAAATCATATTCAAAAATTCTCCTGACTTGCCCCTCATTGAGTTCGATGCGCGTCACGATTTCCCGCGCCGGAGACATCACTTCGATCGTCTCCCCGGTCATACGGAATTTGCTGCGACCCAGAATATCCGTACGCAAATATTGCATATCGACAAGCTCTTGCGCGACCTCGTCGCGTGAAATTTTCTGTCCGACTTTTATTTCCAAAGAAATATCGCGATAATACTCCGGGGAACCCAGTCCATAAATGCAAGATACCGACGCCACGATAATCACATCTTCCCGCGACAGCAGGGCCGCCGTAGAAGCATGGCGCAACCGGTCGATTTCTTCATTGATCTGCGACTCCTTTTCTATATAGGTATCACTGGAAGTGATGTAGGCTTCCGGTTGGTAATAGTCATAGTATGATACGAAATACTCCACCGCGTTTTTCGGGAAAAAAGTCCGGAATTCTTGGACCAGTTGTGCCGCCAAAGTCTTATTGGGCGCGATTACCAAAGTCGGCTTTTGCACTCTTTCGATCACATTGGCGATCGTGAAAGTCTTACCCGACCCCGTCACGCCCAAAAGCGTCTGGAACTTCTTCCCAGCTTCGAGTCCAGCTACCAGTTTCTCGATTGCCTGCGGCTGGTCCCCGGCCGGCTTATATTTCGAATTTATCTTGAATTTCATAATTTAACTCTAATCCAATCCACTATTAATTACAAGAAAACCCCTCTGATAATTTCCACTTACAAAAAATAGGTAACCGCACTGGTCTAATGGCTTGGGTGGAGTTTTTACAGCACGCGACAGGACATTTTATGCTATAATTCAGATATGAAAGTACGGACAAAAATCAAAGCTGAAACCCGTGAAACTAAAAGGAAACTAAAAATGAAAGTTTCCGGCAAAAGCGTCTTCGGACTCAAAACCATCATCACGAAAAAGTCCGATCCGACAGGATTGACCAAACGCGCTTGATGTGATAGACTGCCATAAGTCTTATTTATCAAACATATGTATATATTACTTAGGATTTTAGCCAATTGCGTAGCGATTTTGATAGCCACGAAGCTCATTCCGGGCTTTATTTTCAGCGGATCATCGATCGACCTGTTGACGGCCGGCATAGTAATCGGCCTTATTAACGCACTGGTCAAGCCCATAATCGAAATTATCGCCCTGCCCGTCGTCTTTCTGACCCTCGGGCTTTTCAATATAGTCATCAACGTCGGCCTCCTGCTTCTGGCCGACAAATTTCTCACGCAACTGACGATCCGAGGTTTTTGGCCGGCTTTTTGGGGAGTAATCATATTAAGCATAATGAATCATCTTATATCCCACCTACATAGGGATAAAACTGATTCCAATAAATTTTAAGTTTATGTTAAAACTCATCAACATCAGCGAAATTATCATCGCCATCCTGCTTATCCTATCCATCCTGATGCAAAACCGCGGCGCCGGCTTGTCTTCAAGTTTCGGCGGAGATTTCGGAGGATATTACAGCAAAAGAGGCTTTGAAAAATTCTTAGTCGCATTTTCTTCAGTGCTTGCCGCAATCTTCATCATCCTAGCGATCACCAACCTTATAATAGTCAATAAAATCCCTTAATCCGTAACGCAAACATATAAATAACAACCGCAGAAACCGTTGGCCCTCGCTCACGCAATGGCCGAAAATAGTCCAAGTGCTTAATCTGAAAGAAAAAGTCCTTTTTTATGCCCTTTTTTTAATCCTGATCGGTTCGGCAATCAGCTGGGGCAGCATCTATTATTATTCCAAAACCGAAGCTATCGCCGCTTATGGTGGGGAATATATCGAGGGAATCGTAGGCCAGCCGATGCATATTAACCCGGTTATCTCCGCATCCAATGACACCGATGACGATTTGGCACAAATGATTTTCAGCAGCTTGTTCAAATATGACGATCAGGGCAAACTGTCCAATGATTTGATTGACAGTTACGAAGCTTCCGACGATAAAACCCAGTATATTATCCGTCTCAAGAAAGGCGTCTTTTGGCACGATGGCCAGCCACTGACAGCTTCCGACATATTATTCACTATAAACCTCATCTCCGATCCGGCCTACAAAAGCCCGCTGCGTTCGAACTGGCAAGGCATCGAGACTGATATCCTTGATGACTATTCCTTGGAATTTAAAATAAAAACACCTTACGTCGGCTTCTTGAATAATCTGACATTCGGGGTTTTGCCGAAACATATTTGGGAATCGGTCGGACCTGACAAATTTTCCTTGACCGACCTGAATCTTGAGCCGATCGGCAGCGGCCCCTACAAATACGGCTCTTTTCAAAAAGATTCGAACGGCAACATCCTTTCCTATAGATTAGTTGCCAATCCAAACTATTTCGCGGGCAAACCCTATATTTCAAAAATAACCTTTGACTTCTATCCTGATGACGAGTCGGTCATCGCCGCTTACAACACCAAGGAAATTATGGGCATCAATAACACCTCCCCGAAAAAACTTTCCGAAATAAAATTGCAACAAAGCACCGCGATACATAAATTCAATATTCCAAGATATTTCGCGGTCTTTTTCAACCAATCAAAAAGCGTGCCTGTCGCTACCGATGAAGTGCGCGAAGCTCTGGCCTATGCCACTGACCGCCAAGAAATAATCAATGCCGTCCTGGATGGCAACGGCAACCCGGTTTATTCCCCCATCCTGCCCGGTATGATCGGCTACGATGAAAATATGGACAAAAGAAATTTCGATCTGGACAAAGCCAATCAATTATTGGACTCCAATGATTGGCAACGCGGCGAAGACGGCATCCGCGCCAAAAATGACGTGCGTTTGGAAATCAACCTGATTACTACCGATTGGCCGGAATTATCGCAAACAGCTGAAATTTTGAAAAGCCAGTGGGGCAAAATCGGCATTATGGTCAATATCAATAATCTATCCGTTTCCGATATCCAGCAGAATTATATCCGTCCGCGGGAATATGACGCGCTTCTGTTCGGCCAGGTCCTCGGCGCCGATCCCGATCCGTATTCATTTTGGCACTCTTCGCAAAAAAGGGATCCGGGCCTAAACCTGTCACTCTTCGGCGATTCCGAAACTGACAAATTGATTGAAGATGGAAGGATAGAATTCGATACGACTAAAAGGACTTCCCTCTACGCCGATTTCCAGAAAAAATTGAACGCTGAAATCCCCGCTATTTTCCTCTATAGCCCGGACTACGTCTACCCGGTAAACAAAAAAGTCCAAGGTATCGATGTTACGAATCTCATCCTGCCAAGCGAACGCTTTGCCAATATAGATAAATGGTACATCGCAACTAAGCGGATTTGGAAATGATATCGATAAAAAAAGCTCTCCACGCGGAGAGCTTTTTTTATCGATAGGAAAGACTATATTTGATTGCCTGGCACTATCACGTCAAACGGTTTATCTTTGCCATAGGCTTTCGGCCCGTAGTCATTGCAATAGTTCGCGATATTTTCTTTGAAGTATGGACGATTGTTCGCCTGGATTTTTCCCACCAGATAGTAGGTTACGCACAGAATCGTTCCGAAACCGGCATTTTCAGGCAAATCGATAGTCCAGCGATGTTTAGATTTTCCAAAATACTCATTTTTACTATTGATACTGATGACCAATTCTTCTTCGGAGGGAATAACGAATTTTGCGTGCCGCGCGTGTCCTTCGGAAAAAGCGCGCAAAGAAAGATGCGAACCGAACAATTCATTTTTCTTGATATCCAGCATCGGGCAGATATTCAAAAATCTGTCCGGCAAAATGAAGGAAAAACTTTTATGGCTCGAGAAGGATTTCGGCAACCGCAATCCCTTGACGATCTTCCTGATTTCCTCAGGGTTTTCCTTGGTCGCGGACAATACCATTCCGAGATAAGTCGAAACGTTATAAGTGTACGGTTCAGCGATTTTTTGGTAAACAAGCACCTCATCCGCTATTTTAGCCGCGGACGATCCGGCGTCGCAAGTCAGCAAGGTCGTTTTTAGTTTATGCTTTTTTGCCAGTGCCACCTCCCAAACCGAATCTTTTTCTCCTGAGGCGGAAATGATGATCGCTTGAGTTATCAAACCCTTCCTAATAACCGCATCGTAAGATTTGATAATACTCTTGAAATTACTCTCATCGGCAAAAATAGCCGCCTTATCGGAAAAAATTATCGTGCCGGCGTTATACGCGTTTCCACTGCCGACCACGAATGGCAAATTGAATTTTTTCAGGTCGAACTTGGGTACTTTGTTTTCCACAAAAAAATCCAACGCCCGCATGACATTCTCGTCGAGATTGATAAGCTCCATTTGATTCTAAATAATGATTATGGCTTTATTTTAGCATATTTTACAAAACCGGCAAAAAGCCATTTGACCCATCCACCCATTTCCCATAAAATACTAATGTAGACTTTATCATTAAAAAAACACGATTATGTACAGCGTAATTCTTTGCGGCGGTTCAGGCACCCGGCTTTGGCCTCTTTCCCGCAAAAGTTTCCCTAAGCAATTTTTAAGCTTATATTCAGACAAATCCCTCATCCAGGAAACTTTTTTGCGGATGCAAAAAATAATGCCGGCCGAAAACATATTTTTCATAACCAACCAGGCCAATCGTTTCAATGTCCTGGATCAAATCAAAGAAATTTATCCTGGACTGGAAAATGATCATATCATAATCGAACCGGATTCCTTGAACACCGCCCCGGCCATCGCGTTGGCCTTGAAATATCTCGTGGAAAAAAAGGGCGTCCACAATGACGAACCGGTGATCATCCTGCCGTCAGACCATAGCGTCGGAAAAATCGACATCTTTGTCAGTCTCGTGCAAACAGCGATGAAAGAGGTTTCCGACAATATCGGCACCATCGGCATCACTCCGACAGCGCCGGAAACAGGTTACGGATACATCCGGAAGGGTGAAAAAATAGGATCTTTCCGCAAGGCGCTGGAATTCAAAGAAAAGCCTGATCGAAAAACAGCCGAACGGTATATCGCCACTGGCGAATACGTCTGGAACGGCGGGATATATATTTTCAATGAAAAAACTTTCGCGGAAGAACTGCAAAAATACGCACCGGAAATATATGCCAATTACTCGCAAGGCTACGCCAAATTCGAACAGGATTTCAAGAGCCTCCCTTCCATTTCCATCGATTTCGCCATCTCAGAAAAATCCCAAAAGGTGGTCGTTTTCGAGGGTGATTTCGGTTGGAGTGATATCGGATCTTTCGACGCCCTTTCAGATATAATGAAAGAAAAGGATATCACGCAAAAAAACCATGTCCTGATCGATTCGAAGAATATTTTTATCCACTCCGCCACTGACCGACTAGTCGCTACCTCGGATGTCGAAGATCTGATTATTATCGAAAATGACGATTGTATTTTGGTCCAGAAAAAAGGCAAAAGCGATAATGTTAAAAAGGTCGTGGATTACCTAAAGGCGAATTCCTACAAGGAAGTCGACCACAAGATAATGGGCTACCGTCCATGGGGCAAATACAGAGTCTTAGTCGATGATGCTAACCACAAAGTCAAAAAATTGATCGTTTATCCGGGTGCCACCCTTTCCCTGCAGTCCCACAACCGCCGTTCCGAACACTGGATCGTAGTCCGGGGAATAGCCCGAGTAATAAACGGCGACCAGGAAATAGACCTTCAGGAAAATGAAAGCACCTATATCCCAGCCACCCACAAACATCGTCTTTCTAATCCTGGCAAAACGGATTTGGAAATCATCGAGGTGCAAACCGGGGACTACTTCGAAGAGGATGACATCGTCCGCTACGACGATATCTACAACCGCATCAAACAATAAACTGGAATCTTTCAGGCTGATTTTATGCCTTATTCAAGCCAAAAAATCTCATATTACCCCTAAAACAGATTGGGAGGGTTGACTTTTTCCCCCAAATAGTGTACCATCAATCCATAACATACTTCTTGATCAATTTATCCTTCTAACTTTTTCTAGATTTATCAGTTCAATTTTGGCTTTTTTGCCTTTTATTAAGGCGCCCTCTTATCTATTTCCAGACTATCCGTCCGCCACTCCGCCCTATTCAAACCATCCGACCGACCATCGATCTTATCATCCCGGGATTTTCTACTGCAAGTTATATTTTTTCCAGTTATGAAAATCATGGGTGATAAGACCGATACGATATTAATTTTAAAAAACCAATAAATTTGTTTATTTTGTAATTATAAGTTACAGACAGATTTAAAAAAACCATGTTAAACAAAACAAACTTGCCCGCCCATCCGGCAGGCGGGTCGCCAAACAGGCAAACTAAGCCGCCGCTTCATACCCGAAGCTCGGCTCGTCCGGCATATGCCAAGACCGAAGCGAAACCGCTTCCAGCCAAAGACCAGAGTGCCCCGATAAAAAACCGCGACAGGTCCCGGATGAACCACGCGCAAATAAAAATTAAACCGACCGTCATCCAGACCAAGCCGATCATCCACTCCAAAGACACTCTGCGTATCATTCCGCTGGGCGGCCAAGAAGAAGTCGGACGCAATATGACCCTCTTCGAATACGACGGCGATATCGTCATATTGGATATGGGAATGATGTTTCCAGAAGAAGATATGCCCGGCATCGACTACATCATCCCGAATATCAGTTATTTGAAAGGCAAGGAAAAACAAGTGCGCGGCGTGATTCTCAGCCATGGCCATCTTGACCATATCGGAGCCGCTCCCCTCCTGCTCAAACAACTCGGTTATCCGGTTGTCGTCGGACGCGATATGACTATCGCGATGGTCAAAAAGAAAATGGAAGATTTCGATAAAGGCTCAGCCGAAAATCTCAAAACGATCCGGGTCGGATCAGTAACTGATAAGATAACTCTGGGCAAATTCAGAATTGAATTTTTCGAAGTGGAACACTCCATTATGGATGCGGTCGGAGTCATTATCCGGACGCCCCACGGCACAGTCATCCATCCTGGCGACTGGACGATGGAAAAAGATCCGACCGGCAAATCACTCACTGATTATACCGGGTTATCCGCATTGCCAAGTCCGCGGATATTGATGCTCGAGAGCCTAGGCGCGATCGTCACCAATCCGAGCCGCACGACCGAAGAAGAAATGTATGCCAATTTGGAAAAATTGATTGATGACGCGCCAGGAAAAATCATCATCGGAACTTTTTCCTCCCAGATCAGGCGGATCGGCCACATCCTGGAATACGCCGAACAGATCGGCAAGAAAGTGGCCTTGGACGGCTACAGCATGAAAATGAACGTTGAAATCGCCAAAGAACTGGGCTATATCAAGATGCACAAGACGACCTTGATTCCCGTTTCCGATATCTCCAAATATCCTAAGAATAAAATCGTCATCATCTGCACCGGCGCCCAAGGCGAAGGCAATGCCGTACTCTCGCGCATCGTAAACGGCGAACACCGCCATATCCAGATCCAGAAAGATGACACCATCATCTTCTCATCCTCCATAATTCCCGGCAACGAGCGCACCATCCAAAGACTGAAAGATAACCTCTATCGCAAATGCGACAATGTCATCCATAGTGACATCCTGGACGTGCATACCAGCGGACATTGCAGCGCCCTAGATATTCAGAATATTATGCGCCAAGTCCAGCCGGATTTCTTCCTGCCGGTCTATGCCAATCACTATATGCTGAAAGAGGCCGAGAAACTGGCTATCAGGATCGGTTTCCGCCGCGATAACATATTCGTATTGGACAATGGTAATATATTGGAGATACAAAATAACAAAGCCAAGCTTCTGCCGAACAAAGTTGATACGAGCTATGTCATGGTTGACGGGCTCGGCGTCGGCGATATCGGCCAAGTGGTATTGCGCGACCGCCAATTACTGGCGCAAGACGGGATGTTCGTCATCACGGTCATCATCGACAGCAAAACCAAGAAAATTATCGGTAAACCGCAAGTCACCTCGCGCGGATTCATCTTCGTCAAAGAAAATTTCGACTTGGTGAATGCCACCAAGAAGAAAGTCGAGGAAATCGTCGAGAAAAAAACTTCGCCCGATACGTCTATCAACTGGGATTATGTGAAAAACAACATCCGCGAAACTGTCGGATCGTTCCTCTATTCAAAAACCCAAAGAAGACCGATGGTCTTGCCGGTCGTGATAGAAGTCTAACAGTTTGATCCAAAAAAAACATACAAAAAAAGACTGTTCCTGGACAGTCTTTTTTTGTTAACAAAATATTTTGTCTCTGATTATAAATCCAGATTGGATCCGCTTCCGCCGATGATCAGAATGTCCGCTTCCGGTTTTGTTTCCCCGTCCGGCAAATTTCCGATTTCCCCGCCCAATGACTCAGCTATTTTCTTGGCCAACTCAGGATGGCTTCCGGAAACATCGATTATTAAAGTCTTACCATAATCCCCGTTGGCATTGATCGCCTGCACGACTGAAACTTCCGGCATCGATGAAATCGTTTCACCAATTTTTTTCGCCAATCCTTTTATTTTCGAACCGTTATAAATCGCCACTTTTGCGGGAGATTCCACAGCCAACACCCCATCTTCAGCCGCCTGCTTCGCGTCTCCGCCGGCGGTTTGGGCAACCGGAGTCGTATCTACCACTTGGGCTTGATCATCCATTTCTGAGGTCGACGAAAATTCGATTATTTTGTTTATTGTCGGGCGGTATAGGACGACCTTTTTGTTTTCTTTATATATCAGCACCCGGTCGCCGTTTTGCGCGCTATTGAAAAACTTCTGCGCCTTGATTTTGTCGGCGTCCGTCACCGTAGCGATTACCGGATCTTCTCCGATCGGCAGTTCGACAAGCCTCTCGACAGCCGATCTAATCATCTGGACATCGTCTTGCCCTGCGTTATCTAACATCTGGGCCGCGCCATCTTCCCGCCCGGATCCTGCCCTGATATGCTTAGTATAAAAAAAGTAGGCAATGGCAGCGCAGACTACGCAGATTCCAACAATGCCCATCCAAACAAACCGTTTGGATTTTTTCGCTTTCATACGCTTATAGGACGCCGGATCAGCATTATCCACCCATTCCATCTCATCCATTTTTTCAGATTTGGCCGGCCTGGCTATTCTCTTGGATGCTGTTTTTTTAATTCCAGCTACCACCTTCTTTTTGCCAGTTTTTATTGCCACTCCCACAGATCTATCCTGATTCTTCTTATTCTCCGCACCTTGACTGCCTTTCCTTGAAAAACTTATCCGCTCCACTTCCACCGCGGGCTTCTCTTGCGCGATGGCTTCAGTCGCCGGCTCAATCGCGTGTTTCATTCTCCCTTCCTCCTGTTTCTTCCCTGCGGATTTTCTAATCGGTTTTTTTTTCGCGAACAATTTATCGATCGTTTCTATTTTTGATTTTTCTTTTTCAATTTTTTCCATAACACAAAGTTGATGAAAATTAATGTATGGTTAGATATTATCACAAATTTATTTTATGCACAACAAAAAAAATGTCAAAATAAAAAATCCCGCCAGGAAATCGGGATTTTTTATTTTTTCTATCTGAATATTCTTTTGTCTTATTATGGCATCACCGTTCCAACGGCAACTTCATCGCCGCTCATCACTGGATCAGCTTTCACTATCTCCGCGCTTTCCACGCTTGGAACATCATCTTCCAGCATAATTTGTGCGGAATCTTCAGATCTTATATCTTCAGATCCATCCGATTTTTCCATCGTGGCATATTCTTGGTTATTTTTCGAATCTTTATCTTTACTGTCACTGATGGATGTTTTCGCATCCTTAACCGCCAGCGCCTGCCAGGAAAATGTGATTTCTGATATAGCCTTCTGGTCGATGCGGATTTCAAAACCATTCTCCGTAACATCGGTAATTATGAATTTGATGCCGCTTAACAGCAATAGTTCCTCAGAAGCCCGACGCACCTCATCATCCTCGATCTGCTGCAATGACAAGCTGGCATTGACCACTGGCGCCTCGGAATATTCTTTTTCAAACTTTATTTTGACGCTGTCCTGCCCGTCATTTATCACCGCATAGCCGGCCGTATCCTGATTGAATACCGTTTGCCCGGCGAATTCGACGTCTTTGCGGAAAATAACCTTATCCATAAATTCCGCAACGGATTTGAATGTTGCTCGTCCGCGGAATTCGACCAAGCTGCTTATTATAAAGTTGCCGGATTTATCGTTCCAAGACTGGATTGTTTTTTGGATACGGGCGATTTTTTGTCCCAAACTGTCCACTTCATTCGCATTATCCGTAGCGGCATCCTGCGCGTCTTGGATTCCGGTTTCCATAATTTCCAAGCCCTCGATATGTTCAGCCTTGATGGTTTTCGCGATGATGCTATCCGCCACTATTTGTGGCGTCACCACTTCCAAGCCGGCCACGATCCTATCACTCACGACTTCACTGACCGGTGCCGCGGCATCGATCTGCGCCTTGTCCAGTAAAAGTTTTTGCAAAAGATCCATTCCGGATAATACTTCGTTTTCACTGTCGACGATTTGCGTTCCATTGAAATAGGCGTTTTTCACGAAAGTCAACACCAATCCGACCGTATCGTCAGCATAACTGAAATCCTGCAAGGCTTGCCCGACTACCAAACCGGCTTTAGTCGCTTTCATCGCCACACCCGGCACGGAAGAAGCGGTCAAATAATCACCGGCTTTTACCCGCCCGTTTTCACTGGAAACCTTGACCGGGATGCGGCCGGCCAGCGCCACAGCTACCGGACGACCCTGTCCGATTCCGATTGCGTCATCCAAGGTGATGCCAGGATTGGTCGAAATCACTCCGATCACATTCTGGTCATAAATTTTCTCCGATTTTTTAATTCCCGCCGATATCTCCCCGTTGATCGCTACGACATCGCCCGCTTCAATTGATTCATCTTGCGTATAATAATTTTCCGCCAAGTCGGCGCCAAGTTCGGCCAATTCCACGATGACTTGTTCAGGCGTATCCGTCGCCGTACCGGCCGAATCAGCGCTGGTACATACGGTATATCTGATCGTGCCTGTTGTAGCCGGACTATCGATGAATGTTCCGACTATCTGCCAAGGCTGCGAAGTGGAGGTCGTGAAATTGCCGATTATAGGAACACCGACATTGGTCGCTGAAGCGCAAGAAGGGTTAGTCCCATCGGTCGTCCGTACGATCCGCGCCGCTAGAATCGTATCAGCATTGGTATTGGACGCTTGTCCATAAACTTGGACATGCACCAAAACCGTCGAACTCGTTGAATCAGTCGTGATATTCGGTTTAGTCGCGTCATTGAAAACTTCCGTAGTATTAGAATCCGTCCAGGCCGCCGGTGTCACATCAGTGAAAACCGCCGTGTCAGGCAAGGAAGACGCAGAAGTAGAAATGCAATCTTTCCAAGCGCCGCCCTCATAACATCTGAATTTGCCCAAAGCAGTCGAATAATACATCGCGCCGTCCGTTCCAGCCGGCTCCGCAGACCCAGCATCCAAAACCAGCATATCCGGAGTTGCCGAGGCTGCGCCACCATCGCCGATCTGCACATTGCCAGTCGCGGCTCCGTTCACATTGATCGCCATCGCCGATTGATTACTGGTTATTCCGGCCGCGTTATTAATAGCCAGAGCGCCACCATTGATAACGATTCCTCCGGAGCCCACTGAGATACCGGTAGTCAAACCGGTGCCGATGGAAATTCCAGTGCCGATGTTATTGCCAATGTTGATTCCAGTAGAAATCGCGCCGGCTGTTTCCAAAATATTGATGGCGTTGGTAACCGATCCCGCGCCGGTCTGCTCGAAAAGCAAGCCATTAGTCAAAGTGCCCGATGCGATAGAATTGGAAATACGCTCCGCCGAAACTCCGGCCGTATCCTGGTTTTCAATCGTGAAAGTAGTCGGCGTAACCGCTTCGCCCAAAGTGAACGCGATATCCCTACCGGTAGTGGTCGTAATCGTATTGCCACCAACTGTGTCATATGAACTTTGCAAAGTCGATGAACCGCCGGCCGCCCCATCGATCTGCTCCCAAGTCGCCGCTCCGACTGACACGCTAGTCGCGATATAAGCATTCGATGTAGCCGTATTGACCCAAACCGTCCCGACCACATAACCATCCGCACTATCGTCACTCGCAGTCGGATTGGCCGCGGCATCATGTTGGGCTACGTTTAACTGGGTCGCCACGCCGGCATCAGCTACTGTCGCGGTCGTATTGATAAACGCGTTTTTACCTATGAAATTGCGCTCAGCCGTATTGGAAACGACATTGATTCCGGTATCCCAAGCATTATTGATTCCATTTACGGAGTTGTTGGAAAAATTATTATCATCCGCATTGCCCGTAATCCTGATTGCCACGGTTACCAAGTCGGAAGCGCCATTGATTATATTATTCGTGAACAGATTGCGATGGAATCCGGTATTGGCCGCCGCTCCGATACTCACGCCAGTTGCGAATCCTACTCCGCCATTGGCCGAACCATCGACCGTATTGGAAGTGAACGCCGAATCGGTCATTTGTTTCAAACTGCCGGAATCCAGGCCATCGATGACGATTCCGGAAGAAGCTGTCGAGAGAGAAGTACTGACCACGTTAGCCGTCATATTAACATTGGACGCGTTGCCCATAAACACTCCGAAAGCTCCGCCACCGCCCGCGCCCATACGCGTAAACCGGTTATTGAAAAGCGAACTATTGTTAGTTCCGACAAAAACCGCTACCGTTTCCCGCACATAATCAATATAGTTTCCATCCACCAAAGCTCCGTCAACGCCCTGGCCGTTGGTCCACACGCCCGATCCGACGCCATAACTCGCGCCACCGGTCACATGGATTCCGTCCGTAAAATACGCCGTCACTGCGGAGTCGCCCAAAACGCGGCAGCCTTTGATTACCGGACGGACTAATTTTTCAGCGGTTCCGTCAATCATAAAAATACCGATTCTGGCTCCGGCTGCCGTACCGCTGGCTCCGGCTATTTTGACGACGGATATGTTCATAATCTGATTATCTTCTCCTCCAGCTACCCGGATTCCATGGATATCGCTGGCACCGGTACCGGAAACTTCCAAGCGGAAATCCTTCAGTACCACGCCATCTTGGGGAACAGTGCCATCCAAAGATCCAATGTGGAATGCGGCCACCTGATCGCCGCCGACAAAACCTGCCGCGCGCACGATCGAAGAATCGCCATAGCCCTGAATTTGTATATCGCTGCGGCTGATCAAAAGCGTACTGGAAATATTATGCACCCCGGGTAACAAAGTTATCACTCCTCCGCTTGAAACGCTGTTAATAGCGGCTTGGATATTCATACCCGGATAAACATATATAGTACTGGCTGGGATAGTCGTGATAGTCCCAGAAGTTTTTACATTGGATGATCCAGCAATCTTGACATCCCAATCTTCCAAATCCAATGCGCCACTGCCGCCTTGCGACTCGACAAAGTTAGTCGAACTCGCATCGATATTAGAAGAAGCTTTCGGCAATAATATTTTCTGCGTGCCGGAAGTGGCGGAAACACTGATAAATCTTGTCCTGATAACCGGACTTGTGGCCTCGGAACTGTCCAATAAGACTTTAGTACCATTAGTTATGAAATCAACCCATTCAAAAATAACCGAAGTCGTAGTCGCGGCGTCATATTTAGCATCGATACCGGATGAAGCAGTGATAGCGCTATCGACATAAATGGTCAATGATTTGAATTGCGTTTCCTTGACCCGCAAAACCCCGGCTCCTGTGATATTTATACGGGTGTCTCCGGTATTTGCGCCGATCAGATTGATATTGGACAAATCCACGGAACTAGTGACATTATGCGTTTCCGGAGTCAACAAAATTATTCCTCCGCCAAGAGTATTTAAATAAGCCGCTCCAGCCGCAAGCGTAGAATAATCCCCGCCCGTTCCGACCGTTACCACCTTATTCGAATAGACGGAAGTCGCGGTATAATCAAACCAACCATACACGCTCGGCGCTGTTTCTATACAGACAAAGGCTGAATCAGCATTGGTGTCATAATACATCCTTCCCTGGTTGGACGCATCGCAATCCGGAGTCAATACGCTGCCATCGGCATTCTCTACCCGAAAATTCTTAGCTTCATTATGATTGAAGTCGGCATCCCCGCTATTAAGCAACGATAACGCTGTGGTAGCTCCGCCGTTTCCGACATTAAATACTATATTACTATTTCCAGCCGTATTGCCACTGGCACTATTGCCCTGCAAAACCAGCGTATCGTTATCTGCGTCACCGCCGATCAATATCTGTCCGCCGTTACGCCCGTCCAACAAAGCATACTGGCTGAAATAATCCGTCGCGGCTGCCGTCCAAACCGGTGCGGCCGAACCAGTCGAAGTTAAAAAGCCAGCCGAACCAGCCAAACGGGTCGGTGCGCCGGATGCTCCGCCATACACGATATCGCCCAAAGCTGACATCGGATTTACCAGATAATCCGACGTATCCCAAGAGAGCATACCCCCGGTGTTTTTTAAAAGTCCGTTATCCGCTATCGCCGGCAAAGTATATGTGATATCCGCCGCTTGATCCGCCGCTTGGAAAATAGTTTTATAAATAGGCGATATTCCTCCCTCCAAAATTCCAAGTGTCGTGAATGAACCGGTATTCGGCGTAACCGATCCGATCGCGCCCGGAACGCTCCAATCCTGCCCATCCAATTTATCGGCATTGAAAGCATACGGCGCGGCTGTGAATTGTACGCGCGGCGCCATCTCCCCATTGCTATTGAATTCAACGCCTAAATAAATATTATCCGTATTGAAATCGACCGAACCGGGCAAAGCAGACACATCACCCAAATTAGTTTGAAAAATACCGTCATTCACCGCCAATGATTTGCTTTCAGTCCAGATAAGGGTTCCACCTGGGGCTTGCTGGTCATAAATCCGGAAAACAAAATCATAATTTGCATCAACCACGTTTGTTCCATCCGTATTGACGACTTTGCCCTGGAAATTTATTTGCTTATTGATTCCGACTGCCGCCAAAGCGCTTTTTTGAAAAACAAAAACTCCCCCTAGCATAATCAGCATAGCGGTTAAAAATATTTTTATTTTTAGGTTTCCTGGACCCATAAAAATAGATTTTTAACGTAAATAAAAAAGAAAACGGGCGTTGTTCACCCGCTTTCTTCAAGCTTTATAAATTCATTATACACTATTCAAAGACAAAAGTCAAGATTTTCCGTCCTTCATTTGAGCCTTTTTGTCCTTATTTTTTATTTTACGCCATAAAATGCGGATTACAGCAATAATAACCGCTGTTATGGCAATGATGATAATTGCCGAACCCATCGGAATCAGATTAAAACCGGTTTTCCGCATTGCGAAATCATCCCGTCCATCAAAACGATATTCTACCGAAAGGGTATAGCGTCCGGGAAAAATAATCGCGGATAATTTTTGGAACGTTACCGGAAAAGACCTGGTGGTTTCCGGCAAGATGATCGCTGACTCAGGATTGATTATCCCCCTCAACACTTCCCGGCCGAAAAAATCAACCACCCTCACGATTCCCCGCGGAACCAGATGGGTGTTGCCGGTGTTTTGAAAAAATAATTTTATTCCATCCGGATTTTTCAGAAACCGTGTCTGCAATTCCTGCCCTTGCAATTCCATTTTCGATTCTTCCCCGCCCGCCTTCCGCGCAAAAACTAAAGAGGCTAATTTGAAAGCCACCGGTGAAGATCCCGATGCGCCCTCCATCCTAAAAACGATCGCGCCATAATGTCCTCCGACGGACAACGATTCATCATTTTTAAGCGTAACGATCACATCTTTTTTTTCTCGTGGACCGAGAACCAGTACATCCGGTTCCAATTCCATCCAAGCCGCCAAGCCGTATTTCCTCGGCTGGCCATCCGCCGCCAAAAAAGTCACGCCCCCGGAATCATCCCTTGCCGTAAAATCAAGCGCCAAAACGCGGAAGTCCGCCTCCGCCTCCGTCGTATTTTCTATCGAAACGGAAAATTCAGTTTCTTGCTGCCCAGGTTCAAGAATTATTTCCTGTGAAAAAGGCGAAAGCGTAAAGCCTGGATTCCCTTCCCCCGCCAAAACCGGCTGGCTCGCAAAAAACAGCCCACAAGCGGACGCCAAAAATGAATATATTTTTATTTTTTTGATAATCATTCGCATATTTCCCCAAAACCCGGACCAGGAAAGATTAAAAATTCACCGTAGCCGTCAATGTCAAAATCTCGCCATAATCAATGCCGGAAGGTGTTTCCCTGGCCGTTTTAACTTTCAATAGGAATGAACCTCGGCCGCCGGAAACCGGACTGGCCGATGAAAATATTTCCCTGTCAGCCGCATCCGCGATACCCACGATATTCCCGGTCTGTTCATATAGGGCATCCATAATGAACGGGCCGCCGGAAATCTGGGCGATTGAAGACCCCTGTACGCCGAAACCCTCATCTACCGGATCAAGGTCTCCCGACAATGAACTGACCAAATGGCCGGCAGACGGACTCAAAAGTCCGGCATTGGCTCCGCTTATCGTCACATTGCCGCCCAGCTCGCCGTTGGTTGCAAAATCTACCCAGGCTTTGTCCGGACTGTCGACTACACTGCCGTATGTCACACTGCCCAAATCGATCGCATAGGGAGCGCTGGTTTCCAAATCTGTCGCAGAAATATCCAAATCGAAGGAAAGCGCCTGAGGATCGGTAGCAGCAGTCGCGCTTGGCCCATAATCAGTTTCTGAAAATCTGCCGTGCATCGCCTTGACTTTTACTTTGTAGGTCGTATCGGCTGCCAGGCCGATTGCAAAAAAACCGCTGGCACCGCCCCAAAGATCGTATGTCTGATAATCCTCCGTGCCTAAAGACGCGCCGACCGTATTATCATTCTGCACATATCCGGTCGTCACGAAATCATCATCACTGATGGCGATGGCAAATTTAGTGTCACTGGCATTATTGGAGGGATTAAGGATGATCCGCAATTTGTTATAATAATTGCCGGGATTATCGAAAGTCGGCGCCGCCGGCACATTAGCTTGTCCCGTAAAAACCATCCCCGGACCGATTTTGTAATCCGCGCTTGAAGACTGGTTGCCGCTCAACTCGCCCGTGATCGCTTCCAATGAATAGTCAGCCGAAGAAGACTTATCCGTCCCGCCGGTCCCGAAGCCATAATCCTTCAACTGATAATTCGTACTAGCCGGCAAGACCAGAAAAAACATCCAAGCGAAAGTCGTAATGATTTTTTTATTTGTTTTCATATCAATGGATTTATTATACCACAAAAAAAACATTCCATTTGCAAAAGAAGGCTTTTAATGCTAATTTTTATATATAAAAGCTAAAGGAAATTTTATGAAGCAACGGATTTTTTCCGGCATCCAGCCATCAGGCAACCTGCACCTCGGCAACTATTTGGGCGCCATCAAAAACTGGGTCAAATTGCAAGAAGAATATGACTCGATTTTTTGCGTAGTGGATCTGCACGCCATCACCGTGCCGCAAGATCCGGAAATTCTCCGCCAAAAAACTATCGAGGTCGCCAAAATCTATCTGGCCGCCGGTATCGACCCGGAAAAATCAGCGATTTTTATCCAATCCCATATTTCTGAGCATACGGAACTAGCTTGGATTTTAAACACCATCGCCAAAATTCCAGAATTGGAAAAAATGACCCAATTCAAAGACAAATCGCAAAAAAATGGACGTGAAAGCGCCAGTGTCGGACTATTTGTTTATCCGGTCTTAATGGCTGCTGACATTCTCCTATATAACACTGAAACTGTCCCGGTCGGCGAAGACCAATTGCAACATATCGAACTGGCCCGGGATTTAGCCGCCCGTTTCAACAAAAAATTCGGTGAAACATTCATCGTGCCGAAGCACTTCGTCAAGGAAGAAGGAATGAGGATTATGGGCTTGGATGACCCGAGAAAAAAGATGAGCAAGTCCGCCGCGTCCGAATACAATTACATCGCTTTGACCGACCCGGAAGAAACCATCCGCAAGAAAATCAAAAAAGCCGTGACGGATTCCGGTTCAGAAATCATCTACTGCGACGACAAACCGGCCTTGAAAAACCTGATTAACATCCATTCCCTCCTGACCGACCAAACTCCGGCTGAAATTGAAAAAATGTACGCGGGCAAGGGTTATGGAGACTTTAAAAACGGATTAGCTGACGCGATAGTCAATTTCCTGAAACCGCTACAAGAAAGGATAGGCGCCATCAGCGACGCCGAAGTCCTGGACATCCTTGAGAAAGGCGCCGCCAAAGTCCGCCCGATCGCCATCCAAAAGATATTCGACGTGAAACAGAAGCTCGGTTTTATAATTTAGACATCGCCCTATATAAAAACATCCCCCGGACTAGGGGATGTTTTTGCGTTTATTTGCGCTATGGATTTTATTTGGCCAATTCCAGCAATTCTTTCGTCTTTTGCTCCATCAATTCCTGCGACTTAGCTTCGACATTCAAGCGGATGAGCGGTTCGGTGTTGGATCCGCGGAAGTTGAAACGCCAGTCCGTATGATCGATCGAAATGCCATCCGTCTCATCAACTTTCACCGCACCGGGCATATAAATTTCTTTAGCTTTAGCGACGACCGCCTGCACATCATTGACATATGTGTTGATCTCGCCGCTGACAAAATATTTCTGCCAAAACATCTCGTGCATGACTTCCGACAAGGTTTTTTTCTGCGCGGACAAGAATTCCATCATCATAACCAGCGGGATCATCCCGTTATCACAGAAGAAATAATCACGGAAATAATAATGGGCGCTCATTTCACCACCGAACACGGCATTCTCCTTGCGCATCCTCTCCTTGATGAAAGAATGGCCGGCTTTGGATGGAACATCGATACCTTCGTTCCTAGCCACGATATCCTCAATCGCCCAAGTCAGGCGCGTATCATGGATTATCTTATCGCCTTTGCGCCTTTGTAAAAATATCTTAGCCAAAAGCGCCGTCACGAAATAACCCTCGATAAATTCGCCCTTTTCCGTAAAGAAAAAACAGCGGTCCGCATCAGCGTCCCAAGCCACCCCGAAATCCGCCCGGAATGCACGCACTAAATTCGAAGTTTCTCCCCGGTTTTCCGGAATCAACGGATCCGGCCGCCCCTTGGGAAAACTGCCATCCGGTTTGTAATTCAGTTTTTCAACTGAAATATCCGTACCATCTAAAAGCTTGTCCAGCGCCAGACCAGCCAAACCGAAATTCGGATTAGCTACGATCTTGAAATTATTGAATTTGGAAAAGTCGGCAAAAGTCTTGATCTTAGCGACATAATCATCAAGAATGTCCTTTTTTTCCACCAATTTTTCATCTATTTCACCTCGCAAAACCTCCGGATCGACTTCCAATCCCATCGCTATATCGCGGATTTCAAATAAGCCGCTATCCGATGAGATCGGCTTCGATTCTTCCCGCACGCATTTCATACCATTGTATTCGCGGGGATTATGTGAGGCCGTTAATGAGAAACCACCATCATAACCGTAGTTGGCTACGGAAAAATATAACATATCCGTCGAAATCTCACCCACATCAATCACCTTGACACCCGCGTCCGTCACCGCTTTTATAGCGGCCCGCTTAAGCAAAGGTGAAGACAACCGTACGTCCGAACCGACCACCACCGTGCTGGGCTTCACGAACTTGCAATAAGCTTGAGCGATCTTATAAACCTCCAACTCCCCGATTTCACTCGGGTAAAGTCCCCGGATATCATAGGCTTTGAAAATTGATTCTTTCATATGTTTTTAATTATTTTATTTATAGCCCCATTCTAGCACTATATTCGGGAGCATTCAAGCTATTGATTTAACCCTGCTATTGCGGTAAGATTCGTATATTCGCAATTTTACAGCTTTGTAATTAATTCGTAATTTCGTAGCATATGGAAATCGGAATCGTCGGACTGCCCAATGTCGGTAAATCCACCCTTTTCAAAGCCCTGACGAGGACCCAGGTAGATATCAATAACTACCCTTTTTGCACCATAGAGCCCAATATCGGCATCGTCAAAGTGCCGGATGAGCGTCTGGACAAGCTTTCGGCGATGAGCCAAACCAAACGGATAATCCCGGCTATCGTGGAATTCGTCGACATCGCCGGCATTGTCAAAGGCGCCTCGACCGGCGAAGGCTTAGGCAATAAGTTTCTAGCCAATATCCGCGAAGTGGATGCTATCGCCCAAGTGGTGCGGGTTTTTGACAATTCCCAAATCATCCACGTAAATAACAAGGTTGATCCGGAAGGCGATATTGAAACTATCAACACGGAACTGATTTTAGCTGATATGGAAACAGTCCAAAAAGTCAAAATCCGTCTGGAAAAAGATGTACGTGGTAATAAAAAAAATGCGGCTGAACAATTGGAAATTCTCAATAAAATAAATACCAACCTGGAAGCTGGCCGGCCGGCCAATGAAACTGTTTTGGACCTAGAAGATGAGAATGCTAAAATAGTCGTGCGGGAACTGTCGCTCTTGACTATGAAACCTTTTCTATACATCTACAATGTCGCCGATATCAACCAGCCATTGTCCGATAATTTGGAAAAACGCAGCCACATCAAGTTGGACATTAAAATTGAAGAGGAACTGCTGGATATGACCAAAGAAGAAGCGGCTGAACTGGATATCCATTCCAATATTGATACGCTAATCGTGCGCGCCTACGAAATCCTTGGCCTCATCACCTACTTCACTACGGGAGTGGAAGAAACCCGCGCCTGGACCATCCAGAAAGGTTGGACCGCTCCTCTGGCCGGCACCGCCATTCACAATGACTTCAAAGACAAGTTCATCCGCGCTGAAATCATCCACTGGGACAAGCTCCTGGAAGCCGGCAGTTGGAGCAAAGCCCGTGAACTCGGCACCCTCCGCACCGAAGGCAAGGATTATGTGATGCAAGACGGGGATGTGGTGGAATTCAAAATTTAGCATAACTTCGTATTTTAAACCCGCAAAAACCACTCAGTATTTTTTGCCCACTCGATAAAAAGTATGTACAATTTTTGCATATGCAAGAATTTAACATACACACGAAAAAACAGTTTTTTTTGTAAATTTAAAAAGCCATATACATTCCTAAGTCCAGCACGAGCAACTTAGCCACTAACCTTGACTTAACCCTGATACTGCGCTAAACTAAACACAACTTAGAAAGTCCGAATATCCTCTCGCTCCAGCGCTTAACCGGAGATAAGAGGGTAAAAATCCGCAAGGAAAGGCTTTCTTTGGCGGTTTTTTTTGTTTCTTCTCAAAATCTTTGATTTTGCCAGAAGAAACAAACCCCCGCAGCCGTAGGTGGAGGTGGGTATTAAGTCATTAATTAAACTAAAAATAACCAAATGAAGTATGAACTGTTCTATCTAGTCGCAGCTTCCAAGGAAGCTGAGCTGGAAGCGATCAAGGCCGGGGCGCAAGAAATCGTGACTGCCGAAGGCGGAGTTTTTGACGAAAAAGAAGTCGTCGAAAAAAGAAAATTGGCTTACCAGGTCAAGCATGAAACCCACGGGATTTATGTAGCACACCGCTTTGAGATTGAAGATCCGACCAAAATCCAAGCTATCACGCGCAAACTCAACCTCCACACCAGTATCTTACGCTCAGTCATCAGCCGAGCTTCGGAATTGCCGGAATTAAAAACCAAGGAGGAAAGGATCGGTGCAGCCAGCGCCGTATCGGAAAGAAAATCCAAGACGACCAAGGAGCCTGCCACCGCTCCGGCCAAACCAGCGGAATCCAAAACAGCCCCAATAGCAACGGCACCCGCTAAAACTGAGAAGGCCGAAGAGTTGATCGGGAAAAAACCCGTCCAAAAAGAAAAAACCACTGAAGATATCGACAAAAAATTAGAAGAAATCCTAAATATCTAATATCGGTTCGCAACTACGAAAATATTTCGAATCTTCGGACGGACTATTTCAAAAATTTCGCAGATTCGCATTTCAATTAGTAGCTTCGCATCGGCATAAAACAAATGAATCTTAACAAAGTGATGTTGGTCGGACGTTTGACCCGCGACCCGGAAATCCGCAACACGACCGGCGGACAATCCGTCGCGACACTGAGCCTTGCCACCAACCGTTTTTGGAAAGACAAAAGCGGACAAAAACAAGACAAGACGGAATTTCACAATGTCGTCCTTTGGGGCAGGCTTGCCGAAATCGCCGGCCAATATCTGACCAAGGGCCAAGAAGCTTTCATCGAAGGCAGGATAGAAACAAGGAAATACACGGCCAAGGACGGATCCGAACGGAGAGTTACCGAAGTGATCGCGGAAAATATGCAATTAGGTTCGCGCGCCGCCGGAACATCCAACGCGCCTGGATCATTCAACAAACCGGTCTCACCGCAACAGCGACCGCAAAATGACCGGCCGCAGCAAGCCGAAGAAGAAATCCCGACCATCAACCTTGATGAAGAGCAGGATGAGATCAGGCTTGAAGACGTACCCTTTTAAACACTAACCCGGTTCGAAACTACGGACACATTTTGGATCTACGGACAATCATTTTTGAAAAATCCGTAAATCCGCCTCCGATCCGCAGTTCCATATCGGAAAAATTTATGAAGATATACAACAACAACGAACCCACCAAAGTCGAAAAGAAAGTCTGCCATTTCTGTGATATAAAAATGGATCAGATAGATTTTAAGGACGTTTACCTGATCAAACGCTTTACCAATTCCCAGGGCAAGATTTATCCGCCCAAAAGACATGGCACCTGCACCAAACATCAAAGAGCGTTAGCGGCCGCTATCAAAAAAGCCCGTGTTATGGCGCTGGTACCATTCGTAGTAAAATAAAATCCGATTCGAAACTACGAAACATCGACGAATCTACGAACAAACAGTTTCGAAAATTTCGTAGATTCGCATTATCATTCGTAGATTCGCACCGGCAAAAAATATGCTAAGCATAAGCGATATCAAGACAGGCAAAAATATCGTCCATGAAAAAGCCCCTTATGCGGTCCTTTTCCATGAACAATCCAAAACCGGGCGCGCCGGATCAGTCCTGCGCACCAAACTCAAAAACCTGATCACCGGCGCAGTCCTGGAAAAAACTTTCCAAGGCGCCGACCAGGTCGAGGAAGCCGATATCCGGAAATCCAAAGCGCAATTCCTCTATCAGGAAGGCGACAATTACGCTTTTATGGATAATGGTTCTTACGAACAATTTTCCTTACCAAAGATTGTTTTAGGCTCAGACACCGATTATCTGATTGAAGGCACGGAAATCATCGTTTTAAATTTCAATGATACGCCGATCAATATCGAACTTCCGGTCAAAGTGGTTTTAACAGTCGTGGAAGCTCCGCCAGGAATCAAAGGCAACACCGTTTCGACCGGTGGCAAAGTCGTCACCCTTGAAACCGGCCTCAAAGTGTCCGCTCCGCTTTTTGTGAACGAAGGCGATAAGATAATCGTCAATACCGAAAGAGGAGAATATGTCGGCCGGGCATAAAACAACTCCGGATATCGACTAAAAAAATGTTCAGCCATATAAAAAAGCCCGGATAAGCGGGCTTTTTATATTTATTCGGATCTTATCCTTCTATTAGAATAGACCGACATTAGACAATAGAGTGAGCGTCATAGCCGGCATCAGCATAATCAGGATTGCCAACCCCATCTCATCGTGTCGCGCCGCTTCGTGCGCCCTTTTGACGCACTCCGGACACTCGCATTTTTTGATCTCTTCCATATTTTTGTTTTTGTCCCGCTGTTTTTTTAGCGGAAATAAAATTATTAATTAGCTTTGTGAATAACTCCGCCTCATCCGCCTATAGAATTCATTATGGATTTAATTTTGATGTCATCTATTTCTTTGGCGGTTTTATCTTCGAGGCCGTCCATCTCCCCCGCTATCTCATCCATCGATGAGCTGAATTCTTTTGCAGCAGCGTCTATCTCACCAGCCATCTGCTGATACTGTTTTTTATATTCAGGATTATTCTCATCCAATTTCACCCCGGCGCCGGCGTAAACATCATCAACTTTGCCTTGTATGTCATCCTCCAATTCATCCAGGATTTCATTGACTTCAATTTTAGTGACATCCGGAGAGGATAATATCTGCAGATAACCTTCTTTTTTCGATTGATCAACTTCCGGATTATTTTGGATATGCTCTATTATGGATCCAGTGTTCATTTTTTTATTTTTAAAAATTAAACCGCATACTCCGACCGGAGCAAGGCTATCTTTTCCTTTTCCCCTCTAAGCCTCCTTATCTCACTTTGCGCTTCTTGCATCTTAGATTCTTGTCCGGCGATCTGTTCATTTAATTTTCTCTCCTTCATCGCATTTATGAATTCAGAGAATCTGTTTTTGGCGCCTCTGACCCTTCCTCGTAAATTTTCATACGCGGCTTGTCCCTTGCCTCTCAATTCGTTATATTTTTCCCCAGCGGATGTTGCGACTTCATTGACTTTATTTCTTGTCCCTTCCACCGCAGCCACTCCCAATCCCAATCCAGCTTCACCGACAGCTTTGGCGCCGCCGACCACTTTTTCTTTGGCATTTCTAACGCCGCCTTTTACATATTCGACGCCTTTGCCGATTTCCTCGCCGACTTCCGACCGCAATTCACTTGCTCCGGATTTTATATCATCAATTGATTCTCCGACAGTATTTTTAATATTTCCGGAAACCTCCCCGATAGTATCCTTCCCTCTCTGATACGCTTCCGGAGCCGCAAAAGCATAATCGACCGTAGTGGACATTTTTTTAGCCAGCCATTCCTTGCCAGCAGAAAATTTGTTTTTCAGATTGCTGAACATATTTTTGCCGCTATTCAAGACACTCTCCCGCCTCGCAGCGCCGATTTCCGCCAAACTTTTTTCTTTATGGCCGGCATCCACAGCACCTTCGACATCTCTAGGGGGTTCAAGATTCTCGACTTTATTTCGTTTTTCCATATCCATAAAAATTAATTTAAGAATTTAAATTTGTTTTTTAAAAAAAGAAAAAGGCGGGAATTCACCCGTCTTTTTACTTATATACCCATTATACCCCATACGTCATCAAAAGTCAAACTGGAACGATACTGCCACCCTGTTTTGATTTACGCCAACGCCTCAAGTTCCTTGATTTTCTTATTGATTTCCTTAGTAATTTCTTTGATCAACTTCGGATCATCTTTGATAGCTTGTTTGGCAGCCTCGCGACCGACTCCTAATTTAATCTCACCGAATGCATATGAATTGCCTTTTTTGGCAATCACTTCGTACTTCACCGCCGTGTCGAGCGCATCGCCGGAAGCCGAGATCCCTTCGTTGTACATAATATCGAATTCCGTCGCCTTAAAAGGCGGCGCCACCTTGTTTTTCACGATCTTCACTTTCACGCGATTGCCTACGATTTCTTCGCCTTTTTTGATTTGCGCCGCCTTGCGCACTTCGATCCGCACGGATGAATAGAATTTCAAAGCGTTACCGCCCGTGGTCGTTTCCGGATTGCCAAAAACCACGCCAATCTTCATACGGATCTGATTGATGAAAATCACCGTGCAGTTAGACTTAGCCACGATCGAAGTCAGCTTGCGTAAAGCTTGCGACATCAGGCGCGCCTGTCTTCCCATATGTTGATCGCCCATATCGCCTTCGATTTCCGCTTTCGGCACAAGAGCCGCTACGGAATCGATCACGATCACGCTGATCGCTCCGGAATTGACCAATGCTTCTACGATATCCAAAGCCTGCTCACCATTATCCGGCTGGGAAATCAACAGATCATTTATACTCACTCCGATTTTTCTAGCATATTCCGGATCAAGCGCGTGTTCCGCGTCGATAAAAGCCGCCACTCCACCTGCCTTCTGCGCGTTGGCGATGATATGCAAAGTCAACGTGGTTTTCCCGGATGATTCAGGACCATAGATCTCGATTACGCGGCCGCGCGGAATGCCTCCGATACCCAAAGCGATATCCAAAGACACGGATCCGGTCGGAATCGATTCGACATCGACCCGCTTTACGTCACCCAACTTCATTATTATCCCTTCTCCGAATTTTTCCTTAATGGAATCAACGACCGTTTCGATCGCCTTATTGTTCTCTCCGGCTTTCTTATTCTCTTCTTTCATTTTTTTATATTTTATTATTTATATCCGGGACATTCCTTTATCCCTTGATGATATTATATCACCAAACATATTTATTGCCAATACGCAGCCTGTGGATAACTTTTCCTTCCCTTGGCACCTCTCAATATTTCGTATCCCGGGTGAAAGTGACGCCGCGAATAGCGACCGCATCCGTACCCAAAGCGCCGATATCCTTGCCGCCGAACCTGACATATGTCGCATTCGCTTTGCCTGAATTCACTACGATCTTATCATCAGCCACGAATGATTGCACCGCGCCTGCCAGCATCGTTCCGCTGAAAACCAGATTGCCATCCGCTTCCACACTGATCCAGACCGGACCGGGATCGACCCGCACATCGATGGACACATTGTTTTGCTCCAATAAGATATCTTTCTGTCCATCTTCAACCGGATTTTCAATTTGTTCGGATTTATAGTTGGATTGGATGATTATGTTCTGGACATTAGTTTTATCAAAACGGTTGACGGCCCTTATATTGATTGCATTAGCGCCTGATTGCAAAGCCAAACTCTCACTGAACCGTCCTTCATCAGAAACCAGAATCGGCTGGTTGTTGATGAACACTTTCGCATCCTTATCCGTAACCCCTTCCACAACCACCGAATTTCCATCTTCGACCGCGTTTTGTCCAGGATTAAGGATAACCAATTTGGGCGTATTGGCGAAAGCGCCGATTTCTTTATATAAATAAAAAAGTCCGCCAAAAACGAACAGCGCGCCCAGCGTGATAGCGATAATTTTCGGCGTAATCAAAAAAGGCGACATATTTATATTCTCTTTTTTTTCAGCCATATTATCCGCGACCTTTTCCAGATTTTTTTTTATGCCCTTTTCCTTTTCATACAAACGGATCAATATGTTTTCATCCACTCCGAGAAACTCGGCGTAGCCGCGCAAAAAACCTTTGACATACACGTCTGCCGGCAATTTTTTGTAATCCCCAGCTTCCAAATATTCCAGATATTTCAACTGGATCCGGGTGCTTCGTGAAATTTCATTCAGACTGATTCTTCTTTCACCGCGAAGATTCATAAGCTTTTCGCCCAAAGTCAGAGTGCGTACGCTTTTTTTAACAAAACCTCCCCGCATAAATTAAAATAAAAATTCAAAAGATCATATCCGGCAGCAATTTACGTTCGCAAAAATGCCGGATGACTTTTGAATTTGATTGTTTTTTTATTTATTAGACTTGCTCGTAGCGGAAAATCCCTATAATTGCCATTTATCCCTTTCCCCTTGATCGACATCCGTCTCCTCATAATGAGGCTTGTTTTCAGCCGTATATACTTCTCTTGGCTTGGCTCCGTCTGCCTGACCGACAATGCCTTTATCCTCCAAAATATCCAACAGCCTGGCGGCGCGCGCGTAACCTACCCGCAACCTTCTTTGTAAAAGCGATGCCGAAGCCTTACCAGCCCTCTCAACTTCCGTCTTAGCCGCCTCATATAATTCATCTTCATTCGCATTGCCACTATCGCCCATATTTTTGAAATCCAACGATCCGCCTTGCGTCGGTCGCGTGATATCCTCGCCGATTTCTTCTTCCATTCCAGATTTTTGATCTTTTATGAACTGTACTATCTTCTTGACTTCGGCCTCGCTCACGAAAAATCCCTGGATCCGCTTCGGTTTCGGCGAATCCGCCGATAGATATAACATATCACCCTTGCCTAAAAGCTTTTCCGCCCCGCCCATATCGATGATAGTCCGCGAATCAATCTGCGTCGCCACCTGGAAAGAAATTCTGGTGGTGATATTGGCCTTGATTAGACCAGTAATGACTTCGACGGACGGACGTTGTGTGGAAACGATCAGGTGGATGCCCACCGCCCGCGCCATCTGCGCCAAGCGCACGATCGCACCTTCGACCTCCTTGCCATGCGTCCCCATCAGATCGGCCAACTCATCGATGATGATCACGATGTATGGCAATTTTTCCAACTCGATTTCGGATATCTCGCCTGTTTCCGGATCCGTGACTTTCCTGGTTTTTTCAATGGCTACCTTTTCGTTATACGAATTGATATCGCGCGATCCAGTATCTTGCAATTGGCGATATCTCCTTTCCATTTCTCCTACCGCCCAGCGCAAAGCGCTGATGACTTTGCCGTTGTCCACGATGACTTCACTCAAAAGATGCGGAATCCCGTTATATAAAGACAGTTCGACGCGCTTCGGATCAACCATAATCATTTTCAAATCTTTCGGTGAATTCTGGTATAGCAGTGCCGTGATAATCGCGTTTATTCCTACTGATTTTCCGGTGCCGGTCGCCCCCGCCACCATCAAGTGCGGCATCTTATCCAAATTTCCAAAGACATACTTTCCACTGACATCTTCCCCTAAAGCGATGGTCAGTTTGGATTTTTGATTTTTGAATTCAGCACTTTCCAAAACCTCCCGCATACACACCGTAGCCGAGTTCTTATTGGGAACTTCGATTCCGATTAAGGACTTGCCTGGAATCGGCGCCTCAATCCTGATCGGATGTTTCGCCAAAGCCAAAGCCAGATTGTCCTGTAATGCCAGGATCCTGGAAATCTTCACCCCGACTGCCGGACTGAAACTATATTGCGTCACTGACGGACCGGTCAATGTTTCGCCACGCTCAACTTCGATACCGAAAGATTGCAAAGTTTTTTTGATGATTTCCGCATTTTTTTCAATATCTCCACCTCTCGCCACTCCGGTCTTTTTTTCCAAAAGACTCGTGGGCGGCAATTCCCAATTATCCACTTGCGCTTTATTTTTCGACAAAGACTTTTTCGCTTTTAAAACTCCATTGGTAATCTTATCGAAAAGTTTCTCATCCACATAACGGTCCGGCCCTTCGACAAATTCAATCTTGCCGATATTCTCGTCCTCTTTGCTTTTTTTAACTTTCTTTTCCATAACCATCTCCTCCGCCGGAATAATATCCGCTTCATCGACATCATCCCCATTCACATCCTCTTCCGAATATTCCCTGTTTTTGTCTGGATGGGTTTTTTTCAATAGCTTATCGATGAAATGCACGATGGAAAAATTAAATGCTACGATAACCCCGATCAAAAGTAAAGCGACTATCGCGACCATTCCGCCCGCCACACCCATAAATTTTACCGCCGCGTAAGCCACCGCGTAACCTAGGTATCCGCCACCCGATCCGGCATCGGCCGCTTTTTCCATTTTTTCCACATCTGTGAACCAATGGAAAAATCCGGTCAAACTGACAAACGTCAGGACCAGACCGATAAGTTTGGTTATATAAAAAGAAGTTTCTTTGCGCAATAACAATATGACGCTGGCCACGATCAAGAAAAACGGGAAGACCCATTTGGCCCAGCCGATCGATACGGCTGTAGCATTGCCCAGTGATTCCCCTACGATACCGCCTTGGCCGAAAAATCCCAACAAAATCACCACCGCCATCGCAAACAAAAAAACAGCCATAACGCTCCTTTTGGCATCTCCTGCTATATCGAATTCGAGCCGGCTGTTTGATTCCCCGGCCTCTTCATCCTCTTCTCCGATATATTTCTTATTTTTTGACCCTTTCGTCCTCCCCATAAACGATCTTTATAACTTTTCTATTTTAACACATTTTTATTCAAATAAAAAGTCGGTTTAAAACCGTTTCCGCCTAAGCATAGCTATTTTTTAAAAAAGCGAGTATCCCACCCGGTCAAACATAAAACCGCCCATTACCGGAGCGGTTTTATGTTGATATCTGAAAATTATTTCGCCTCCCTGTAACCGGTTCCCGCCGGAATCAATTTCCCGATAATGACATTTTCTTTGAGTCCTCGCAGATGGTCGACCTTGCCTTCGACCGCCGCATTGATGAGGACGCGGGCAGTCTCTTGAAAGGAAGCTGCTGATAAGAAACTTTCGGTTGAGAGCGCCACCTTGGTGATTCCCATCAAAAGTTCTTCTCCAGTCGCCTGCTCGCCACCGTTCGCCTTGGCAATCACATTCACTTCCCTGAATTGGTCCTTCTCAATGATGTCTCCGCCCATCAAACTGGTCGAACCGGATTCGATGATTTGCAACCGGCTGAACATCTGTTTGATAATGACTTCGATGTGTTTATCATTGATTCCTTCACCCTGGGAGGCATAGATTTCCTGGATTTCTTTAACTATGTATCGATGGACAGCTTCCCAACCCATCGTCTTATATAGTTTTTTAAGATCGATATTCCCCTCGGAAAGTTTCGACCCTTTGCCGATCAAATCGCCTTGCGCGACCTTGACCGTGCTGCCCAACGGAATTTCATATTCTTTGACTACCTTGGTCTTACCTTCCACTTCGATTTTGATGTTGATCGTCTTATCGCCGGTCGAAATCTCCATTACTTTACCATCGACTTCGGAAATGACCGCTTCTCCCTTCGGAGGCCGTGCTTCGAAAATTTCTTCCACACGCGGCAGACCTTGGGTGATATCGGTTCCAGCCACACCTCCGACATGGAAGGTACGCATCGTCAACTGGGTTCCAGGCTCTCCGATAGCTTGCGCCGCCACGATTCCGACCGCTTGTCCCATTTGGACCAAATGTCCGCGTCCAAGATCGAGTCCATAACATTTCTGGCAAACTCCGCGCGGAGTCTTGCAAGTCACCAATGATCTGATTTTGATTTGGGAAATATTGGCCTTCTCAATCATTTCTCCCTGTTTTTTATTGATGAGCGCTCCCGTTTCAACGATAATTTCTCCGGTCTTAGGATCGGCAATATCCTCTATAACAACCCTTCCGATTACGCGGGTTGCGAAACTCTGACCGATCCTGTCTGAATCTTCCTTGTACAAATACGAACCGACCGTATCTTTGCAATCTTCTTCGCGGATTATAATGTCTTGTGAAACATCCACCAATCTTCTGGTCAGATAACCGGCTGTCGCGGTTCGCAGGGCGGTATCAGCCATACCCTTTCTGGCGCCATGGGTAGAAATGAAATATTCCAACACGTTCAAACCTTCTTTGAAACAGCTCTTGATCGGCAATTCGATAGTTTCTCCGGTCGGACCGGCCATCAGACCTTTCATACCTGACATCTGGACTACTACGGATTCGGAACCCCGGGCTTTGGAATAAACCATCGAATATACCGGACCTTCCTTATCGAATCCGGCACGCACCGCATCCGTAATCTTATTCTTAGCGTTATTCCAAATTTCGATAACTTGGCCTTTTCTCTCACTTTCCGTCAAAAGTCCCATATTGAATTGTTGTTTGATGACTTCGACTCCCGCCTCGGCATCATTCATAATATCCTTTTTTGACGCAGGGACAGTCAAGTCATCCATACCCCAGGAAATTCCGGATTTGGTGACTGAAGCGAATCCGAGATTCTTGATTTCATCAGCAAACAACGCGGTTTCCTCCGCCCCGCAAGTTTCCAAAACTTTAGCCACAAGCATTTTCAATTCCTTCTTGGTCATTTCATAATTGACATATTCTATTCCGTCCGGAATGATTTCATTGAGTTTGATCCTGCCAATGGAAGTTTCCAAAATTTTACCTTCATACAGGACTTTGATTGCCGACCGCACATCGACCTGGCCCAATTCATAGGCCATAATAGCTTCATCAAAACTTGAGAAAGCCCGGCCTTCGCCCTTGGCGCCCTTCAGGATGTGCGTAATATAATAACATCCCAATACCATATCCAAAGTTGGAGAAATGATCGGTTCACCGCTCGCCGGTTTTAGTAGATTCCTCTTAGAAAGCATCAGGTTTTCACTTTCCCACCTAGCTTTATCCGTCAACGGGACATGTACCGCCATCTGGTCACCATCGAAGTCGGCATTGAAAGCTGAACAAACCATCGGATGTAGCTGTATAGCCTTGCCTTCGATCAAAACCGGCTGGAAGGCCTGGATTGAAAGCCTGTGCAAGGTCGGGGCGCGGTTCAACATCACATAGTGATGGGAAATAATTTCATCTAGAATTTCATAAGCCTCTTCACTTTCGCCCTCCACCATCTTGCCGGCACTGCGGACATTATACGCCAATTCCCTTTCGATAAGCTTATTGATGATAAACGGTTTGAAAAGTTCCAACGCCATCTTCTTTGGCAATCCGCACTGGTGCAATTTCAATTTCGGACCGACCACGATAACTGAACGACCGGAATAATCCACGCGCTTTCCCAGCAAATTCTGCCTGAAACGTCCTTGTTTTCCTTTCAGAGTGTCCGCCAAAGACCGCAAAGCCCTTCTTTGTCCGGTTGAGGCTGTCACACTGACCTGGCCGCGCCGCGCGCTGTTGTCAAACAAAGCATCCACCGCCTCCTGCAGCATCCTCTTTTCATTCCTAGTAATCACTTCCGGCGCTCCGATTTCAATCAATTTTCGCAGACGGTTGTTCCGGTTGATAATCCTCCGATACAAATCATTCAAATCGGATGTCGCGAACCGTCCGCCATCTAAAGCCACCATCGGCCGCAAATCCGGCGGGATAACCGGTATGACCGTCGGTAACATCCATTCCAATCTAAGTTCGGCGTTGATAAATCCCTGGAATAACTTGATTCTCTTGAGAATTTTTTTCTTGTCGACGATTTCATCATTAGCCAAGTCCTTTTTCAACAGATCGATTTCCGCTTTCATATCCAGATTTTCCAAAATTTTCCGGATCGCTTCCGCTCCGATGCTCGCTGAAAAAACCTGCCCGTATCTGGTCGACAGATTGAAATATTCGACTTCGGAAATGATTTGGAACCTCTGCAATCCCTTGATTTCTTCTTTGGCAGTTCGGTAAATTCCTTTCAGCTCTTCCGTCTTGTTTTCTTTCGCGTCACCGTCAAGTTTGGAAATTTCTTTCTGTTTGGCCTTGAATTCTTGTTCCAATTGGGCCAAAGCTTTTTCTCGCGCTTCCTCATCCACGCTCAAAATGATGTAGTTTGAGAAATAAATCACTTTTTCCAATTCTTGTGGGCTCATTCCTAGAGCTAATCCGATTTTTGAAGGCACTCCGCGCAAAAACCAGATATGGGAAACAGGCACTGACAATTGGATATGGCCCATCCGCTCCCTTCGCACGCTGGAACGGGTGACTTCCACTCCGCACTTGTCACAAACGATACCCTTATACCGGATCCTCTTGTATTTTCCGCAGTAACATTCCCAATCACGGGACGGCCCGAAAATTTTCTCGCAGAAAAGACCGTCCTTTTCATAGCGCTGGGTCCGATAGTTGATTGTCTCCGGCTTGGTGATTTCCCCGTGGGACCATTCCAATATCTGGCTAGGACCAGCCAGCTTGAGCCGCACACTGTTGAAATCACTTACTTTTGTGATAGGATCCATAATTTGTGAATTTTTAATTTCCGATTTTTAATTTTAAACGATTCGCAATGAATGAGTTCTTAAAAAATAGGAAAGTAAAATATTTATTTATAAGTTAGGAAATTATAAATTTACCCTCGGGATGAGTGATAATCATCTTCAATATCCTCTTCTTCCTGTTTAACGCCGATGAGTTCTACATTCAATGCCAAACCTTTCAATTCATTCACCAATACGTTAAAAGAAGTCGGAAGATTGGGGCTCTTTATCATTTCACCTTTAATAATGGATTCGTAAGCTTTGCTTCTTCCCATCACATCGTCAGACTTGATCGTAAGCATTTCCTGCAAAGTGTAAGCCGCGCCATAACCTTCCAGCGCCCACACTTCCATTTCTCCGAATCTCTGTCCGCCAAACTGCGCCTTTCCTCCCAACGGTTGCTGGGTAATCAGGGAGTATGGTCCGATTGAGCGCATATGGATCTTATCATCGACCAAATGATGCAATTTCATTATATATTGGACACCGACTGTCGATTCATTATCAAACTTTTCTCCAGTCCGTCCGTTAACCAATTTGATCTTTCCGCTTTCCGGCAATCCGGCCGCCCTAAGTTCATCCTTGATCTGTTCCTCAGTCACACCCTCCAGGGCCGGAGTAGCCACCGTATATCCCAATTTCAAAGCCGCCCAACCCAGATGGGTTTCCAAGATCTGTCCGATATTCATTCTGGAAGCGATACCCAACGGATTCAAAATCATATCCACTGGAGTTCCGTCCGGCAAATACGGCATATCTTCAACCGGCGCTATTCTTGAAATCACACCCTTGTTTCCATGACGTCCGGCTAATTTATCCCCCACTGAGATTTTTTTCAACTGAGCGACTGAAACTTGGATCTGTTGGATGACGCCTGTTGGAAGCTTATCCCCTTGTTCGCGGGAAAATATCTTGATATCGACAACCTTGCCATATTCCCCATGCGGCAGATAGAGCGAACTGTCTTTTACGTCACGCGATTTTTCTCCAAAAATAGCACGCAACAATCTTTCTTCTGAAGTCAAATCACCTTCTCCCTTAGGAGAAATTTTTCCGATCAGGATATCCCCGGAGGAAACTTCCGCTCCGATGCGGATAATTCCCGTTTCGTCCAAATTTTTCAATCTTTCCTCGCCGATATTCGGAATATCACGCGTAATCACTTCCGGTCCAAGCTTGGTATCGCGCACATCGATGGAAAAATCCTCGATATGGATGGAGCTATACCGATCGTCTTGCACTAATTTTTCTGAAAGGATAATAGCATCTTCATAATTCGATCCTTCCCACGGAATGAAAGCGATCGTAATATTCTGGCCCAAAGCCAATTCACCGTGATCAGTCGAAGCTCCGTCAGCTAATAATCCGCCCTTCTCAACCATTTGTCCTTTTCTTACGCGCGGCACTTGGTTCATTGAAGTGAAAGCATTTGATTTCACAAAACTCTGCAAGCGATATTCCCGCTTAATAAAAGGTTTTTTAGCTGAAACGGGCGCCTCTTCCTTCACTATGATATGATCGGCATCGACTTCAACAACTTCTCCGGAGAATTTAGCAATCACAACCTGTCCAGAATCAGCCGCCGCTTTGTCTTCGATTCCAGTCCCGACCAATGGGGCTTGCGGTTTGACGCATGACACAGCCTGTCTCTGCATATTCGAACCCATCAAGGCCCGGTTGGCATCATCGTGCTCCAAGAAAGGGATAAGCGAAGTCGCCACGGAAATCATCTGCTTGGCTGACACATCGATATAGTCGAGCTTTATAGCTTCGATTTCAGTCGCATTTCCTTTCACCCTAGCACCCACGACTTCATCCAAGATATTGCCGTGCGCATCGATATTGATATTGGCGTGCGCGATTGTCTTTCTGTCTTCTTTAGTAGCGTTCACATATTCAATTTCACGACTGACCCATGGTTTTATTTTGACCGCTTTTATCTGCTTATTTTTGGCGATTTCAGCCGCCAATTTTTCATCGATCAAAGCTCCAGCCTTGGCGCCAGCCATATCTTCGCGCAAAATCCTATTCAAAAGTCTTTCCGCGTTATTTTCAATTTCGGTATACACATTGAGATACGGGGTTTCCAAGAAACCATATTCGTTGATTTTGGCATAAGTCGCCAGATGGCCAACCAAACCGATGTTCGGACCTTCTGGAGTCTCTACCGGACAAATCCGTCCGTAGTGGGAATGATGGACGTCGCGAACTTCGAATCCGGCCCGCTCCCGCGTAAGACCGCCTGGTCCCATAGCTGATAGACGGCGCTTATGCTCCAATTCCGCCAACGGATTGACCTGGTCCATAAACTGTGATAATTGGGAACTGGCAAAAAATTCCTTGATAGCGGCCGCAATCGGGCGCGAATTGATCAATTGTCCCGGCACGACAGTCTCGATATCGCAAGTACTCATCCGGTCCTTGATATTCCGTGACATCCTGGCGAAACCGACGCGCAATTTGTTCTGCACCAATTCACCCACGGCCCGCACGCGACGGTTACCCAAATGGTCAATATCATCCGCCTGCGCTGTCGGATCATTGTTTAGTTTGATGATTTCTTTAACGATCGCAATCAAATCATCGCGCAATAAAACACGGTTTTCTTCATTATTTTCCAAATCGGTTTCCAACCGCTGATTTAAGCGATACCGGCCCACGCTGCCGAAATCATATTTCTCAAAATTGAAAAACATCGAGTCAATCATCTGACGCGCATTCTCAGCAGTCGCCAAATCACCCGGCCTGATCCTTTTATATACTTCTTTATACCCTTCCAATTGATCTTTAGCGGCATCCTTGCGGATAGATTCCGTGATATAGCTGATATCGCCCCTGTCAGCATCGGAAAAAATATCATGTAATTCCTTGTCAGTCGCATAACCGAAAGCCCTGAGCAATGAAGTCAGGGAAACCTTCCTTTTCCGATCTATTTTCACATACATCACGCCTTCAAAATCGGTTTCAATTTCAAGCCAAGCTCCCCGATTCGGAATGATTTTCGCACCGAACAAACGACGGCCTTTCTGATAGTCCATCGTGAAGAAAACACCCGGACTGCGGATCAACTGGCTGACAACGACTCTTTCCACACCGTTAATAATGAATGTTCCGCGCTCAGTCATAATCGGGAAATCGCCTAAATAGATCTCCTGTTCCTTGATTTCTCCGGTCTTTTTGATAATTAGGCGAACCTTGCAACGCAGAGGCGCCTCATAGGAAATATTTTTGTTCTTGGCGGTCACCTCGTCATATTTCGGCTCATCCAGATAATAGTCTTCAAAAGACAACTCCAAGTCCTTGCCGGTGAAGTCGGTAATCGGATTTATTTCCAATAAAAGTTCCTTTATGCCTTTTTCCAACAACCAATCATATGAATTCAATTGGGCTTCGATCAGGTTCGGTAGCGAAACCATCGCCATCGGTTTGAAGAATTTTCTTTTCGACAAAGAAGATCCTGAGCTGAAAGTGTCTTTCACCTTCAAAGTTTTTGGAACTTTAAGCATAAAAATACTCTCATTATTCTATCCCTTGTTCCGCTAAGAGTCTTAGGAACAAGTGATATGAATGAGATTTACGAGTTATGTATTAAATTATTAGATTGTCTTTTGCAAGCCTTTTTCCTAATTACCCGTTTATTGCACGGAAATTATCACCCCTCGGACCTAGTTCATGAAGATAGGAGTCTTCCCGCGCTATGGCGGGATTGACAAATGTATTGCTAATTATAACGGTTTTTCCAACCTTGTCAAGAAGAGAATCTCTTTTTTGGCGATAGTCAAGTCCCTAAATAAAAACGGCTTATTACAGCCATTTCATCCTAAAAAATCATTTTATTTACATTTCAATCGCCCAGTTATCCACAGACTAGCCACAAAAATATTTATTTATCCGCGACTTTAATTATTTTATTGGTTCTTTATCGCCCAATTGAAAGCGTTAGTGACCGCGGCGGCGATGCGATGGGTAGTGAAATTTTCGCCCAAATCGGATTTTAAGACCATTTTGCCGATATTCCGCGCCTCCAGCTTGTTTTTTTTCAACAGATTGTCGATTGCCGGCAACAAATCTTCGGAAAGCCGGTATTCTTCGGCGATAGCAACCTTATCCAAAAATTTCTTTCCTTCCAAAAGACCGATTTCCACAGTCTTGTTTTCAATTTTAATCTCGATGTCCATAATATTTTCAACAAATTATGCGTCGATACTTTATCTTTTGATTATACTACATTCTTTCCAAAGCAACATCTGTTTTTTTAAAAAAACAGCCTTCGGCGAAAAAAATCTTCGCCGAAGGCCAATACATCACAAGCAGCATTCTCATTTCCGGGCAGACGCGATGCCCAAGACGATACTTTTAAAAGTGCGCCAGGAACTGCCGATAACCATACCATCATCGGTAACTTCCCCGACATGCAGGGAATTACCGTTCAAGGTCGAAGCTGTCCGCACAAGGATATGTGGAAGAAGTTTGACATTATGCACCGCTTTGCAAGCGGCGACGCACCACATCATTTCTGCAAGGTTTGGCACGTGCTCAATTCCCAACAGAAGGGCCTTCTGATCATCCAGTACTTTATTCACGGAATCCCGATAAGGAATACCGCGGACCATAAACCAGTGTGTCGAGACTCTGTCTTGCACCCCTTTAAGCGCGGACGACATTCCATACTCTTGGGAAAACGTCCGTTTTCCGATTCTCACCAGCCGAATCGGGACTCCAAGCGCTTGATAAATGCCTGATAGCAACATTGGCAAAGGCGGCCCAGAAATTAACACATAATCATTGTCCCGAAGCCAACAC
>JAUXSK010000023.1 GCA_030679995.1 Candidatus Moraniibacteriota bacterium
CACCCTACGGCAAGATGGGTTGAGGCGTAGCCGATACCCATCAAACAGCTTTGCATAGCCATCTGACTAGGTTGGCAAACAGCTTTGCATAGCCATTCGGCTAAGTCACCAAAATACGGTGACATAAGCCGCTGGTTAACGCCAACCAAGTCATTGGTTAACGGCAAACGGTAGTTGATGCATAAACAGGGGAGGCTCCGGTCTCCCCTGTTTTTTTGCGCGCCAACAACATTTATTCTTGCTACAATCCACCCTGTTGCTAAAGGAGACGCTCATGAGCACTGTCACGTTCGATACGCTGAAATTCGTCGAGACGCTAAAAAAATGTGGCTTTGACGATGAAAAAGCTAAAGGCATTGCAAACGCCTATCAAGGCGCTGTCGCAGATCAGGAATTGTTGACCAAGATGGATCTTGAGCTAACGTTGCAGAAAGAGCTTACGCCAATCAAGATGGAGTTGCAGATGCATAAATACATGCTTGGCATCGTGCTGGGCGGTATAGTTGCCCTGATCCTGAAAGCGTTCTTTTGAACAACTCGCGTGGGAGGGGTTGGCATCCTTCGGCAAGGCTTCCCTGAGCTCGCGCAGGATGGGTTGAGCGCAAGCGATACCCATCAAACAAAAGCTAAAGCAGTTGATGTAGAAAAACAGGGGAGCTTCGGCTCCCCTGTTTTTTGTGTGTTACAGGGAGTGGATTGTTGTACGATACTCCGGCTACTTTTTAATCAGGATCGATAATGAACAACACTACAAAACTGGCGAAGATAGACGCGCTTTTGAGCGGCCTGCCCACCTTCCAGTGCAAGGAGGGTTGCTTCGATTGCTGCGGGCCGGTCAAATTGTCGCGGTTGGAATATATGCGCTGTATCAAGGCTTCCGGCCACACCGCAGAGGATGTCAAACAGCAGATGCAAGATAACCTGAAGCAAGGGATATACACCTGCCCATTGCTCGACACCGAAACCAAGCAATGTTCAGTCTATGAGGTACGTCCCGCCATCTGCCGATTATTCGGCGTGGTCAAGGGTGAGCTCGTTTGCCCGCACGGCTACGCGTGTCAATGCCGATTTAAAATTGATACACTTTTCCTGCAAACGCCGATTTAATTTTGATACACCCCTAATGCTTCCGTAAACTGTTCAAACGACTATAGCAGCCTCCCGTTTACCCTTAACCATTCCTGCCGCACGCTGGTTTTTGAGACGATAGCTTTCGCCGGCAATCGGCACGATGCGCGCGTGGTGCAGCAGGCGATCGAGCAGTGCCGCAGTCAGCGTGGCATCCTGAGCGAAGGTCATATCCCATTGACCGAACGGCAAGTTGCTGGTGACGATCAAACTGCCTTTTTCGTAGCGCGCCGCGATCACCTGGAAGAACAGGTTGGCCTGCTCGCGGTTCATCGGCAAATACCCGATTTCGTCGATGATGAGCAGGCGATAACTGTTGATGGCCCGATGCATGACGCTTTTCAGCTGATTCTGCATGTGCGCGGTGGTTAGTGTCAGCAACAGATCAGCCGCAGTGGTAAAGCGTGTCTTGATACCAGCCTGCGCCGCCCGATAACCCAAGGCAATCGCCAAATGGGTTTTGCCTACACCTGCGTATTTCGGCCCATCGTGACCGGTCATTTCGCTAAGTCGTGACCAGTGATTTCGGTCTATCGTGACCGGCTGTTTCGCTAAGTCGTGACCGATTTTGGGCATCGACCGAAATGAGCGGTCACGACTTAGCGAAATAGAAATCAGTAAAGAAGAGATGTTGCGCATGAACCAGGAGGCCGCGCATCCTCCCGCGATTTTGGCGGGGGAATGAAATGCCGGTAAGACAAGTGTCCATGCGTAAAATCAAAGAATGCCTGCGTA